>JBKGZJ010000032.1:0-17969 GCA_046545635.1 Thiohalophilus sp. | reverse complement strand
ACAGCATTATCAGTGTCCCGGACCCTGAAACTGTTTCGCTGCGGCGAGGTGGTAGCCAGCCGGCACGGCTACCGGCCGGAACCGGCCGTGCGCCGGCTGCTGGAATACTACGTGGCCCGGGCATCCGCAAATCAGCCACTTGCATGATTTGCTGACGTTTTTTGCGGTCCGGGATCCGGCCCGGGATCGTGCTGACCTGGAGGCGCGGGTGGCCGCTGATCCGGGGGCGCTGGAAGCCCGCCAGCAGCTGGTCGCTCATTATGTAGTGAGCGAAGACTACGCCCCGGCGTTGCAACAGCTGGCGGCGATTATCGAGCAGGCGGCGGAATTTGATGGGGGCTATGCTCCCCTGGCCATGCGGCGGCTATTCAACCTGCCGGGTGAAGATCATCCGCTTGTGCTGGAATATCGCCGCCATTTACGGCGACCCGCTCGTCGGCTCGGGCCGGCGAAACAGGGCCGGGGCAAACCTGAACCCGGGTGGACGCAACGGCATCGAAACCACTGAAACCGGACCACAAGACCCTTGATGCGCAGTTGAGGAGGCAACTTCCGGGTATTCGGGGGCCTTTGGGCGTCTCTGGAGAGGGGGCAGCACTCCAATTTTAATATATATCACCGGCGCCCTGACCCGGTTCCGCCTGCTTGAAGCGGACAAATCCGGCCCCATATCGAGTCAACAGCGTCCAGCTGGTCGCCAGTGGCCGGGTTGCCCGCAGGATTTTCCGTAAAATCGCCTCTTCGACCCCCGATTGTCATGCACATTTTTTGTCACTTTGGGTATAATGCGCGGCTGTTTTTGGCGCTATAGCCACACAGGCAGACTTCCGGTGGTGGTCACAAGCCTTTACCATCACAACCGGCCCGGCTGACAGCGGCGGGCAACTGAATTGATTACAGGTAGAAACATGATTGATTTGAGCAAGTACAGAAACATCGGCATTTTCGCGCACGTGGATGCCGGCAAGACCACCACCACCGAACGTATCCTCAAGCTGAGCGGCAAGATCCACAAGCTGGGCGAAGTGCATGATGGCGAATCCACCATGGACTTCATGGATCAGGAATCCGAGCGCGGCATCACCATCCAGTCCGCTGCCACCAGCTGTGCCTGGAAGGATCACCGTCTTAACATCATCGATACCCCCGGCCACGTGGATTTCACCATCGAGGTATACCGTTCCCTGAAGGTGCTTGACGGCGGTATCGGCGTGTTCTGTGGCTCCGGCGGCGTCGAGCCCCAGTCGGAAACCAACTGGCGCTACGCCAATGAATCCGGCGTGTCGCGCCTGATTTTCGTCAACAAGCTGGATCGTGTGGGGGCCGATTTCTATCGGGTGGTTGCCCAGGTGGAAAAAGTACTGGCCGCCACGCCGCTGGTCATGGTGCTGCCCATCGGTATCGAGGATCAGTTCTCCGGGGTGGTCGATCTGCTGACCCGCAAAGCCTGGGTCTGGGACGATACCGGCTTGCCGGAAAATTACGAAATTCAGGATGTCCCGGCCGAGATGGCCGATCAGGTCGAAGAGTGGCGTGAAAAGCTGATCGAAACCGCCGTCGAGCAGGACGACGATCTGATGGAAAAATACCTGGAAGGCGAGGAGCCGTCGGTCGAGGACATCAGGCGTTGTATCCGCAAAGGCACCATCGCTCTGGACTTTTTCCCCACCTATTGCGGTTCGGCGTTCAAGAACAAGGGCATGCAGCTGGTGCTGGACGCGGTCGTGGATTACCTGCCCGATCCGACCCAGGTCCCGCCGCAGCCGGAAGTCGATCTGGAAGGGAACGAAACCGGCGAGTATGCGATTGTCGATCCCGACAGGCCGCTGCGTGCGCTGGCCTTCAAGATCATGGACGACCGCTACGGCGCGCTGACCTTTACCCGGATCTACTCGGGCAAGCTGAAAAAAGGCGACAGCGTCCTGAATACCTTCACCGGCAAGACAGAGCGGATCGGCCGCATCGTGGAAATGAGCGCCGACGATCGTGAAGAACGCGATTCCGCCCAGGCCGGTGACATCGTCGCCCTGATCGGTCTCAAGCATACCCAGACCGGTCATACCCTGTGCGATCCCAACAAGCCGGCGACCCTGGAACCGATGGTCTTCCCCGATCCGGTGATCTCCGTCGCGGTTGCGCCGAAAGACAAGGCGGCCGCCGAGAAAATGGGTATCGCCATCGGCAAGATGGTGGCCGAGGATCCCTCGTTCCGCGTCGAAACCGACGAAGACAGTGGCGAGACCATCCTCAAGGGCATGGGCGAGCTGCACCTGGATATCAAGGTCGACATTCTCAAACGGACGCATAACGTGGAAGTTGTCGTGGGCAAGCCACAGGTGGCCTATCGCGAAACCATTACCCAGAAGATCGAGGACACCTACACGCACAAGAAACAGACCGGCGGTTCCGGGCAGTTCGCCAAGATCGATTACATCATCGAGCCGGGCGAGCCCGGCAGCGGCTTCGAGTTTGAATCCGTGGTTACCGGCGGTAATGTCCCGCGCGAGTTCTGGCCGGCCGTGCAAAAGGGCTTTGAGAAGAGCTCGGTCAAGGGCGTACTGGCCGGGTATCCCTGCCTGGACTTCAAGGTGACCCTGGTCGATGGTGGCTATCACCCGGTGGACTCCTCTGCCGTGGCCTATGAACTGGCCGCCAATGCCGCCTATCGTCAATCCATGCCCAAGGCCGGTCCGCAGTTGATGGAGCCGGTGATGAAGGTTGACGTATTCTCACCCGAAGACAATGTCGGTGATGTGATTGGTGACCTCAACCGTCGCCGCGGCATGATCAAGTCCCAGGAACCGGGTCCGACCGGCGTGCGCGTCAAGGCCGACTGTCCGCTGAGCGAAATGTTCGGTTACATCGGCGACCTGCGTACCATGACCTCCGGCCGCGGCCAGTTCTCCATGGAGTTCTCCCACTACATGCCGTGCCCGGCCAATGTGGCGGAAGAGGTGATCAAGGAAGCCAAGGAACGCAACGCCAAGTAAGATCTTTACGTGACTGATAAAAGGGGCCTGCGGGCCCCTTTTTTATTGGACGAACGGGAACAGTAGCCGAGTCGTTCGGATCAGGTGCCGATGGTCAGTACATCGTTCAGGCCCTCCAGCAAGGCCATCACTGACAGCGCGGCCAGATAGCTGGTAGCAGGATGATCGGGGCAGGGAAGATTGCTGATCTTGATCTCGCTTTGTCCAAATTCACCCTGAATCAGTATCTCGTGCCGGTTTTGCGTGATTTGTGGATCAACCCACAGTTCTACCCGGGCTTCACAGGCGGCGGCCAGGCCCAGTGCCACCGCCACGTTGACGTTTTTCGGGTACTGCTCGATGCACTCGCTGGCCGAGCCATTGAACAGGCATTGTCGTGAATCCGTCGAAATGCCCAGTGAGTCTGGTGATTTGGTGGTGCGCAAGAGTAACTGATCGAAGGGAGAAAGTCGGCCGATCTTGAGATTATCCAGCCCGAACAATGCACCGCTGGGAATACGGACGCTGAGTCGGTACTCCTGTGCCGTATTGATCAGTCGGGCCCGTAATATTTCATTGGCCAGCGCGCCGACACTGAGCAGGATCAGTTTTTTCCCATGCTGCAGAATCTCCACAGCATGATCCTCTACCGCTCCGATTGAGGCGAGCTCCAGGACGAAATCCATATCATGTTCAATGAACTGTGCGAGATTTTTACAGGCTCTTGCCCCCCATATGCCGGCAAGATGTTCAGCCCGGTCCGGATGCCGGTCATAGACCGCCACGATATCGATATTCAGATTGTGTTGAGCAATAATCGTGGCGATATTGCCACACCCCAGGACACCGATACGTGGCGCGGGAATGTCTGTCATCGGGGTGGTTAATGCCATGAAGTAACTCCCAAACAAGCAAATCGTATTATGGCATAGTGCTTTTGAGCAGCTTGCGTAATTGGGTGAGGGAACGGGTATTGAGAATATCATCTTTTTCCAGCCAGCCTCGTCGAGCCTGGCCGATGCCGTATTCCAGGTTGGCAAAGTCATTAACACTGTGGGCGTCAGAATTGACGCTGACCAGCACCCCCTCGTCCTTTGCCGCGTGACAATAGACATCCAGCAGATCCAGCCGATCTGGCTGGGCATTGAGTTCCAGGTAGCATCCACGTTCACGGGCATGGCGGATTACGCGCGGCATATCGACATCATAGGCATCGCGTTGTTCCAGCAGCCGTCCGGAAGGATGGGCCAGCAGCGTGAAGCAGGGATGATCCATGGCCCGCAGGATACGCCCGGTCTGTTTTTTGCGGGAGAGATGGAACTGACTGTGGACTGCGCCGATCACCAGATCCAGCTGCTGTAATATCTCATCGGGCAGGTCCAGTTGGCCATCTTCGAGAATATCGACTTCGATGCCCTTGAGCAGAGTAATATCATCGAGTTTTTCATTGAGCGCGTCGATCTCATCAATCTGTTTTAGCAGTTGCTTCTCATCCAGTCCGTGCGCGACCTTGAGGTGTCTGGAATGCTCGGTGATCGCAAGATAACTCAGGCCAAACTCTTTGGCCGCCCCGGCCATCTGTTTGAGGCTGTGATGACCGTCGGTGGCGGATGTATGTGAGTGCAGATCACCTTTCAGATCCGTCAGTTCCACCAGATGCGGCAGACGATTTTCTTCGGCGGCTTCGATTTCGCCGTTGTTCTCCCGCAGTTCCGGTGCAATCCAGGGCAGATCGACCACCTTGAAGACCGACTCCTCGGTTTTGCCGGCGATCTGCTCGTCATCCCTGAACACGCCATATTCATTAAGCTTGAGTCCACGCTCCTGGGCACGGCGCCGGATGGCGATATTATGGGCCCTGGACCCGGTGAAATAGTGCAGCGCCGCACCGAAACTTTTTTTCGCCACAACACGTAGATCCACCTGCAGGTTATTTTTCAGTCTGATAGTGCTTCGGGTACTGCCGCGGGAGAGCACATCGGCCACGCCCTCATAGTTAACGAAGGCGTCCATGACATCACCGCTTTTACTTGCGGTGACGAGAATATCAAGATCCCCCACGGTCTCCTTGTGGCGGCGGTAGCTGCCGGCGATGACAACCTCGTCCGTGCCTTTGACCTGGCGTAGATATTCGAGCAAGGGTTCGGCATACTGGCCGGCTACGGCAATTTTGATCCGCTGTTTGTGTTTGATGTGCTCTTCGATGTTCTTGATGATATTTTGTTCGGTCTTTTCGCCAAAACCGGACAGTTCCCGTACCCGGCCGTCTTTGGCCGCGCGCAGCAATTGTTCGGGGCTATGGATATCCAGTTCCTCGAACAGGGTGTGCACCCGTTTGGGGCCCAGCCCGGGAATATGCAGCAGGTCAACCAGCCCCGGTGAGGTCTGTTTGCGCAATTTTTCCAGGGCCTGGCAGCGGCCGGTCTCGATGATTTCATTGATCCTGGCGGCCAGATCCTCGCCGATTCCCGGCAGCTTGGTCAGGTCATTGCCGCGCTCGATATAGGTCCGGACCTCCTGTCCCATGCCCTGGATTTGTCGCGCGGCATTGCGATAGGCGCGGATCCGAAACGGGTTGGCACTCTGGATTTCGAGGATATCGGCGATTTCCTCGAAGATGTCGGCGATGTCTGTATTACTGGTTGGCATGAGTCTCTGCTATGTGTTGTCAGGGCTGGCGCGCGATCGGCAAGAGGGCCAGTGGCGTCAGGGATTCATCCAGTTGCAGGATCTGGTGCACCTTGTGGTCTTCGAAGGCACCGACAATCACGGTAGCCAGTTTTAACGCCGTTGCCTGCAGATAAATATTCTGGGCGACATGGCCTACTTCGATATGCACATAACGCCCGGCGCGGGAGCCGTATTTGCGTTGTGTGCGGGCATAGTCGCCGGTGATGACAATGATAGCAGCAGCTTCTTCGATCATAGTCTGATCCAGGGCGGCCAGTGTCAGCGATTGGCGCAGATCTCCCTTGTCAATTTGTGTCAGGCTGTGGGTTTTGACCCGGTAGTGATATAACCCGGTATCCAGATCGCGGACCTGTCCCGCGATGACGTAGATCTCCAGAGGATAGAGTGCCCCGGCGGAAGGGGCGGTACGCAGCCCTGATTCATCGGTGATCCCCTGGGCCGACCAGAGCAGTTGCGAAAGCTGGGCGAGAGTTATCGGGCCTGAACCGAAATTCCGCCGGGACCGTCGCTGTTGCAATAGCTGATTCAGATTGTGACTTCCCTCTATGCGGGGGGCGGGCAGTTCGATTGTTGGCATCGTGATCGTCGCGGTCAGGTTATTCACGGGCAGCAGCAAACCGGTCACAAGAACGAACATAAAACACTGCTGCCACTGTGGCATAGTCATAGACGGCCGGTTCCGTGATTTGCGATTTGCCAGAAACGTTTACAGTTAAAACATAGTACAAACCCGTCTGGCTGTCTTGAGGGAACAACTTCCCACGTCGGTGGAGAGACAGGTTACCGTGATGTTACGACAGGGTTGTTGGTTGACTGATGGAACACCGCAGCCATCACCCGCCGGGGTACGGATATCTGAAATTGTGCCTGCAGACGTCGGGCGGCCTCTTGCGGGCTTGTCGCCGGTGGTGAAAGTTGGTCCAGAAATCCGCAGACATCCTCGTACAGGGCCCATGGGTAGGTTAACCATCGCCATTTTACAATCTTGTGTGCGTAATAATCGGGAATGAGACTGGAAGCCAGCTTGTGGTGCACAACCGCTATCTTGAGTTGTTTCGGTTGCCGGTCTGACAGGTGCTGTCGTGCCAGTTCCAGTGTATCGCCACTGTCATCCACATCGTCGACCAGCAGGACGTTGGCCTGGCTGATGTCGCTATGCAGGGGTTCAACCAGTTGCGCCTGTTCTGATCGGTGCGCGCCAGCCAGGTAATGGCTGATACGGATGCTGGTCAGTTGATAGATATCCAGCTGATCACACAGCAGTCTGGCGGGAACGTAGCCGCCGCGCGCAATGGCGATGACGACATCCGGTATAAAACCGCTTTCCCTGATGTGGCTGGCGAGTTTGTCAATCAGACGCTCGGTTTCGCCCCAGCTTATCAGTTCGACCTTGAACGGGTGATCAGGCATGCACGGTTTATCCTTGTTCAGGATTGTTGAACATGGTGCTGCACAGATCCAAGCTTGCAGTTTATCGTCATGAGGTCAAGCGGATTTCCCAGTCATCGGGCGCCAGTTCCCGGGCCACGAACCGGTTGTGGGTAAACCGGGTGATGATCGCCATGTTGGTTCGGGTATGCGAGGTCATGGCCGTGGTTCGAAACCCGCCCTCCCCGGCCAGGGCGATGGGCAATAGCAGTTGATCCGCCAGATGCGCATCGACCGGGGCCGGCGTGTCCAGATAGCGCCTCAAATCGTCGACCGCGGATTGGGCAACCTGCTCGGCAGGCAGGCCCGGCTTGCCCAACGCGGTAAACACTTCGTTCAGGTGTGTGGTCTGCAGAATCAGGTTGACGGCATTGCCGGGACTCAGGGCGTTGTCGGCGAAGATCAGCTCACGCTGGCTTTCCGGATAGTGGAGCTGTTGATGGATGATCTGCCATTCCCGTTCGGCGACATGGCGGGGCAGGCGGCTGGAGAGAATCCGGGCATACTGGTGAACGATCTGGCCGCGTTGTGAAAGATAGAGCGGTTCAAGCCGCTTGACCGGGTGAATCGACACCGCGATCTGTCCCCCGCCGCGGGGGTAAAAACCGGGGCGGATCAGTTCGCTCCGGATGTCGGCTCCCATACGCCTCAATATCGGTAGAAACGTATAATGCAGGTACTCATAAGTGGGCGCCATGGGATTGTGCGTACCGCCGGTGATCTGTAATTGACTGGGCGATGAGGCCAGGATCAAGGCGGGGAGAATGGTTTGCAGTACCAGTGAAGTGCTGCCGGCGGTGCCGATATCAAAGGTATAGCTGCCGGGTGTGATCCGCCGGGGGCTGAATTCCAGTCGGGTGGAATGCAGCTCGGCGCCCTCCAGTGAAGCGATTGATATAGCCGCCGCTGCGTTGACTGCGGCCAGGTGTTGCGGCTGCAATCCCGGCCGGGGTCGGCGTATCCGAATGTTGATAATCCTGAAAGGGAGATTCAGGCAGACCGACAGCGCCAGGGCGCTGCGCAATACCTGGCCGCCGCCTTCACCGGTTGATCCGTCAATGACCCGCATCGTCTATTCTTACTTGTGAAATTGCATAGTTCCTATGCTATCAGTCTATCAGACACTTTTTGTGCATCATTTGAGACAGGGAGAGCGGCATGCAGATTCCATTACAGATCACCTTTCGACATCTCGATCATTCTGACTCCATCGAGACGGCCATCAAGGAGAAGGCGCAGAAACTCGAGCTGTTTGCGGACGATATAACAAGTTGCCGGGTGGTGGTGGAGGCGCCACACCAGCATCATCACAAGGGCCGGATCTATACCGTGACGGTCGACATGACCCTGCCGGGCGAGGAAATTGTTGCCTCACGGCATCCGGACAAACACCACGCCCATGAGGATGTTTATGTGGCGATCCGGGATGCCTTCAATTCGGCAAAACGCCAGCTGGAAGATTACGTGCGCAAGCGTCGGGGCAAGGTCAAGCATCATCAGATGCCACCGCATGGGACGATCAAGCAGCTGGTACCCGATGAGGATTACGGCATCATTGCGAGCGATGATGGCCAGGAAGTCTACTTTCATCGTAACAGTGTACTCGAGGCGGATTTTGCGGATCTGGCCGTCGGGATGCCGGTCCACTTTACTGAAGAGCAGGGGGAGGAAGGTCTTCAGGCCAGTACGGTGCATGTTGAGGGAAAACACCACCTGGTGTGAGCCTAATTGTCCGTTGATCTCCCTTAGATTTGATCTGGATCAGAACAGCAGTACGGCTCACCGGTATCATGAGCCGGGTTAGCCAAATCAAGTCATCGCAAGCCCCTTGCCACGCCGCAAGGCGTGGTATTTTTTGGAGGAAGCATTATGTCGCAACCTGCCACGAATATGGGTTCGCAAGAGAAACTGGTCGAATGGTCTGAAGAGTTAAGTGTCGGTATCGAGGAGATCGATAATCAGCATAAAATTCTTGTGGATTTGCTGAATGAACTGCACAAGGCGATTGTGGAGCACCACGGTTCCGAGGCGGCGCAACGGATTCTGGCGGAACTGCTGGAATACACCCGGATTCATTTTGCAGTCGAAGAGAGCCTGATGCGAATTCTCGGCTATCCCGAGTATGAGGAGCACAAGCATCACCATGAATTATTGCTCAATGAAGTCCATACACTGAGTCAGAAGCTGGCTGAAGGTAAAAAATCGGTCAACTTTGAATTGCTCCATTTCCTCAAGATGTGGTTGACCAAGCACATCATGGAAGAGGATCGGCAATATACCTCACACTTTATCTCCAGGGGCGTTCAGGAGAGTTATGAAAAACGTTCCTGGGTGGGTAAATTCTGGAATTCCCTGCAACACAAATAGAATTCACCCCGGCGGGCTGTCTGTCGGATAGTCCGCCGCCGCAAGGTTTATAACCCTGTTCTCTTGAAAGCCGTAACTACGCCGCCATATTCCTGAAGGCAAAAACTTTTCGTTTCGGCCGGAGTCCAAACCGGCGTAGATGGTGTGCTGACAAGAGGGAATAACGGTGAAACGTATTGCACTGTTTCTGGCCACAAACCTGGCCATCATTGTCGTTCTGGGTATTACCCTGCGGTTGCTGGGTGTGGAGCGGATTCTGGATGAACAGGGCGTCGGCCTGGATTACCAGGCATTGCTCATTTTTGCCGCAGTGATCGGCTTCGGCGGTTCGCTGATTTCGCTGGCGATTTCCAAGTGGACGGCCAAACGTCTGACCGGTGCTCAGGTGATCGAACAGCCGCGCAATGCCACAGAGCAGTGGCTGGTCGAGACTGTTCGGGAACAGGCCCGGCGGGCCGGGATCGGTATGCCGGATGTGGCAATCTATCAATCAGACGACATCAACGCCTTTGCCACCGGTGCCCGGCGCAATAATGCGCTGGTGGCGGTGAGTAGCGGCTTGCTTAACAGCATGAGCCGGGACGAAGCCGAGGCGGTGCTGGGGCACGAGGTCAGCCACGTCGCCAATGGCGACATGATCACCCTGGCGCTGATTCAGGGGGTGGTGAATACTTTTGTCATTTTCCTCTCCCGGGTCATTGGTCATATCGTGGACCGGGTGGTGTTCAAGGTGGAACGGGGTCATGGTCCGGCCTTCTGGATCACGGCCATCGTGGCCGAAATTATCCTGGGAATTCTGGCCAGTATCATCGTCATGTGGTTCAGTCGCCGGCGTGAGTTCCGGGCCGATGCCGGCGGGGCGCAACTGGCCGGGCGGCAGAAGATGATCCGCGCCCTGGAAGCGCTGCAGCGCGGCGTCGATCAACCTCACCTGCCGGATCAGCTGGCGGCGTTCGGCATCTCCGGCCAGATCGGGCAGGGGTTTAAACGCCTGTTTATGTCCCATCCCCCGCTGGCCGAACGCATCGCGGCGTTGAAGGCGGGTCAGTAAGGACCGATTTGCAAAATGGAGTGGTAATTGATTGGTGGCCAACAGCCTATAACATCTGCTGGAGCAGGACCTGGACCAGGTTGGAGCGGGTAATAATGCCGCTGACCCGTTCCTGATCGTCAGTGACGATAACCCGCTTGATGTGATGTTTTTTCATCTGTTCGATAACGTCGTGCAGGGTCCTGTTTTCATTGATGCTGACCACTTGCTCAACCATGATATCACCCACCTTTGAAGGCATATCGGTGGTACGCGGGGGATGTCGGAACATGTTCTCCAGGGTTTGCCAGACGCTGTGTGTCGGGTGATGACAGGGTATCCCCATGGCGCAAAGAAAATCGGCCTCGGTGACCACGCCAATCAGGTTGCCCTCCTCAGCGGTGACCGGTAATCCGCTGATACGTTGTTCCACCAGTATACGCGCGGCATCAGACAGGGGGGTGTCGGGGGTGACGCAAATCACCTCCGGAGTCATGATTTCGCGGACTGTCAGCCCCTCTGTCTCGCGCAGGCGGGCATGCTTGTTGGCCATACGATCAATTTGCATGAGGTCCTCCAGCGTGATGTCGATATAGGTGTCGAACTCCTTGAGTGCCTGCTGGAAGTCTTCTCGGCGTAATTCACGGGATGACTTATCGCTCATAACTTTGCCTCCGAACCGGTTTGAGCCAGCAAGTTGACCAGCCTGTCCTGCTGGTTGCCAATCAAATCCGCCAGGGTATAACGGTCCAGGTGATCAAAAAATGCCTGTTGCGCTTCATCCAATGCCTGGTTCAAGGTGCAGGCCGGCAGGATGGGACACAGTGGTTTTGTACAATTGATCAGGGGTGACCCGCCTTCCAGCTTTCTGGTCAGGTGTCCGACGTTGATGTCGGCCGGTGACTTGCTCAGTTGCATGCCACCGCTTTTACCGCGGTAGGTGGTGACTAATTCGCTGGCCACCAGCTCATTGACAACCTTGAGCAGGTGATTGCGTGACATATCAAACGATCGGGCGATCTCGTTGATTGAAATGACCCGCTGCGGGTGCAGCGCCAGATAGATCAACACGCGCAGGGCAAAATCGGTAAAACGTTTCAGGTGCATGACACTACATCGCCGTGGTGTATGTAGTATTAAACTTACTACATAAAACTGAAATTGTCACATCGCGACAGCCACCGGTTCGGTCGGGTAAAATCCGGGAAGCTCAATGTAATTAAAAGTTTGTGGTTTTATCGTGGTGGTTTGACGACAAAAACCGTAAAACAACGGAGTATTCATGAGCGGATGTTGTGACAACGAGTGTGCGGTACAACCGGTGCAACAGCGCCAGCGTCATACTTTGTGGGCGGTACTGGCCATCAATGCGGTAATGTTCGCGGTCATCATGGTCGCGGCCCTGTATGCCCGTTCGAGCGCCTTGCTGGCGGACAGTCTGGATAATCTGGGTGACGCGCTGACTTACGCGCTGAGTCTGTACGCGGTATCCCGCGGTGCCACGGTCAAGGCCCGGGTGGCCCTGTTGAAGGGGATCCTGATCCTGCTGGCGGCCTGCGCGGTGGCGGGCCAGATTGTTTACCGGTTAATCGAGCCCGGCGTGCCGGTGTTCGAGTTGATGGGGGCGTTCAGTCTGCTTGCCCTGCTGGCCAACAGTCTCTGTCTGTATCTGTTATGGCGACACCGGCACGAGGACGTCAACATGAGTTCGGTCTGGGAATGCTCGCGCAACGATATTGCTGCGAATATCTCGGTGTTTCTGGCCGCCGGCGGGGTCTGGCTGACCGGCTCGGGCTGGCCGGATATCGTGGTCGCCGCGGCGCTGGTGGTATTGCTGCTACGCTCCGCCTTGCGGGTCATTCGTTCGGCGTGGCACGAGCTGCGACACAGTGCACCGCGGTGAAGAAGACCGGTGATCAGGGCTCACCGCCCTTTATCCGGCAACATGGCCTGAACAGAAGTTCCGAATACCCGATCACAATGATGTTGCGAGGCCCCCTGCGTCTCCCGGGACACGCAGCGAGTATCTCCCTGTGGCCGACGGTCCCGGGAGGCGCAGGGGCCCCAAAAGTGCACTGGTATTCGGATCACGTATTCAGTTTTCCAGGGCGCCGCATGCCACCTTGCTGGCGATGGCATCCTTCGGCGCGGCTTCGTCCAGTCGCGAGAGCATGATGCTGCGATTCTGGATGTCCTGTAGGCGCAGATCGCGCGAGACTATCGCTTGCGGGCTCTGCCCCTCGCGCAGTTCCAGGATCGGCAGGTTGGCGATCGGGTCGCCGGCGGAGGCACCGGGTTCAATGCTCCCGTCGTCGTTGTAGCGTCCGTGGCAGGTCGCATGTTCATGAATACTGACTTCATAATTGCCCTTGTCCAGCCGGTCGAGATGGGGTTCCAGTACCAGGCCGGCGCCGCTTTCCCGGGCGACAATAACGCCGACCGAATCGCCGATACTGCCGCTTTTCAGATTGTGGACGGTAATGGCGATCTCTTCAGCGACCAGCCCGCCCGCCGGGAGAAAGAGCATGACAAAGAGTGAGACGAGGTTTTTCATGTTGCACCACCTTGACGCTTTTGAGCGCCGGATTGAGCCGATGATGCAACCCTCGTGTAGCGGAACGAATTGTTGTTATGACAACAATCTGCTTATCAAAGTGTGGTAGGTTGCTACGGTTTGTCAAGTGGCCTGGTGACAGAGTAAACATGAGATGGGGCAACAGAATAATCAGTTCTGCTTATAATGAAAACCAGGCGATGATTGAATAAGGTGATTTTATTTTCGGCCTGCCGGTGACGATTCAGGTGCTGAGCCAGTCGATATAACAAGCAGAGAAGTTGTGCATCAAAAGAAGTTTGTGCTCAGGCAAAAAAAAAGCGGGCCAGGGATGGCCCGCAAAACACACTCAGGGGAGAGAGAGCATGAACAAGAAAGGGGTTAACTTTTGTCCTGGTGATGCCGGTTGCGCAGGGTCCTGAATTTCTCCTGTTGTTCGGCGTTCATCTGCCGGTAGATTTTGTGTATCATTCTGGTCCGTTCCACGGTCATGTCGGCGGACAGCCGGGCTTTACGGTCAGCCAGTTGACGGGCTTTTGCCTCGTCATAATTATCCTCGACGGTGATCCGGTGTAATTGCCGGTGCAGATCCCGCATGGACTGACGTTGTTCTTTCATCTTGTCGCGATGTTCCTCGACAATAGTGGACACGTTGTCACGCTGGGTCTGATCCATGTCCAGTTTCTCCATCATGCGCTGCATGGGGTTGTGGCCGGGTTTGTGATGCCCGGAGGTGGCATGTTTGCCGCCCTTGTCGCAGACCTCGCCGCTTTTGGCCTGCGCCAGGCTCGCGCCTGCGGACAGGCCGACAGCCATTACAGTAATGCCAATGATGTGTTTCATTCTCATGACCAATGTTCCTCAGCAGGTGTTTCGGGGGATGGGCACTGTGCCGTCATCCGATGTGCAGAGTATGGACAGGTTGACTGCAAGCTTGGGTCACGGGGGTGTAAAGCTGTGTAAAGGCCGGTAAATCCCGCGCCTTGTGGCCGGCTCTGTGGCAACATAGCGCCTGGGATGACTAAATGGAATGACGGCATACATGAACCGGGTTCTGCTGATCGATGACGATACCGAGTTGACCGAGATGTTGAGCGACTACCTGAGCGCCGAGGATTTCACGGTGGAGGCCGTCTACGACGGTGAGGCCGGGGTCGAGGCGGCGCTGTCGGGACGGCACGATGTGGTGGTGCTGGATGTCATGCTGCCCCGGCTCAGTGGCGTCGAGGCGCTGCGCCGGATTCGCCAGCAATCGCGGGTGCCGGTGTTGATGCTGACCGCCAAGGGCGATGATGTGGATCGCATCGTCGGCCTGGAGCTGGGGGCCGACGATTACCTGCCCAAGCCCTGCAATCCGCGCGAGCTGGTGGCCCGGCTGCGGGCGATCCTGCGGCGTGCCGCCACCCCGGGGGCGGCCGGCGGGGCCGAGGATCGGGTGGTGGGGCGCATCAGCCTGCAACCGGGCCGGCGGGTGGCCTGCTGGGACGGGGAGCGCCTCGATCTGACCAGCACCGAATTCAATATCCTCGAAACGCTCATGCGCCATGCCGGCCAGGTGGTGAGCAAGGCGGACCTGTCCAGCGAGGCGCTCGGACGCGATCTGGAGCGCTATGATCGCGGGCTGGATATGCATGTCAGCAACCTGCGGCGCAAGCTGGGGACCCTGGCCGACGGGCGCTCTCCCATCCAGACGGTGCGCGGGGTCGGCTACCAACTGTTGCAGGACGACTGATGGGGCGCCTGTTCTGGAAAATCTTTCTGGGCTTCTGGCTGACGCTGGTGTTGATCGCCATCGGCGTCGGGCTGGCCGTGCATATTTACAACCAGAACCGGATCGAGGCGATCACTGATCTGGCGGCCGGGCCGCGGGCCAGTTTCGTGGTCAACGCCACGGCGCTGGCGCTGGCCCAGGGGGGGGCGGAGTCGGTGGAATCCCTGTTCCGCAGCTGGCCCGGAGAACGCCTGCCGCTGGTGCTGATCGTCGATGAGCAGGACCGGGAACTGTTCGATCGGCCGGTGCCGTCGGTGGCCCTGGAGCGCGCCCGTCAGCAGTTGCGGGGCACGCAAATGATGTCCGGGGTACGCCGGGTGCTGGGCCATAACGGCCATGAGTATGTGATTTTCATCCCCCGGCCCAACCCCGAGGCGCAGGCGCCGCCCGCCTCCCGCCACACCTCGCTGGGATTTCAGCTGGTGGCGGCGCTGATCGCCAGTCTGCTGTTCAGCGCCGTTCTGGCCTGGTATCTGACCCGGCCGGTCCGTCACCTGCAGTCGGCCGCCAACCGGCTGGCCCGCGGCGAGCTGGCGACCCGGGTAATGCCCCGGATTGGCCGTCGGCGCGACGAAATCGCCGATCTGGGCCGCGATTTCGACCATATGGCGGCCCAGCTCCAGGCCCTGGTGTCCGCCCAGCAGCGGTTGTTGCACGACGTCTCCCACGAGTTGCGCTCGCCGCTGGCGCGCCTGCAGGTGGCGATCGGTCTGGGTCAGCAGCAGCCGGACAAACTGGCCACCATGCTGGAGCGCATCGAGCGCGAGACCGGGCGACTGGATGAGCTGGTCGGCGAGCTGCTGACCCTGTCACGGCTGGAGGCTCACGTGGACAGCGAGCACGATGAGCGGGTCGATGTGCCGGCCTTGCTGGAGACGGTGGTCGAAGACGCCCGCTTCGAAGCCGAGGCGAGCGGGCGCGGCGTGGCGCTGGCCATTGACGCCGAAGCGAGCCTGATTGGCAAACCGGAGTTATTGCGTCGCGCGTTTGAGAATGTGATTCGCAACGCCGTGCGCTATACCGCGCCGCAAACGCGGGTGACAGTCAGCGTCGAAGCGGGAGCGGGCGGGACCGAGACGGTGATTCGGGTCTGCGATCGGGGGCCGGGCGTGGCGCCGGCGGATCTGGCGACGATTTTCGAGCCGTTTGTCCGCACGGGCGAGGGGGCCACGGGTGGGCGTGACGGTTACGGTCTTGGCCTGGCCATCGCCAAACGGGCCGTGCTGGCGCATGGCGGACGGGTCGAGGCGAGTAATCGGGAGGGGGGCGGCCTGTGCATCGCGCTCTATTTGCCCCTCACGGACAGCGCGGGGAAGAAACAAAAACGTCCGACGCAGTGAGGCTCCACGGCCTCACTGCGTCGGGGGCGTTTGAGTTACATGTCTTCCATTTCCAGATCGGCTTCCACGGCCTTGAGACCGGCGGTCGCGCATTTTTCATCGATCTCGCCGGAGGGGGCGCCGCTGACGCCGATGCCGCCCATGATGCTGCCGCCGACGTTGACGGGAATCCCGCCGGCGCTGATCACCAGACCATCGATCTTGGGCACGGAATAGGCGCCTTCGAACTGGCCTTCCATCTGCGACAGCGGGCTGTTGAAGGCCAGCGCCGTGTGGGCTTTTTGCTTGCTGATGGGAATGGTGATGTCCATGGCCAGCTCATCGCGCAGTACTACCTGTTCATCGCCGCCGCGATCCACCACGGTGACGGCGATCTGCACGCCTTCCTTGCGGCACTGTTCGATGGCCGCCTCGGCGATTTTCAGCGCCGTTTGCATCTTCAGGCGCTTGATATTGACAGTCATGCTTTCGGCCTGTACCGCTGCCGGGGTCAGCAGGGACAGTCCCAGCAGTGTGGCAAACAGGGGTTTGAGATTCAGTTTCATGGAAGAACTCCTCGTCGCTTTATTGGTTGTGAGTGAGAGATTATTAACGCGTACGTAACACTGTAGACCATCGAGCGCAAAAAAAGTGCGATCCATCTCGGGTTGAACAGCTGTTCCAGATTCATACCCATTTTATACTCTGGCTAACCCTGTAGGTCACGCTGGCGTTAGCCTGCGTGAACCCCGGCCGATACGGAGAATGTCAGGTAGCGCTGCGCGCAACCTGACCTGCACCTCTGTATCCCTTAATAGGAACAGATATTTAATCACCGGCGTGTGATTGTGCCTTTTTGATCAGGGCGCTTTGATCAGAGAACGGAGAAAATCGAGGTAGTCCGGCTCGTCCCAGGGGCGCCCGCCGATGGCCTGATACTGTACCTGTCCCTGCGCGTCCACCAGGTAGGTGGCGGGCAGGCCGCGCGGCTCCCAGCCCTCGGTCTGTTGTCCGTCGCGATCCAGCAGCGGGCGAATCGTCGGGGCGTGGGCGGCGAGAAAGCTGAATACGGTGTCCTCGTCCTCGGCGGTGTTGACCAGCGCGATCTTCAGGCCCTCGTCCTGCAGTTTGTTCCACATGCGCTGGATGGCGGGCATCTCCTCACGACAGGGCCCGCACCAGCTGGCCCAGAAGTGGACGAACACCGGCGAGCCCCGTTGTGCCTCGAGCGAATACGGCTCGCCGTCCAGATCACGCAATGTCAGCGGTGGTGCCGGGTAAGGGTCGAGTTTGATAATGCCCCTGGGGAGATCGGCCTCCGTCGCCGGAATCGGCGTGCTCCATAACAGGAGCGACAGCAGGGCCAGGATCACGGATTGGCGGCGCATCGGATATTCTCCAGTTTGATGTCGATCGGCTCGCCCTCGCGTTGCGCGCCGCTGTCGAAGCGGGCGGTGAGGGTGATGGGCTGATCGTCGCGCGGCAAAATGAGGTTGCCGCCCTCGCGTTCGCCGGGCAGAAAGTCCAGTTGTTCCGGCAGCAGTGTCCAGCGAAAGGTCGACTGATGGGCCAGCGGGATGTCCATCTTTTGCCAGCGCGCTTTCCAGTGTTCGCGATCGCGGCGGAGGAGGGGCCCGTCGGCATTGCTGAACCGCCAGTGATCAAGATCCAGCCAGAGAATGTCGGGGCTTTTGTTCCGGATAAACACGGTGATAAAACACTGTTCGCGCAGGATGTCGATCATGGCCCGGGCAAAGCCCCGGCCTACATAAAAGGCGGCGATCTGTTGCGGTGTGCGGGGAGTGAGAGTAATGGCCAGCTGTCCGGATTCATAGTCCGG
>JBKGZJ010000031.1:0-18042 GCA_046545635.1 Thiohalophilus sp. | reverse complement strand
GCCCCGAATGGTCGTAAGGGCCGTTACCGGCCCTGAACCTTTGCGGATTATTTATCCAGACGTTTGTATTTGATTCGATGGGGCTCCTCGTCGCCGAGCCGGCGTTTGCGATCCGCCTCGTAGTCGGCGTAATTGCCCTCGAACCAGGTGACCTGACTGTCGCCTTCGAACGCCAGAATATGGGTGGCGATACGATCCAGGAACCAGCGATCATGGGAGATCACCACGGCACAGCCGGGGAATTCGAGTAACGCCTGCTCCAGCGCGCGCAGGGTCTCCACGTCCAGGTCATTGGTGGGTTCGTCCAGCAACAGCACGTTGCCGCCGCTTTTGAGCAGCTTGGCCAGATGCACCCGGTTGCGCTCGCCGCCGGAAAGATCGCCGACCCGCTTTTGCTGATCGCTGCCGCGAAAGTTGAAGCGGCCGACATAGGCGCGGGAATTGATCTCGAAATCGCCCACGCTCATGATGTCCTGACCGTCGGAGATTTCCTCCCACACAGTCTTGCTGCCATCCAGCGCATCGCGGCTTTGATCCACGTAGGCCAGTTGCACGGTCTCGCCGATGCGCAGTTCGCCGTCGTCGGGCTGTTCCTGGCCGACCAGCATGCGAAACAGAGTGGTCTTGCCGGCGCCGTTGGGGCCGATGATGCCGACGATGCCGCCGGGCGGCAGGTTGAAGCTCAGATCATCGACCAGCAGTTTGTCGCCGAAGCCCTTGCGCAGATGATTGGCCTCGACGACCAGATCCCCGAGTCGGGGGCCGGGCGGAATGAACAGCTCGTTGGTTTCGTTGCGCTTTTGATAATCTTTTGAAGAGAGTTCCTCGAAGCGGGCCAGGCGCGCCTTGCTCTTGGCCTGGCGTCCCCTGGGATTGGTGCGCACCCACTCCAGTTCGCTCTTGATGGTCTTGATCCGCGACTGTTCCTGTTTCTCTTCCATCTCCAGCCGCTTTTCTTTCTGTTCCAGCCAGGAGGAGTAGTTGCCCTGCCAGGGTATGCCTTCGCCGCGATCCAGTTCCAGGATCCAGCCGGCCACGTTGTCCAGGAAATAGCGATCATGGGTCACCGCCACCACGGTACCGCTGTAATCGTGCAGGAAGCGCTCCAGCCAGGCGACCGACTCGGCATCCAGGTGGTTGGTGGGCTCGTCCAGCAACAGCATGTCGGGCTTGGAGAGCAGCAGCTTGCACAGCGCCACCCGGCGGCGTTCGCCGCCGGAGAGCTTGCTGACATCGGCCTCCCAGGGCGGCAGGCGCAGGGCGTCGGCGGCGATCTCCAGGGTCCGCTCCAGATTGTGGCCGTCGGTGGCCTGCAACAGGTTCTCCAGTTCGCCCTGCTCGGCGGCCAGCGCGTCGAAGTCGGCATCCGGTTCGGCGTAGGCGGCGTAGATCTCCTCCAGCCGGGTCTGGGCGTCCTTGATGTGTTGCAGCGCCCCTTCCACGTTTTCGCGCACGTTCCTGGTGTCATCCAGCTCCGGCTCCTGGGAGAGGTAGCCGATATTGATCCCCGGCTGCGGCCGCGCTTCGCCCTCGATCTCGGTATCCAGTCCGGCCATGATCCGCAGCAGGGTCGATTTACCCGCGCCGTTGAGTCCCAGCACCCCGATCTTGGCGCCGGGGAAAAACGACAGGGAAATATCCTTGAGAATGGTGCGTTTGGGGGGAACCACCTTGCTGACGCGGTTCATGGTGTAAATATACTGAGCCATAGGGAAACTGCTTCTCCAAATCAAGTGCTTGTAACCGGTTAACTATTGTAACGGAATCGCCTTGATGGAAGACAGTGCTCTGAATCCAGCCCCTGGTACCTGGCCCCTGGTAACTAGCACCTTGAGAGATAGGGGTTTCCTGTCCCGTCGATGTTGATATGATTAACGCATTGCTGATCTGGAGGAGTCGATTCATGCGGGCTGCATTACACACTACCGCCCTGTTCTGGGGCATGGCGATCACGGGATTATCGTCGACCGTGGCGGCGGAACTGGAAAGCGCCACGGCCAGCCTGCAAACCCGGCCGCTGGAACGGGTTCTGGATGGGCGCATCGAGGCCGTGCACGAGGCGACCGTGTCGGCCCAGACCTCCGGGCGGGTGGTCGAGATCCATTACGATGTCGACGATTATGTGGAAAAGGATGCGCTGCTGCTGCAGTTTCGCGACAAGGATCAGCGCGCCCGTTATAACGCCGCCAAGGCCAATTACGACGAGGCCCGGGCCGAGTTTGAGCGGGTCAAGGGGATCTACGAGAAACAACTGGTCGCCAAATCCGAGCTGGACAAGGCCGAGGCGCGACTGAAATCGACCAAAGCGGCTTTCGAGCAGGCCAGCGAGGAGCTGGAGAATACCCGCGTGCGTGCACCCTACAGCGGCATCGTGGTCAAGCGTCATGTGGAAGTCGGGGAACTGGCCGGCGTGGGGGAGCCGCTGTTTACCGGGATTTCGCTGGAAGTGTTGCGCGCTTCGGTCGATATCCCGCAGGAGATGGTGCGGGTGGTGCGTCAACGGCGGGAGGCGCGGGTGCTGCTGGATCGCAACGGGACAAGCAGCGTCAGTGCAGAGTCGCTGCGTATTTCCCCCTACGCCGATAGCCGGAGCCATTCCTTCAATGTACGGGTCCTGTTGCCCGAGGGGGATCACGGCATCTATCCCGGCATGTTCGTCAAGGTGGCGTTTGTGGTGGATGAAGCCCGGCGTCTGTTGATCCCGAGGGAGGCTGTGGTCCATCGCAGTGAAGTCACGGGCGCCTACGTGCTCGACGGGGAGGGCGGTTTGCATTTGCGTCAGTTGCGCATCGGCGAGCGGTTCGATGACGGTATGGTCGAGGTACTCGCGGGACTCGAGGAAGGCGAGCAGGTGGCTCTGGATCCCGTCCGCGCCACGGCGGTTTACAAGGAACAGCAGGCAGGTGAACGCCAATGAGTGAGAAACTGGGCGTCTCCGGGGGACTGGCCAAACAGTTTCTCACTTCCGAGATCACCCCGTTACTGGCCCTGGTCGGTTTTCTGCTTGGCGTGTTTGCCGTGCTGGTGACGCCGCGCGAGGAAGAGCCGCAGATCAATGTCACCTTCGCCAACGTCTTTATCGGCTTTCCCGGCGCCTCCGCCAAGGAGGTCGAGGAGCTGGTCAGCACACCGGCGGAGCAGATCCTCTCCGAGCTGGAAGGGCTCAAGCATGTCTACTCGGTCTCGCGCCCCGGCATGTCGACCATTACCGTCCAGTTCAAGGTGGGTGAGGATCGCACCCAGGCCATCGTCCGACTGTATAACGCCCTGTACTCCAAACAGGACTGGCTGCCGTCGGGCCTCGGCGTGGCCCAGCCGATCATCAAGCCCAAGGGCATCGATGATGTGCCCATCGTCTCCCTGACCCTGTGGAGCGAGGACGACAGCTACAGCGGCGAGGATCTGGGCAAGGTCGCCCATTCGATCGAATCGGAACTCAAGCGGGTCAAGGGCACCCGCGACATCTATACCCTGGGCGGCCCCGATCAGGTGGTGCAGGTGCAGCTCGATCCGGCCAGGCTGTCGGCCTATAACCTGGCGGTCTCCGATCTGCGCGATGCCCTGCAGCAGAGTAATGCGACCCGGCCGGCCGGGTCGCTGGTGGGCGAGAACCGGGAGATCCCGGTGCAGACCGGCACGTTCCTCAGCAGCGAGAGCGAGGTGAAAAACCTGATTGTGGGCGTGCACGAGGGCAAGCCGGTTTACCTGCGGGATGTGGCCAGCGTGCGCCGCGGCCCGGATCAGCCCGAGCAGTATGTGCGCCTGGGTACCGGCCCGGCCGCGGCGGACAAGGGCATCACGGCGCAGGGCGAATTCCCGGCCGTGACCGTGGCCATTGCCAAGCAGCCGGGCACCAACGCGGTGAATATCGCCGAGGATGTGATCGAGCGGGTGGAACAGCTCAAGGGCATTTTTATTCCCGACGGGGTCAACGTCACCGTCACCCGCAATTACGGCGAGACGGCCAATGACAAGGCCATGACCCTGATCACCAAGCTGATCTTCGCCACCGCCTCGGTGGTGCTGCTGGTGCTGCTGGCGCTGGGCTGGCGCGAGGCGTTGATCGTCGGCGCGGCGGTGGTGATCACCCTGGCGATCACCCTGTTCGCCTCCTGGGCCTGGGGCTTCACACTCAACCGGGTTTCGCTGTTCGCGCTGATCTTCTCCATCGGCATTCTGGTCGATGATGCCATCGTGGTGGTGGAGAACATTCACCGGCACATGCAGATGGGCGGCAAGAAACTGCTGGAGGCGATTCCCGCCGCCGTCGACGAGGTCGGCGGCCCGACGATTCTGGCCACCTTCACCGTCATCGCCGCGCTGTTGCCGATGGCGTTTGTCACCGGCCTGATGGGCCCCTATATGAGTCCGATCCCGATCAATGCCAGCATCGGCATGTTGATCTCGCTGATCATCGCCTTTGTGGTCACGCCCTGGCTGGCCAACAAGGTGCTGGGGCGCCAGCATGATGTTGCCCACGAGCAGCAGGAAGATCGCATCACCGAACGGCTGCACGGACTGTTCAAGAAATATGTCGGGCCGTTTCTCAATCGCGAGCAGGGCGCGCCGCGCCGGCGCAAACTGTTTTACGTGATCATGGCGTTGATTGTGCTGTCGGTCAGCCTGGCCGGGTTCAAGCTGGTGGTGATGAAGATGCTGCCGTTTGACAACAAATCCGAGTTCCAGGTGGTGGTGGACATGCCCGAGGGGGTGAGCCTGGAGCGGACCAACCGGGTGCTGGGCGAACTGGGGCGGTATCTGGCCGAAGTACCGGAGGTGAGCGATTACCAGATTTACGCCGGCAATGCCTCGCCGATCAACTTCAACGGCCTGGTGCGCCAGTATTATCTGCGCGAGGGCGCCAATGTCGGGGATATTCAGGTCAACCTGATCGACAAGAGCGAGCGCGAGCGTCGCAGTCATGATATTGCCCGCGCGGTGCGTGGTCCGTTGCAGGAAATCGGTCAACGTCATGATGCCAACGTCAAGATCGTCGAGGTCCCGCCGGGCCCGCCGGTGATGTCGCCGCTGGTGGCCGAAGTCTACGGTCTGGATTACGAGGGGCAGATTCGTGTCGCCAGGCAGATCCGTCAGGTCTTTGAGCAGACCGACGAGGTGGTGGACGTGGACGACAGTATCGAAGTCCGCTCGCCCAAATACATACTCCAGGTCGATCAGCAAAAAGCGGCGCTGCTCGGGATCAGTCAGCAGTCGGTGGTCTCGGCCCTGTCGGCGGCATTGAGTGGCGAGGATGCCAGTTATCTGCATCCGGGCAATCTCAAGTATCCGCTGCCGATCCGGATGGAATTCGAGGTCGCCGACAAGGCGCGACTCGACAGTCTGTTGCTGTTGCCCATCCGCAGCCGGGAGGGTGAGCTGGTGCCGCTGTCCGACTTTGTCGAGATCGTGCCCACCCAGCGCGAGCACGCCATTTACCACAAGGATCTGCTGCCGGTCGTGTTTGTCACCGGCGACGCCGCCGGCCAGCTCGACAGTCCGCTGTATGCCATGTTCGACATGTACGGCAGCCTGGGCGAAATGGACATCGGCCAGGGCAGGCCTCTGGACCAGTTCCTCATCCAGCAGCCGGATAACCCCTATCAGTACGGCATCAAATGGGACGGCGAGTGGCAGGTGACCTATGAGACCTTCCGTGACATGGGCATCGCCTACTCGGTCGGTCTGCTGTTGATCTACCTGCTGGTGGTGGCCCAGTTCCGCTCCTACCTGGTGCCGCTGATCATCATGGCGCCCATCCCGCTGACCATCATCGGGGTGATGCCGGGCCATGCCCTGTGGGGCGCCCAGTTCACCGCCACCTCCATGATCGGCATGATCGCCCTGGCGGGGATTATCGTCCGCAACTCGATCCTGCTGGTGGATTTCATCAACCAGGAGGTGGCCGCCGGGGTGCCGTTCCAGGACGCGGTGCTGCGCTCGGGGGCGGTGCGGGCCAAGCCGATCGCCCTGACCGGGCTGGCGGCCATGCTGGGGGCCATGTTCATTCTGGATGATCCCATCTTCAGCGGGCTGGCCCTGTCGCTGATCTTCGGGATACTGGTCTCGACGGTGCTGACCCTGGTGGTGATTCCGGTGCTCTATTACGCCTTCATGTACAGGCGCATGGAAAACTGATTGTGCACTGAAAAATGCTGAAATTCAGCAGGTTAAATCCGCCTCTGGCGGCAAAACCAGTTTTGTTTTGCCGCCAGACTTGCTACTATTTCGTCCCTTAGTTTTACCGATGCGTACATAGATAAAGATTATTCGCATTAACCCCCGAGAGGACGGATGGCGGACAGACGATTACAGGTGTTTCAGACCGTGGCCCGGTTGCTGAGCTTTACCAAGGCGGCCGAGGAGTTGCACATGACCCAGCCGGCGGTGACCTTCCAGGTCCGCCAGCTGGAGGAGCAGTTCAATACCCGTCTGTTCGACCGCACCCATAACCGGATCAGCCTGACCGAGGCCGGGCAGCGCGTGTACGAGTGCGCCAACCGGATCTTCGAGCTTTATGCCGAAATGGATAACTCGGTTCGCGAACTGACCGGCGATGTCAGCGGGGTGCTGATCATCGGCGCCAGCTCGACCATCGCCGAGTACATGCTCCCCGAACTGCTGCGGGACTTCAAAAGACAGTACCCCGACGTGACCATCCGCCTGCGGGTCGCCAACACCGACGGCATCGTCAGCATGGTGGAGAACAACGCCATCGATCTGGGCGTGGTCGAGGCGCCGGTCAGCAACAAGAACCTGGTGGTCGAGGAATGCCGCACCGACAAGCTGGTGCTGATCGTGCCGCCGGATCACGAACTGGCCAAACAGGACGTGGTGCCGGTCAAGCAGATCGCCGACTATCCGTTTATCTGCCGCGAGGAGGGGTCCGGCACCCGCGAGGTGATGCTGGAGAGCATGACCCGCGCCGGTATCAGTGCCTCGGATCTGAACCTGTCCATGGAGCTGGGCAGTCTGGAGGCCATCAAGGGCGCCGTCGAGGCCGGCATGGGCGTCTCGGTGCTCTCCAGCGCCACCATCGAAAAAGAGCTCAAGCTGGGCACCCTTGTGGCGGTCAAGCTCGATCCGCCGGTGGAACGGCCCTTTTCCTTCGTGCATCAGAAGCAGAAATTCAAGATCCGGGCAATGGATGAGCTGCTCAGTTTCGCGCGCGCCTACTGCAAGTCTCACCCACATTGATTTATCATCAGTCTGTGACTGTCAACACGGTACGGGCCGGTGAGTAAACTGGAAAATCAACTCCTGGATTATTTTTACCAGTTGTCTGCCGAAGGCCGGCAGAGCCTGCTCGATTACGCCCGCTTTCTGGCGCAGCAGTATCCCGCCGCACCGGCGACTGTAAACGAGCCGCTGGAATTGCCCCGGCCGGAGCATGAGACCGTCATAGCGGCTATCAAACGATTGTCCCGAACCTATCCGATGTTGAACAAGGATCAATTGTTACACGAAACCGCCGGTCTGGTGACCGATCATATGATGCACGGGCGTGATGCCGTTGAGGTGATTGACGAACTGGAAATGATATTCGAACGTCACTACCAGTCACTGAAAAAAGAAGAATAAACCCCCATGCTGGAACTGCTGAAAAACTGGTACAACCGTTATTTTTCCGATCCCCAGGCGGTCCTGCTGGCGTTCATACTGATCATCGGTTTTACCGTGGTCCTGATTTTCGGCAACATGCTGACGCCGGTTCTGGCGGCACTGGTCATCGCCTATCTGCTGGAAGGGATTGTTCTCAAGCTGGAAAATCACGGCGCACCGCGTCTGTGGGCTGTGATTCTGGTATTTACCGTTTTCCTGGTCTTTCTGTTTTTCCTCATCCTCGGCGTGATGCCGGTAATTACCTCCCAGTTGCAGGAACTGTTTCAGGAGTTGCCCCGGCATTTCTATCGTTTGCAACAGTCCCTGTTACAGTTACCCGAGCACTACACATTTATATCCGAAGAGCAGGTCAAGGATCTGACCCAGGTGGTCAATCGTGAGGTGGCGTCGCTGGGGCAGAGGATCGTCAGTCTGTCACTCGCCTCGCTGACTAACCTGGTTGTATTGATGGTTTATGTCGTGCTGGTGCCGCTGATGGTGTTCTTCTTTCTCAAGGACAAGAAACCCATCGTGACCTGGGCGACCGGCTTTTTGCCCAGGGAACGGGCGCTGGCCAACCAGGTCTGGCAGGAAATGGATCAGCAGCTCGGCAACTACGTACGCGGCAAGTTCTGGGAAATTCTGATCGTGGGTATCACCACCTATGTGACGTTTGAATTACTGGGACTCAAGTATTCCATCCTGCTCTCGGCGCTGGTGGGTATCTCCGTGGTGATCCCCTATATCGGCGCGACCGTGGTGACCATTCCGGTGGCGATCGTGGCCTATATCCAGTGGGGTGTCGGGCCGGACTTCGCCTGGGTGCTTGTGGCCTACGCCATCATTCAGGCGCTGGACGGTAATGTACTGGTGCCGCTGCTGTTCTCCGAAGTGGTCAACCTGCACCCCATCGCCATCATCGTCAGTGTGCTGGTATTCGGCGGATTGTGGGGCTTCTGGGGCGTCTTCTTCGCCATCCCGCTGGCCACCCTGGTCAAGGCCTCATTAAGCGCCTGGCCGCGCGCCTCCGAACGCATCCACCAGGAAGAAGAACAACGCGAGCAACAGGCCCAGGCTCAGCAGTAATCATTTTTCCAGTGCACTGGAAAATAACGCGGAGGACGCAGAGTCGCAGAGGCGCGGAGAGAAAAATAATTTGTATATTTAGTTTCAAATTTTGAATTGCAAACTGGTATTTCATTCAAAATTCAACATTAAAAACTCAACATTGCTTTACAAACTCAGCGACTCCGCGTCCTCCGCGTTTATTTCCAGAAACCTCTCTCGATAACCACTAAAGCACTTCGGAGGAGTAGTCAGCCAGGCGGGAGCGTTCGCCGCGGACCAGGGTGATGTGGCCGCTGTGTTCCCAGCCCTTGAAACGATCCACCACATAGGTCAGACCGGAGGTGGTTTCGCTCAGGTAGGGGGTGTCGATCTGGGCAATGTTGCCCAGGCAGATCACCTTGGTGCCGGGGCCGGCGCGGGTGATCAGGGTCTTGAGCTGCTTGGAAGTCAGGTTCTGGGCCTCGTCGATGATGATATAACGATTGAGGAAGGTCCGCCCGCGCATGAAGTTGACCGAGCGGATCTTGATCCGCTTGCTGAGCAGATCGTTGGTCGCCTGGCGTCCCCACTCCCCGCCGACTTCCGTATTGGTCAGAACCTCCAGGTTGTCCATCAACGCGCCCATCCACGGGGTCATTTTCTCTTCCTCGGTACCGGGCAGATAGCCGATATCCTCGCCCACCGGGACGGTGACGCGGGTCATGATGATCTCGCTGTAACGTTTTTGTTCCAGGGTCTGCTCCAGGCCGGCGGCCAGGGTCAGCAGGGTCTTGCCGGTGCCGGCCATGCCCAGCAGGCTGACAAAGTCGATCTCCGGATCCATTAACAGGTTGAGCGCATAGTTCTGTTCGCGGTTACGGGCATTGATCCCCCATACCGCATGACTGGTGCTGCAATAGTCCCGGACCGTCTCGATAATGGCGCTGTCGTCTTCGATCTTGCGGACGCTGGCGTCAAACGGTGCTGTCTCCTGATCACTGAAAATAAATTCGTTGGGTGACCAGTTTTCGATATCCGGGCCCTTGATGCGATAAAAGGTACGGCCGGCATCGATCCAGGATTCCATTTCCCGGGCATGCCGGTCCCAGAACGCCTGTTCGAGCCGGTAATGGCCGGTATAGAGCAGATCGACATCTTCCAGTGCCCGGTCACTGCGATAATCCTCGGCGTGGATTCCGACCACCGCCGCCTTGATGCGCAGATTGATATCCTTGGTGACCAGCGTGACCCGGGGCGTCTCTTCCTGCTGCTGCAGTGCCAGGGCGCTACCGAGGATATTGTTGTCCGGCAGGTTGCCCGGCAGATGGTGGGGCAGGCTGTCGGGATAGGCCCGGGTCTGAAAGAACAGACGCCCGCTCAGTTGCCCGGCCAGTTCCTTGTGGCCGTTTTGTATCTTGTGCTGGGTCAGCGCGTCAAGATGGGCGTTGAGCGGCAGTCCCTGCTCGATCTCTTCATGACTGGCGTCGGCGAGCAGTTCATCCAGAAAACGACTGGCCTGACGGGCGTTGCGAGCGACTTCGGTACGGCCCTTTTTATTGTTATCCAGTTCTTCGAGGACCATCATCGGCACAAACACATCGTGTTCCTGAAAACGGAACAGCGAGGTGGGATCGTGCATCAGCACATTGGAGTCCACCACGAACAGACGTTTACTCATAAGGCTTTGTTGAGTTGTTTGACCGCGTCGAGAACTTCCTCGACATGGCCGTCGACCCTGACTTTGCGCCACTGCTGGCGAAGCCTGCCCTTGTCATCGATCAAAAAGGTGCTGCGCTCGATACCGCGCACCTTTTTGCCGTACATGTTTTTCATCTTGATGACATCGAACAGCTTGCAGACGGTCTCGTCCTTGTCCGCGAGCAGTTCAAACGGAAATTCCTGTTTGGCCTTGAAGTTTTCGTGCGATCTGACACTGTCCCGCGAGATACCCAGGATCACCGTGTTCTGACGCTTGAATTTGCCGTGGTTGTCGCCAAAGCCCTGACCCT
This sequence comes from Thiohalophilus sp., assembly GCA_046545635.1. Lineage (GTDB taxonomy): Bacteria > Pseudomonadota > Gammaproteobacteria > UBA6429 > Thiohalophilaceae > Thiohalophilus. Next base: position 7,387 of record JBKGZJ010000031.1, on the reverse strand, counting down.
CGCGGGTGCAGCCGGGGGTGTTGTCCCTGGGATAAAAATAGAGCACTACATTTTTACCCTTGAAGTCGGAGAGGGAAATGTCCTGATCGCCGGTGGCAGGCAGGGTGAAATCGGGCACTTTCTTCCCCAGGCTCACTGTATCGCTCATGACGGGTTGGTTCTCTCCGGTAAAAAATTCTGCTCGGGAATTATACTAGCTTCAAACCGGCCTTAGGCGCAAATTACGGCGCTGGACCCACCGACTGGACCGAAATAAAAGCAACTTTTGTGCTTGCTGTTTCAGTGAGTTCGGTGTCTTCCGTGTTGTCAGTGGTTCAGGGCCGCATTTTTGTTCAGTCAAGTGTGACAGCGCGCAGTTGCTCGGCGGCTTCTTCCGGGCTGATCGTGTTGACGAACAGCCCCGAGCCCAGCTCAAACCCCGAGGGAATACTGGTCCGGGGGCAGATCTCCAGATGCCAGTGATAGCTGCTGCGGCAGTCACCGTAATCGTCGCTGCGCGGGCGTGAGTGCAGAAAATAGTTGTATTGTGCCCCGCCGATGACTGCATCCAGCCGGGACATGGTGCGTTTGAGCACCCGCGCCAGATCCGCCATATCTTCCGCGGACGTCTCCAGGAAATCGCTGTGGTGTTCCAGCGGCAGGATATGGATCTCCCACTCGTAGCGGCTGGCGAAGGGTTTGATGGCGATAAACCGTTCCCCGCGCTCCACGACGTACTGGCCGACATTGATACGGCGCACGATTTTGCCCGAGTCCCGGTCGTAAATGGTGGTTTCGAAAGTCAGGGCCTCGTCGATCAGGGTACAGAAGATGCAGTGATGGTGTTTTTTGTAATAGTCGCGGCTGTATTCGAGTTCTTCATGCAGGTTTTGCGGGACCACGGGCAGCGCAATCAACTGGCTGTGGGTATGCGCCATGCTGGCCCCGGCGGCGGGGCCGAAGTTTTTGAAAATCAGGATATACCTGAGCCGTTCGTCCAGGGTATACAGCTCGGCGGCACGCGACTGATAGGCCTGGAACAGGGTTGTCAGGTGGTCCTCGGCCATTTCGTGAATGGCGATGCCGTGGGCGTAATGATCAATGATCACCTCATGGCGGCCGTAGCCGTCGATGGCCTGTTGCAGGCCGAATACGAGCCCGGATTTGTCCCGATCGTCGCCCAGCACCGGGTAGAGGTTTTCCACGATGCGCACCGCCCACTCGCCGTCCACCTCGTAGCGCTTGAGTTCGGGCGGGGTTTTGTCTTCGTTGCCGCGGCAGAACGGGCAGGTTTCCACGTGCTGGCGGGTGTCCCGGGGAGCCGGCGCCTCTTCCTTGCGCGGACGCATGCTGCGCGCGGTGGCGATGAGCACCGATTCACTGGGGACAATGGGATTGATGCGGATTTCCCGGATCGCCTTTTCTGTTTCGGACATGCCCGCTCCTTTATAATATGCTGGCTGTGCTCATGAAAATACCGGGATTTGTCCGGTTTGTTGAGCAGTTATATTTTATGGCCCTACAGGGTGGCTTAATATTCGCGCGCTGCGCGAAGCCGGAGCGTGCTGGCAACCACCGGGGATACAAGGCACTGAAAACACCGAAAAAGGCAGGGATTGTTTTTGGCTCTGGTTCGGGGCGGGAAGCAACGAGGTCGGTGATTTCGGTCTCTTCGGTGGTTCACACGCCGTACGGAGCGGCGGTGCGACCCGGTAAACTGTCCCCGGGAGCCGGTTCAGTCCAGGGCGGGCCGCTTGTCAGGGCCGGTGGCTCCAAGTAACATGAGCGTTTTTTACGGAGAGGGGTATGTTTAAGGGGAGTATGGTGGCGCTGGCCACCCCCATGCACGAGGACGGCAGTCTCGATGAGGCCGCGCTGGCGGCGCTGGTGGAGTTTCACGTTGAGAACCAGACCGACGCCATTGTTGCCGTGGGTACGACCGGTGAGTCGGCCACGCTGGACGAGCAGGAGCACTGCCACGTCGTCAAGCGGGTCGTGGAGCTGTCGCGTGGGCGGATTCCCGTCATTGCCGGGACCGGCTCCAACTCCACGCGCGAGGCGATTACGCTGACCCGTTGCGCCAGGGAGGTCGGTGCCGACGCCTGCCTGCTGGTGACTCCCTATTACAACAAACCGACCCAGGAAGGCCTCTACCAGCATTTCAAGGCGGTCGCCGAGGCCGTTGATATCCCGCAGATTCTCTACAATGTTCCCGGGCGCACCGCCGTGGATATGCTGCCGGAGACGGTGGCCCGGCTGGCGGCCATCGAGAATATTATTGGCATCAAGGACGCCACCGCGGACGTCCAGCGCGCGCGGGATATCCTTGCCCTGTGCGGCCCGCAGTTCGAGGTCTACAGTGGCGATGATGGCACCGCCATGGAGTTGATGCTGGCGGGGGCCCATGGCGATATTTCCGTCACCGCCAATGTGGCGCCGAAAATGATGCACGAGATGTGCATGGCCGCGATCGCCGGTGACCGGGAGAGCGCCACACGCCTCAATGATCAGCTGCTGGGCCTGCACAAGAACCTGTTTCTCGAAGCCAATCCGATCCCGGTCAAATGGGCCCTGTATGACATGGGATTGATTCCGGCGGGAATCCGCCTGCCGCTGACCGTGCTCTCCAGCGAATACCAGACCATTGTGCATGATGAACTGCGCAAGGTCGGTCTGGTCCAATAATTTTCAGTTTTTGCAGAGGAATCGTACATGAAGCGCCGTTATGGCATTGAAGTGGTTGTATTGGCCCTGTCGGCCCTGGTGCTCGGTGCCTGCTCCGGCAGTCCGGAGAAGGATTACCGGGCGCTTTATGCCGATCAGATTGAAACAGAAAACAAACAACAGCCGCTGGAGGTCCCACCGGAGCTCACTCGCCCGGGTGCGGATGAGGAGGCGATGCGGATCCCCGGTATCGGCCGCGAGCAGGCCAGTTATTCCGGTACGCAGGGAGCAGAAGGTGGTGAAGCGGACTCGGTCGTGGCTACCGCCGAAGATGTCCGTTTTGTGCGCCAGGGCGACATGCACTGGCTGGAAGTCAAGCGGTCGCCGGAGCAGGTCTGGGATGCCGCGGGCAAGTTTGTGGAAAACCTGGGTTTCGAGATTGCCGAACAGGACAAACAAACCGGTATCCTGGAGACCAACTGGCAGGAACGCCGCGAGCGGGTGCCGGGCAACTGGTTCGAGCGCATAGTCGATGCGATCGGTTCCAGCGGCTACCAGGATCGCTATCGGGTGCGTCTGGAGCGCACCGATAACGGCGGGACGCGGGTATTTATTACCCATCGCGGACTGAAAGAGATTGTCGTCAGTGGCGGTGGTACGGAAGTGGTGGAAACCGCCTGGGTCCCGAACGATACGTCCCACGACCTGGAAGTGGAGCTGTTACAACGCTTTTTGATTTCGCTTGGGGGAGGTGAAGAGGAAGCGAGGCAGATAGTCGCGACGGACGAAATGCCCAAACGCACGGAGTTCAAGCAGGGATCGGATGAGTTGCTGCTGCGGGTCAAGGAAACCTTCCCTCGCACCTGGCGACGGGTTGGGCTGGCGCTGGACCGCGTGGGTCTGTTGGTGGACGACCGCGATCGCTCCGAGGGCCACTATTTCATCAAGCTGACCGAAGAGTTCAAGGAGAAAGAGGAAAAAGGTTTCTGGGACAGTCTGATGGGTGATGAAGACCAGAGTAAGTCGATTGATGCGTTGTTACTGCGGGTCAGGCAGCAGGATGATTATACTGATATCAGCTTGCGAGATCGGGATAATGATAAAGTTGATTCAGCACTGACCAAACGCCTGCTCGAGGAAATCGAAGTCCACTTGCGCTAATTCTGTCACCACGACTATTCAGGTTGGGGAGAACACGTGCGATTTGCACTGATCGGCAGTGGCAGTAAGGGTAACGGCACCTTGATCGAGCATGGCCGTACCCGGATCCTGATCGATTGCGGATTTTCCCTGCGTGACACCGAGGCCCGACTGCAGCGCCTCGCTTGCGATCCACAAAGTCTGAATGCCGTGCTGGTGACCCATGAACACGGGGACCATATTCGCGGCGTGGGTTTGCTGGCGCGGCGTTACGGGGTGCCGGTGTGGGCGACACGAGGCACCGTCAACGGTTCCCGGCCCGGCAAGTTGCCGACACTGAACCTGTTTGACGTCCATCAGACGCTGGCGATCGGCGAGCTCGAAATCCAGCCGTTTCCGGTACCGCATGATGCCCGCGAGCCCTGTCAGTTTGTGTTCAGTGACGGGGATCGGCGTCTGGGCCTGTTAACCGATACCGGCAGCAGCACGCCGCATATCCACGCCAGCCTGTCCGGTTGTCATGCCCTGATCCTGGAATGCAATCACGATCCGCAAATGCTGGAGGAGGGCCCCTATCCCGTCAGCCTCAAGCAACGGGTTGGCGGCGGTTATGGCCATCTGAGCAATGCGCAGGCCGCGCAAATACTGGCCAATCTTGACATCGATGATTTGCAGTGTCTGGTAGCGGCACACTTGAGTGACAAGAACAATACACCTGCACTGGCCCGCCAGGCCCTGGCGGAGGTTCTGGGATGTCAGCCACGGGAGATCGAGGTGGCCTGTCAGGAACAGGGCACTGACTGGCGTCAGGTCTGACCGTGATAAAAGCATAACCCCTTGCGAGGATAAGCATCATGCAAAAACAACAGGAGCTGTATTCGGGAAAGGCAAAAACAGTCTATACCACCGATGATCCCGGTAAATTAATTCTGCAGTTTCGCAACGACACTTCCGCCTTTGACGGTGAGAAGCTGGCGCAACTGGAACGCAAGGGCATGGTAAACAACAAGTTTAACGCCTTTATTATGCAAAAGCTGCAACAGGGTGGCGTGGCGACTCATTTTGAGAGCCTGTTGTCCGACGAGGAGTCGGTGGTCAAGAAGCTCGAAATGCTGCCGATCGAATGTGTGGTGCGTAATCTCAGCGCCGGGAGCCTCTGCCGGCGCCTCGGTGTCACTGAAGGCCAGCAACTCAATCCGCCGGTATTCGAGTTTTTCCTCAAAAACGATGCTCTGCATGATCCGATGATCAACGATTATCATATCCTGTCCTTTAACTGGGCAACGGCGGACGAAATCGACACCATGAAGCGACTGACCTTTCAGGTGAACGATATTCTCAAGCAACTTTTTCTGGATGCCGATTTGCTGCTGGTTGATTACAAGCTGGAGTTCGGGCGCTTTGACGGCGAGCTGTTACTGGGCGATGAATTCACCCCCGACGGCTGTCGTCTGTGGGATGCGACTACCCGTGACAAGCTGGACAAGGACCGTTTCCGCCAGGGACTGGGCGGGGTTGTGGAAGCCTACGAGGCAGTGGCGCAGCGCCTGGGTATTGAACTGGGCTAAGTGCGCCTGTTTTGACCGCTGTCAGCGCAGTGCAAATTCGTGCACATATCCGGCATGATTCATTTTGCCCAATGCCGTATTCACCCGTAGAATCAACGCGTGACAAATCGGCCGGGGATGACGCCGGCGAGTACCATCGCGACATAACGGTAACCTATGAATAAGAAATATACTTCTGAGTCCATTGAGGTTCTGACCGGACTGGAACCGGTGCGCAAACGCCCCGGCATGTATACCCAGACCGAACGTCCCAATCATCTTGCCCAGGAAGTTATCGACAACAGTGTCGACGAGGCGATAGGCGGGCACGCCAAACGGATCGACGTGGTGCTGTTCAAGGACGGCTCCCTGCAGGTCAGCGATGACGGGCGGGGTATGCCGGTGGATATGCATCCCGAAGAAAAGGTCCCGGGGGTAGAGGTCATTCTGACCCGCCTGCATGCCGGCGGCAAGTTCTCGAACAAGGATTACCAGTTCTCCGGCGGCCTGCATGGCGTGGGCGTCTCCGTGGTCAATGCCCTGTCAAAGCATCTGGAAGTCTGGATCAAGCGCGATGGCAAGGAATACAACATTGCCTTTGCCAACGGTGATAAAAAATCGAATCTGGAAGAGATCGGCAGTGTCGGCAAGCGCAACAGCGGTACCACCCTGCGTTTCTGGCCCGATCCAAAGTTTTTCGATTCCCCGAAGTTTTCGGTACCGCGGCTCAAACATGTGTTACGGGCCAAGGCGGTGTTGTGTCCCGGCCTGATCGTTACCTTCAAGGATGAAGCCGGCAAGGAGGAAGTCGAGTGGTACTATGAAGATGGTCTGCGTGATTATCTCAAGGGCGAGCTGGGGGGCGTGGAGCTGCTGCCCCCGGATATTTTCGTCGGCAGCTTCAGTGGCAATCTGGAAGCCGTCGACTGGGCCCTGGCCTGGGTTCCCGACGGTTCGATTAACGTCAGTGAAAGTTACGTCAACCTGATCCCGACGGCCCAGGGCGGCACCCATGTCAACGGCATGCGCACCGGCCTGACCGAGGCGGTGCGCGAATTTTGTGAGTTTCGCAATCTGATCCCGCGCGGCGTCAAGCTGGCGCCGGAAGATGTCTGGGAGAAACTCAGTTACATCCTGTCGGTGAAGCTCGAGGATCCCCAGTTTTCCGGCCAGACCAAGGAGCGGCTCTCCTCGCGGGAGTCGGCGCCGTTTGTCTCCGGGGTGGTCAAGGATGCGTTCGGTTTATGGCTCAACCAGCACAGCGATCTGGGCGAGCAGATCGCCGAGCTGGCGATTAACAATGCCCAGAGCCGGTTGCGTGCCGGGCGCAAGGTGGTGCGCAAGAAAGTGACCCAGGGACCGGCATTGCCGGGCAAACTGGCCGACTGCTCGGCCCAGGATCTGAGTCGCACCGAATTGTTTCTGGTCGAGGGGGATTCGGCCGGCGGTTCCGCCAAGCAGGGTCGGGATCGCGAGTTCCAGGCGATCATGCCGCTGCGCGGCAAGATTCTCAACACCTGGGAAGTGGAGCCGGCCGAGGTGCTCGGTTCCCAGGAAGTGCACGACATCTCTGTCGCTCTGGGGGTCGATCCCGGCTCCGAGGATCTTTCCAATCTGCGTTATGGCAAGGTGATCGTGCTCGCCGATGCCGATTCGGACGGCGCGCATATCGCCACACTGCTGACCGCCCTTTTCCTGCGCCATTTCAAACCGCTGGTGGACGCGGGGCACGTCTATATCGCCATGCCACCGCTGTACCGGATCGATGTCGGCAAGGAGACCTACTATGCCCTGGATGACGCCGAACGCCAGGGCACCCTGGATCGCATCGCGGCGGAAAACATCAAGGGCAAGGTGCAGGTCACCCGCTTCAAGGGCCTGGGCGAGATGAACCCGCTGCAGTTACGCGAGACGACCATGGATCCCGACACCCGGCGCCTGGCGCGACTGGTCACCAAAAGCGGCGACGGCACCCAGCAGATGATGGATATGCTGCTGGCCAAAAAACGGGCGGGCGATCGCCGCGCCTGGCTGGAGAAAAAAGGCGACCTGGCGGA
>JBKGZJ010000030.1:0-18258 GCA_046545635.1 Thiohalophilus sp. | reverse complement strand
ACCTGACATTCCATCTATCAGGCAATTTTCACCACGAAGACACGAAGTCTCGAAGCGGATTAATTTTTCCTTCGTGTCTTCACGTCTTCGTGGTGAGGCTTTATAACCATCAGGAGTGCTAAATTCTGAGTGCAAAGTACAAGCGCCAGATGCCAGGTACTAGTCACCAGGACCTAGCACCTAGCCCCTGTTTAACGGCCCGGCGGGCCGTTAAACGTCGTAAGGGTGCCGCAGGATGATGGTTTCGCTGCGCTCGGGGCCGGTGGAGATGATGTCCACGGGAGTGCCGGTGACTTCTTCGATGCGCTTGAGATAGGCTCGCGCATTGGCCGGCAGTTCCTCATAGCTCTTCAGGCCGACGGTGGATTCCTGCCAGCCCGGCATGGCTTCGTAAACCGGTTCGCAGCTTTCAAAGGCTTCGGCACCGACCGGCGGCGTATCGCGCACTTCGCCGTTGCAGTCGTAGCCCACGCAGATCTGAATCTGGTCCAGGCCGTCAAGCACATCCATCTTGGTGATGCACAGGCCGCTGACGCTGTTGATCAACACCGAGCGGCGCAGCGCCACCGCATCGAACCAGCCGCAACGTCGCGGCCTGCCGGTGGTGGAGCCGAATTCGTGGCCGCGTTCGGCCAGTCGCGCGCCGACTTCATCCATTAACAGATTGCCGTCATACAGTTCCGTGGGAAAGGGGCCGGAGCCGACCCGGGTGGTATAGGCCTTGGTGATGCCGAGCACGTAATCGAGATTGCGCGGGCCCATGCCGCTGCCGGTGCTGGCGCCGCCGGCGGTGGTGTTGGACGAGGTGACAAACGGATAGGTGCCGTGATCGATGTCCAGTAACGCGCCCTGGGCGCCCTCGAACATGATGTTGTTCCCGGCCAGCATATGCTGGTTGAGCAGTTCGGGGATATCGGCCACCAGCGGTTGCAGCTCTTCGCGCATGGCCATGGCCTGATCCAGCACCTGGTTGAAGTCCACCGGCTCGGCCTTGAAATAGTGCTGCAGGGCAAAGTTGTGATAGTCGAGCACTTCGCCCAGCTTGGCGGCAAAGCGCTCGCGGTGAAACAGATCGCCCAGGCGCAGGCCGCGACGCGAGACCTTGTCTTCGTAGGCCGGGCCGATGCCGCGGCCGGTGGTGCCGATGGCTTTTTTGCCGCGCGCCGCCTCGCGGGCGTGATCCAGCGCCACGTGATAGGGCAGGATCAACGGACAGGCTTCGCTGATGCGCAGTCGCTCGCGGGCCGGCACGCCCTCGTTCTCGAGCATCTTCAGTTCATCGAGCAACGCTTCGGGCGAGAGCACCACACCGTTGCCGATCAGGCACTGCACGTTCTCGCGCAGCACGCCCGAGGGGATCAGGTGTAACACGGTTTTCTTGTCGCCGATGACCAGGGTGTGGCCGGCATTGTGACCGCCCTGGAAGCGCACCACGGCGGAAGCCCGATCGGTCAACAGATCGACGATCTTGCCTTTACCTTCATCTCCCCACTGGGTCCCGATAATGACGACATTCTTGCCCATGACTTCAGCCTGTTGTTGTTATCAAATCGTTACAATCTGCCATGCCTTGCCGTCCCTGACCAGCTTGCGATCGCAGCCCAGTTGCCGCGGATCGCTGTTATCGCCCGGCAGGGCGCTGATCACCCGCTCTCCCTGCCGGCGTAGTTGTTCAATTGTGTCACGCAAACCAGTGTCATCGTCAGCCGGCGCGTAAATCGCGCCGGGCAGCGATTGCGCCGTCTCGCCCAGATCGATCAATGTTTTGAGATCCGTACTGAAACCGGTGGCGGCCCGGGAACGACCGAAGACCTTGCCGATTTCGTCGTAACGCCCGCCCTGGGCGATGGCCTGCCCCCGTCCCGGCACATAAGCGGCGAAGACCACGCCGGTGTGATAGTTGTAGCCGCGCAATTCGGCCAGATCGAAATGCAGGGGAATCCGCGGTTCGTGAGCCTTGATCTGTTGCGCCACGGCCTGCAGGTTATCCAGCGCCGGGGCGACCCCGTCAGCGGCGAAAGCCGGCAGACGGCGCGCCTCTTCGATGACCGACTCATCACCGTTGAGCGTTGCCAGCGCAAGCAAGCCGTCGGCGATCTTGCTGTCGATGGAGCTGTTATCGAGTAACTGTTCGATCTCGGGGATCGCCTTGCGTTGCAGGGCATCGAACAGCTCGGCCTGTTGTTCCTGGGAAAGCTTCGCTTCGCCCACCAGCTGGCGATAGATACCGACGTGACCGAGGTCAAAATAGAGTTCCTGTATACCGCTTTGGCGCAGGGTCTCCAGCATCAGCCGGAACACTTCCACGTCGCTTTCGCTGCCGCTGTGGCCGTAGAGTTCGGCGCCCACCTGGATCGGACTGCGCGAACCGGCAAAACCGTCCGGCCGGGTGTGCAACACCGAACCGATATAGCAAAGTCGTGACGGACCGGCTTTTTTCAGGGTATGCGCGTCGATGCGCGCCACCTGCGGGGTCATGTCCGCGCGCAGGCCCATCAGTTTGCCGGTCAGCTGATCGGTCAGCTTGAAGGTTTGCAAATCCAGATCATGGCCGGTACCGGTCAGCAGCGAATCGAGGTATTCGATCATCGGCGGGATCACCAGCTCGTAACCCCAGCCGGTATACAGATCGAGCAGACGCCGGCGCAGCATTTCCAGCCGGCGCGCCTGTTCTGGCAGGACCTCCTCGATCCCTTCCGGTAACAACCAACGATCGGATTTCATTCTGTACCTAACTTAACCTTTGATCAGATAGATCAGCAACGCTCCACCCAGCATGGCGGCCAGCCCGATACGTCGCAAAACGCGATCGCTCATCTGGGCCACCATTAACAGACCACGACGAAAAGAGGCGGGACTGAGTGCCGGTGTTATCCCCTCGATCACCAGCACCAGTGCGATTGCCACAATCAATTCCTGCCACATGAATGACGTCCGAATGCGTGGTTAGACAAACGTGTTCGGCGCGTCACTCGCCGTCAGGATTATTATCCTTGAAATACTTGAAGAAGTCGGAGTCCGGTTCCAGCACCATCAGATTGCCGTCGCCCACCAGTGACTTGCGATAGGCATTGAGGCTGCGGTAAAACGAATAGAACTCTTCATCCTGCGAAAAGGCCTTGGCATATATTTCCGCCGATTTGGCATCACCTTCACCGCGAATGCCCTGGGCCTGGCGGTAGGCATTGGCCAGCATGACCGTTTTCTGGCGTTCCGCCTCGGCGCGAATACGTTCCGCTTCACCCTGACCGGAAGCGCGCAGCTCCCTGGCTTCCTTCTCGCGCGCCGAACTCATGCGCTCAAAGATATTATCAAATACCCGTTCGGTCAGCTCGATGCGTTTGAGCCGGACATCGACGATCTCGATACCAAAGCTCTGAACCCGTTCATCCGCCTTCATGGTGATGTTACGCATGATGTCATCCCGCGCGTCGGAGATGACTTCCTGCAGGGTGCGTTCACCAAAGGCGTCCAGCAGACCTTTATTGACAATGGAGTTAAACTGCATTCGCGCCCGACTCTCCATGCCCTGCATGGTCTTGTAATAGGTCTCGACGTCACGGATGCGCCATTTCACGTAATAGTCCACGATCAGCGGCTTCTGCTCCTGGGTCAGGTAACGCTGCGGGGTGGTATCGGCGGTGATAATCCGCTTCTCATACTTGCGCACATTATTCACAAAGGGCCACTTGAAATGCAGACCCGGTTCAAAGTCGGCTTTTTTCACTTCCCCCAGCGCAAACTGGATCGCCAGTTCGCGCTCACTGACGGTGAACATGGAGTTACTGGCGATCAGGCCAATGACAGCCAGCACGACGATAGCGGCGATAAGTTTCGGGCTCATTGGCGTTCCTCCCGTGAGCGGTTACTGCGCTCACGCATCTGATCCAGACCAAACTCCTCTACCTGTTCCGTGAAGGGACCGGATCCGGATTCTGATTTCGTATCACTGTTTTTCGCGCGTTTCATGATCTGATCCAGCGGCAGATACATCAGATTATTGCCGTTTTGCAAATCAACCATGACTTTGGGGTTCTTGCCGAGTATCTCTTCGATCGCCTCCAGATACAGACGTTCGCGGGTGACTTCGGGAGCCTTCTGATACTCGACCAGAACATCTAAGAAGCGTTCGGCGTCACCTTCGGCGACCGCGACTTTCTGATCCCGATGGGCCTTGGCTTCTTCCAGGAAGCGCTGGGCCTGGCCTTCGGCGCGGGGGAGTATGTCGTTCGCATAGCCCATGGCCTGGTTCATGAATTTTTCCCGGTCCTCACGCGCGGCCGCCACATCATCGAATGCCGCCATAACCTGCTTTGGTGGCTGGGCCTTCTGCATGTTGAAACCGCGTACCTGCAGACCGGTTTCATAACTGTCAAGAATGCCCTGGATGCGGTCCCAGGCTTCGGAGGCGATCTTGTCGCGTCCCTCGGTAATGATGTGTTCCATGTCGTTGTTACCGACGATCTCGCGTACGGCACTTTGGGTCACGTGTTTTAAAGAGATTTCCGGATCACGAACGTGATACAGGAAACGGCGCGAATCGCGCACGTTGTACTGCACCACGAATTCCATATCGACGATATTCTCGTCCTGGGTCAGCATCAGGGCTTCCTGGCTGCCTTCGCCGATATGCACCGAGCGCACATTGGAGACGTCGACAATCTCCACGCTATCGATAAACCGGGGATACCAGTGGGGGCCGGGCGGCTGGATGCTCTGGAACTCGCCAAAGCGCAGCACCACGGCCTCCTTACCTTCGTTGACGATATAGATACCGGACAGGGCCCAGACTGCGAGCAGCACCAGCGCGAGGAAGCTCAGGCCGCTGGAACCGCCGGGGATCCCGGGCCGTTTGCCACCGCCACCACCTTTGCCACCAAACAGGCCACCGAACTTGGCCTGCAGTTTTTTGATCACTTCGTCGAGATCGGGGGGACCGCCCTGCGGGTTATTGCGATTACCCCAGGGATCCTTGTTGTTTGAACCACCAGGTTCATTCCAGGCCATGTGATGCTCCGTGATATGTGGTCTGAATCAGCGCGTGCGGTGCAATTCAGGAAAATGGGTTTTCAATGTGACCGAGGGGCAATTCTATGGGGCTTCGCTAGCGGCCGCAAGGCATCATGCTCCGGATTTAGCTTGCCCCCGTTTATCCCCGCTGGATCAGGAAGCCAGGTGAGCAAGCCGGGCCGCATCGTCCTCGCCGGCCAGATGCGCGCCTATGGCATAATGTTTCTCCAATGCGTCCCAGTCGGCACGGGGCATTTCGACGGTCATCAGCCAGTTCCCCTGCTCGTCCACCTGCTCGCGGTGGACCTTGCCGACTTCATATAACAGGGCATGCAATCGCCCCTGCGCCACCGGCAACAGCAATTCGTGGCAGACGCGCCCGCGATCCAGTCGTGCCGCCAGCGCCTCGCGCAACTGCTCCAGTCCCGCCCCGCTTTGCGCCGAGATCCAGACCCGCCAGGGCAGCCCCTGCCCGTCATACTCGATGTGCGGGGGAGTGTCTTCCAGGCGGTCGAGCTTGTTATAGACCAGCAGCTGCGGCACCGCCCGGGCCTCGATCTCGCTCAGCACGGCATTGACCTGCTCCATATTGGCCTCCCGCTCCGGACTGGAGGCGTCCACCACATGCAGCAGCAGATCCGCATCGCGGGTCTCCTGCAGGGTGGAACGAAATGCCGCCACCAGGTCGTGGGGCAGATGGCGAATAAAGCCGACCGTGTCGGCCAGGATCAGTTTCTGCCCGTCGGCCAGCTCCAGCCGGCGCAGGGTCGGATCGAGCGTCGCGAACAACTGGTCGGCGGCATAGACATGGGACTCGGTGAGCCGGTTGAACAGGGTCGATTTGCCGGCATTGGTATAACCGACCAGCGAGACCGACGGAATCTCCGCCCGCTTGCGGGCCCGGCGGCCCTGTTCGCGCTGGCGCTGGACCTTTTCCAGGCGCTTGTTGAGCTGGCGAATGCGATCGCCAATCAGGCGGCGGTCGGTCTCCAGCTGGGTTTCGCCGGGACCGCGCAGACCAATGCCGCCCTTCTGGCGTTCCAGATGGGTCCAGCCCCGTACCAGGCGGGTGGACAGATGCTTGAGCTGCGCCAGCTCGACCTGCAGCTTGCCTTCATGGGTGCGGGCCCGCTGGGCGAAAATATCCAGGATCAGCCCGGTGCGATCCAGCACCCGGCATTTGAGCAGTTGTTCGAGGTTACGCTCCTGGACCGGCGACAGCGCATGGTTGAACAGCACCAGATCGGCACCGAGTTCCCTGACCGTCTCGCGGATCTCTTCGGCCTTGCCGCTGCCGACAAAATAGCGGGGATGGGGAACAGCCCGGGAACCGGTCACCACCGCGACCGGCTCGGCGCCGGCGGAGAGAGCCAGTTCCCGGAATTCCTGCGGTTCTTCCTGCTGCTGTTCCGCTTGCAGGGCCAGGTGAACCAGAACCGCCCGTTCACCGGCTTGTGGACGTTCAAACAATCATTACCACCCTCACCAACATCGGGTTGGTGACTTCACGCATTACCTTCATGACCACGGGTTTCCTCCGCCACGGGCAGCTTCACATTGCGCGCCGGCACCACGGTGGAGATCGCATGTTTATAAACCATCTGATTAACCGTATTTCGCAACAACACCACAAACTGGTCAAATGACTCGATCTGTCCCTGCAACTTGATTCCGTTTACCAGAAAGATTGAAACGGGAACGCGTTCCTTACGCAGTGCATTGAGAAACGGATCTTGTAAGGACTGTCCTTTACTCATCGTTATTATCTCCGAATTTTATAGTTATTTTCTCAGACGATCGGGTCTGTTCTTATAACCTTATAAATAATCAATAAAAATGCAAATTTATCTTAGCACACTCAGTCTATTTCAATGGGTGAGTGACGTAACCATTTCAAGACCTGATCCCCCCTTTTTTGATCAAGGGCATCGAATCCCTGAACCCCCGCTTCGCTGCGCAGCCAGGTTAACTGACGCTTGGCCAGTTGACGGGTCGCCGCCACGCCCTGCTCCTGCATTTGAGTATAGTTGATCCTGCCCTGCAAGTAGTGCCACAGCTGACGATAGCCCACTGCCCGGATCGCGGGCAGCTGTTCGTGCAAATCCCCGCGCCGGAAAAGGGCTTCGACTTCCTCGACAAAACCCTGCTCGAGCATTTGCGCAAACCGGCGGGCAATGCGCTCGTGCAGCACAGCCCGATCCGAGGGAATCAAAGCCAGTTTGACAAACTGCCAGGGCAGGGGTTCATTCTGTCGCTGAAGATCGCTCAGCGGCAGGCCGGTCAGTTCATACACTTCCAGCGCCCGCTGGATGCGCTGCGGATCGTTGGGATGAATCCGCTCGGCGGCCTGCGGGTCCACCCCGGCCAGCCGGGCATGCATCGCCGTCCAGCCCCGCTCCCGTGCCTCCTGCGCCAGTCGCGCGCGCAGCGCGGCATCGGCCGCCGGCAGGCGGGAGAGGCCGTGGATCAGGGCCCGGAAATAGAGCATGGTGCCGCCCACCAGCAGGGGTATGCGCCCGGCGGCGGTGATCTCGGCCATCTCCCGCCGGGCCAGTTGGGCAAAGCGGGCCGCCGAACAACTCTCGGCCGGATCCAGAAAATCGATCAGGCGGTGGGGCGCCTCGGCCAGCACCCCGGGCTCCGGCTTGGCCGTGCCGATATCCATGCCCCGGTAAACCATCACCGAATCGACGCTGACGATCTCCACCGGCAGCTCCCGCACCAGGCGCACGGCCAGCTCGGTCTTGCCCGAGGCGGTCGGCCCCATCAGGGCGATCGCCGCAGGCAGTGACGCCGAAGGCAGGCTCACGATTCGAACAGCGCCCGCAACGCGCCCTCATCCCAGCGCACCCAGTAGCGAGCCGGCCGCGCATCCGGCTGCCAGGACAGGGCATCGCGCACCAGGGCCTGCTGTTCGGCCGCGCTACAGCCCGGCGGATGACTCAGGGCCTGCGCCAGCGCGGTCTCCGGCGCCATCCCCGCCACAGTGGCCTCGACAAACGCCGGCAGCCATCGGGCCGGTTCGAGGGCCGCCGCCGCGACCGGCACCTGCCGCAGCAGCACCGCGGTTTCACTGACCACACTGAGATCGATGCCGTGGCGCGCCAGCCAGCCGGCGTGTTGCTCCAGCCATTGCCGCGCCGCGGCGGATAACTCGATCGTCTCGGGGATCAACAGCGGCCGGGCGGTTTGTGCCTCGCCGGCGGCAAAGCGGGCCGCCAGTTGCGCCGCCCGCACCGCCGGGGCGTTAATCAGCAGCAATGTGCCGGCCTCTTCCACCACCAGATAACCGCCCGCCAGGGTGGCGAGGACCGGTTTGTCAGACGCGGTGTCGTCGCGGTTGACCGCGGCCGGGACGCCGGCGGCTTCCCGGACCGCCCAGGGCGCGGGAATATTGCCCTCCGCCGGCGTATAAAACCGTTGCCGCGACGGCCCCGACGGGGAAAGCGATGATGCCGGTGTCGCCGGCCGGTCAACGGCGGAGTCTTCGGCCAGGGCTTCGCTGACGGCATGAACGAGAAAATCATGGACCTGACGTGCCTGATGAAAGCGGACCTCATGTTTGGTGGGATGCACATTCACATCCACCTTGAGCGGGTCCAGCTCCAGATAGAGCAGCCAGGCCGGGTGCCGACCGGGATAGAGCGGCCCCTGGGCCTGCCGCAGGGCATGGTTGATCAGCTTGTCGCGTACGCTGCGGCCGTTGACATACACATACTGCAAATCGGCCTGGCTGCGGGCCGCCTCGGGGCGCCCCAGCCAGCCCCACAGGCGCAGGCCATCCAGGCTGTAATCGATGTGCACGGCCCGCGAATAAAACGCCTTGCCGCACAGCCGCTCCACCCGCCGGGCCTGTTGTGCCTCGCTCCCCGCCGGCGGCAGGCGAAACACCTCCCGTTGATTGTGGCGCAGACTGAAGCCCACTTCGAAGCGGCTCAGGGCCAGGCGTTTGAGCATGTCCTCGATATAGCGGTATTCGGTCCGTTCGGTGCGCAAAAAACGGCGCCGCGCCGGCGTATTATAAAAGAGTTCGGAAACACTCACGGTGGTCCCCACCGGATGGGCCACCGGCGCCAGCTGCGGGCCGGCCTCGCGATCGGTCAGGCTCAGGCGCCAGGCCGTTTCGGCGTCGCTGAAACGGGAGTCGATCACCAGGCGCGCCACCGAGCCAATGCTGGCCAGTGCCTCGCCGCGAAACCCCAGGCTGGCGACATTCTCCAGATCCGCCAGCGAGGCAATCTTGCTGGTGGCGTGCGCAGTGACCGCCAGCTCCAGCTCGTCAGGACGAATGCCGAAACCGTCATCACTGACCCGAATCGCCTCCAGCCCGCCCTGGCGAATCGCCACCTCGATCCGGCTGGCCCCGGCATCCAGGGCGTTCTCCACCAGCTCCTTGACGATCGACGCCGGCCGCTCCACCACCTCCCCGGCGGCGATCTGATTGGCCAGAGTCGGCGGCAGGCGCTGGATTAGCGCATCGGGCTGATAACGGCGGGCAGGTTGCATGCGAATAGCTTAACCGCGTTATTTAAAAAGGTGAACGGGCTTCGTTACAGAACCCGATTAAAAACGCGGAGGACGCAGAGGCGCGGAGGCGCGGAGATATAATTTTAACTGTTGAATTTTAAATTTTGGATTGTGGATCCGTATTAATTCATGTGAATTCAACATTAAAAAGTTCAAAATTGCTTTGTGGTTCTCTGCGCCTCTGCGTCCTCTGCGTTACTTTCCAGAGCCCCCAGAAAAGTGGCACATCAGATGACGGGAATTTGCAGTACCTGACCGACGCGCAGCATGCTGTCGGAGAGGTCGTTGTGCTGTTTGATGGACGAGACGCTGACCCGGTAGCGGGCGGCAATACCGGACAGGGTGTCGCCGCGATTGATCCGGTGACGTTGCGGCTTGCGTTCGGCCAGCACGGTCCCGGCCGGGGCGTGGCGGGCGAAATAACGTTTCACCCCGGTGAAGATAGAGCGGGCCAGTTTGCTCTGATGGGCGCTGCTGCGCAGTTTGCGCTCTTCGGCGGGGTTGGAGATGAAGGCGGTTTCCACCAGGACCGACGGGACATCCGGCGCTTTGAGAACCCGGAAGCCGGCCTGTTCCACCTGCCGCTTGTGCAGGCGATTCACCTGCTTGAGGCTGCCGAGCATTTCGCTGGCAACCCGGTGACTCTCCTCGATGGTGGAGTTCTGTACCATGTCCACCAGCACCATCTTCAGCAGATCTTCCTTGTCGTCCAGACTGACGCCGCCGATCAGATCGGCGCTGTTTTCGCTTTCGGCCAGAAAGCGGGCGGCCTTACTGCTGGCGCCGCCGTCGGAGACCACAAAGACCGATGAACCGTGCGCGCGTCGATCGTGAAAGGCATCCGCATGGATGGAGATAAACAGATCGGCCTGGGCACGGCGCGCGGTTTCCACCCGCTCGCGCAGGCTCAGATAATAGTCACCGTTGCGAATCATCACCGGTTTCATCCCCGGCGCCTGGTTCACCATCGCTTCCAGCTTGCGGGCGACAGCCATGACCACATCCTTTTCCCGTGTCCCCAGCTGTCCCAGGGCACCGGGATCCTCGCCGCCGTGGCCGGCATCGATGGCAATGATGACATCCCGCGGTTTGCCGTCATTGACCGACTTGGTGACCGTCGGCGCACTTTGCTCGCTTTGCGGCTGGTGCAAATCGATCACCAGCCGGTGACCGTATTCGCGCTGCGGTTTGAGGACAAAACTTTTGGGTTTGACCCGGGATTTGAGATCCAGCACAAAGCGCAGCTGGTCATTCTCGCGGTGGGCATAACGGATGTTTTTAATCAGCGCGTCGTCATAGACGAAGCTCGGCAGGGTACCGGGGAAGCGGGCCTTTTTCAGATCGACGACCACCCGATCCGGCCCTTCCAGGGAGAACAGGGTATGGTCCACCGGCTCGCTCAGATCCAGCACCAGCCGGGTATGATCCGGGGCCGGCCACATACGCACCCCTTCCACTTGCACCTCGGCCGCGAACGCGGTGAACGGTACAATCGAGAGCATCAGCAGTAGCAGCGCCTGAGCTGGACGCATGGTATCCCCCTCCCCTTTTAGCTGCCTTTAATTATTGTGCCGGGGCGGGGAAGAAATCAAGTAAAAATTGATATTTATTATGAAGATAGCCTGTTTTTCTAGAGTTTTTTCGAGATCTGGATCCGATCCGGGGCCTAAAACGGCTCCAGCCGGGCCAGCAGCGCCTCGCCGGCCTGATCGTGGGCGATCAGCCGTGCCTGGCGACCCGCGCCGCTGGGCTGCAGATAGACCTCCACGTCGGGATGGGGCAGATGGCCCGCGCCGCGCTCGGACCACTCCACCAGACAGAGAGAGTGATCATCCAGGTAATCCCGAAAACCGAGGTATTCCAGCTCTTCGGGATCCCCGAGTCGGTACAGATCGAAGTGAAAAACCTTTTTATGATCAAAGTAATAGGGCTCGACCAGGGTGTAGGTCGGACTCTTGACCGGGCCGCTGTGGCCCAGCTCCTGCAGCAGGCCGCGCACCAGGGTGGTCTTGCCGGCCCCCAGTTCGCCGTGCAAAAACAGCAGACACGGCGCCACGCAGAGGCGGGCCAGCCGCCGACCCAGCTGCAGCGTGGCGGCTTCGTTTTCGAGGTACTGTTCCATTGATCCAAGCTTAGCGGAATTTATCGCCCAACGGCATGCGCCGGCGCGAAAGAATTGATTCGTCGCACTCACCCATTGACGAGCCGGCGCAGCGGGCCGAACAGATCCCCGGCCAGCAGGCCGCGTTCACCGGCGGCGCTGGCCCCCTGATCCGCGGCCGCCCCGTGCAGGCAGACGCCCAGCTGCGCCGCCGTTTCCAGCTCCAGCCCCTGGGCCAGCAACCCGGCGATCACCCCGGTGAGCACATCGCCCATGCCGGCACTGCTCATGCCGGGATTGCCGGCGCTGCAGAGGCTGTTACCCGTGTCAGTACTGACTAACGTCCCGGCCCCCTTGAGGACGACCACGCCGCCGTACTCGGCCTGCAGGCGGCGCACCGCCGCCAGCCGATCGGCCTGCACCTCGGCCGGGGTCAGGTTCAGCAGCCGGGCCGCCTCGCCGGGATGGGGGGTGAGAATCCGCTGCCCGGCCTGTTGCGGGTTTTCGGCCAGCAGATTGAGGCCGTCGGCATCCACCACCTGCGGCGTGTCGCACGCCGCAATCGCCGCCCAGATCATCCGGCCCCATTCGCCCTGCCCCAGACCGGGGCCCACCGCGAGCACCGTGGCCTGCTCGATCAGCGCCTGCAGCGCCTCGCTCTCCTCCACGCCGTGGCACATCAGTTCCGGGCGGCCGCTGTTGAGCGTGGCCGCATGGGCGGCGCGGGTGGCAATACTCACCCGCCCGGCACCACAGCGCAGGGCCGCCTCGCCGGCCAGGCGGACCGCGCCGTTCATCCCCTGCTCGCCGCCGAGGATCAGCACATGGCCGTACAGCCCTTTATGACTGTTGCGGGGGCGGCGCGGCAGTTGCCGCAGCAGGTCGTCGAACACGAGTCGCTGCGCCACCGGGCTGACGCGCGCCCGGACGGTGTCGGGCAGGTTAAGGGCATTGAACGCCAGTTGACCGACATACCCGGGGGCGTCGCCGGTGAGCAGTCCGGTCTTCAGACCGATGAACGTGAGGGTCTCATCGGCACGCACCGCCCGGCCACCCGCCTGACCGGTGTTGGCATCCAGCCCGGAGGGAACATCCAGCGCCAGGATCGGCTTGCCGCTGGCATTGAGCCAGTCGATCGCCGTGGCATAGGGCTCGTTCACCTCGCCCTGGACACCGGTGCCCAGCAGGGCATCGACCAGCAGATCGGTATCGGCGGTCGGTTGTGACGCAAACGGCTCGGGATACAGATCCATACCCTGCAGCCGTTGCAGGGCGGCCAGGGCGTCGCCACGTAATTTATCCGCATCCCCGACCTGCAGCACGCGGACCTCGCGCCCGTCAGCGTGCGCCAGCCGGGCGACCACATAGCCATCCCCGCCGTTGTTGCCGGTCCCGCACACCACGGTAATGCGTCGCGCCCCGGGCCAGCGCCGGATGAGCAGACGCCAGGCGGCCTCGCCGGCGCGCTCCATTAATATGGAACCGGACATGCCCTCTTCCTCGATGGCGATGCGATCGAGTTCGCGGCACTGGTCGGCGGTATAAAGATCATGCGGCAGAGAAGTCATAAGGCTATGATTATGATCATGAGTCACCGCCAAAACAAGCAAGCCGAACACAAACCCGACTGGTCGACGCTGGCGGCCCGGATCAAACAGTGGGGCGCCGAGCTCGGTTTTCAGCAGACCGCCATCACCGATACCGATCTGGGCGAGTATGAAACGCGATTGCAACAATGGCTGGCCCGGGATTACCAGGGCGACATGCAGTGGATGGCCGGGCACGGCACCAAACGCAGCCGGCCGGGCGAACTGGTCCCCGAAACATTACGCATAATCAGCGTGCGCCTCGATTATCTGCCGCAAGAGACGCGCGATCTCAAGGCGTTGCTGGATCACCCCGACAGGGCGTATGTCTCGCGCTATGCGCTGGGGCGCGATTATCACAAACTGATGCGCAAGCGCCTGCAACAGCTGGCCGATCATATCCAGCACCAGATCGGCCCGTTCGGTTATCGCGCCTTTGTCGACAGCGCCCCGGTGATGGAAAAAGCCCTGGCCGAGAAAGCCGGCCTGGGCTGGATTGGCAAGCACAGCAATCTGCTGCAGCGGGATACCGGCTCCTGGTTTTTTCTCGGCGAGCTGTATACCGACCTGCCTCTGCCGGTGGATCAGCCGGCCAGTAACCATTGCGGTACCTGCCGCTCCTGCATCGATGTCTGCCCCACCGGCGCCATCGTCGAACCCTATGTGGTCGATGCGCGGCGCTGCATCTCCTATCTGACCATCGAACTCAAAGGCTCGATCCCGGAAGCCTTGCGCAAACCGATGGGCAACCGGATCTACGGCTGTGACGATTGCCAGCTGTACTGTCCCTGGAACCGGTTTGCCGACTACAGCAAGGAACCGGACTTCGATCCGCGCCGGCGCCTGGATGAGGCGCACCTGGTGGAACTTTTCATGTGGGACGAAGTCACTTTCAATCAGAACCTGGAAGGCTCGGCGATCCGGCGCATCGGCCATCAGCGCTGGCTGCGCAATATCGCCGTGGCACTGGGCAACGCGGCCACCTCGCCGGAGGTGATCGCCGCCCTGCGGGCCCGCACCGACCACCCTTCCGAACTGGTGCGCGAACATGTGCTGTGGGCATTACAACAACATCAACCCGCCACCATCGAGGATTAAACCGCCATGAAACGCTATCTTGCTTCTGTCCTGCTTGCGGCCTTACCGCTGAGCCCGATCGCCGCCGCCGAACCGGCCTATGTCACCACCCGCGTTCTCTCCTTCGAGCTGGCCAACCAGCTGGCCGTCGAGTCGGCCCAGGCCTGTCGCAAACAGGGCTATCAGGTCACGTCCAGCGTGGTCGATCGCAACGGCCAACTGCTGGCCGTGGCGCGCGATCCGCAGGCCGGCACCCACACCATCGACGTCAGCCGGCTGAAAGCCAAAACCGCCGCCAGCTTTCAGACCTCCACCCTCGACATGCAGGAAGGCGATTTTGCCAATCTGCGCTTTGCCCCGGACGTCCTGCTGATCGGCGGCGGCGTACCGGTGCGCATCGGCGGCCATTTCTACGGGGCCGTCGGCATCTCCGGCGCGCCGGCGAAGAAGATCACCGGCGACGTGGATGACGAATGCGCCAGAGCCGGCATCGACGCCATTCGTGAGGCGATCGAGTTTGCTGAATAAACAACAAATGCTTAACCACGAAGACACGAAGACACCAGGAAAAATTATTCAACAAACCGGAACGATCCCTCCCGTTTACCAATGCCGGCGATGACAGGGGTCTCCGTCGCTGATGGAAGTGAGTTTCAAGGAATACAGAAGTTTACTTGGTGTCTTCGTGTCTTCGTGGTGAAATCACTTTCATCGGTATCCTGGTGGTGAAATCCCTTTCTAGCTGCGATACTCTGCAACATGACTTTTCCCGAACCGACTGAGGTAACCGGCATTGTCCTGTCCGGCGGCCGGGCGCGGCGCATGCAGGGGGAGGACAAGGGGTTGTTGCTGTATCGGGGACGCCCGTTGATCGAACAGGTCTGCGAACGGTTGCGGCCGCAGGTCGCGCGCCTGTGCATTAATGCCAATCGCCACTCAGAGACTTATCGCCGTTACGGTTATCCGGTGTTTGCCGATCAGTGGCCCGATTACCCCGGGCCCCTGGCCGGCTTTTACAGCGCGTTGCAACAGTGCGAGGGGGACTGGTTCTGTTTCGTCCCCTGTGACATGCCGTATCTGCCGGATGATCTGGTCGGGCAGCTGTGTAAGGCCGCCCGCCGTGAACAGGTGCCGCTGGTGTCGGTCAGCGACGGACAGCGGCTGCACGGCACGGTTTGTCTGTTGCACCGCTGTTGTGAAACCGCGCTGCGGGCCTATTATGATCAGGGCGAGCACCGGGTACAGGAGTGGATTCGCAGCCAGCCGCACGCCGTGGTGGATTATGCCGATCAGCCCCGGGCGCTGCTCAATATCAATGAACCGCAACAACTGGATACCTGAATCACATGCTCGATGCGCCCTGCCCGTTACTCGGTTTTGTCGGCTACAGCGGCAGCGGCAAAACCACCCTGTTGACCCAGCTGATCACACTGCTGCGGGATCGCGGCTATCGCATCGGGGTGATCAAGCACGCCCATCATCAATTTGATATCGATCAGCCCGGCAAGGACAGTTATGAACTGCGCCATGCCGGTGCCCGTCAGATGCTGGTCGCCTCGCAATACCGCTGGGCGTTGATCAGCGAAACGCCGCAACAGGATCACGATCCGCAACTGGATGAATTGATCGACAAGCTGGACTGCGCCAATCTTGATCTGATTCTGGCAGAGGGCTTCAAGCACACCGCGTACCCCAAGCTCGAGGTCTATCGTGAGGTGGTCGCCCACTCGCCGCTGCATCCGCAGGATGCGGATATCATCGCCCTGATCACCGAATTGCCCGCGCCGGCGGCAGGCGATTTACCCGTGCTGGATATCAATGACCCGCCGGCCATTGCCGACTTTGTCGAGGCGTACATTCAGCAGAGCCGCGGCTGATATGGCATAATCCTCCGCCCCAATGGTAACCCTGTTTATCGAGTAACCGACTATGTCCGCCAAACCTTCCTGCGACGAATTCGATCCCGACAACCTGCGCGTGGAACAGGCGCTGGCACAGATTCATCAGAACATTACCCCGGTCAGCGACACTCTCGAACTGCCGCTGATGCAGGCGCATAACCATGTATTGGCGCAGGATATCCGTTCCCCGCTGAATGTCCCCGCGTATACAAACTCGGCCATGGACGGTTACGCCCTGCGCGCGGCGGATCTGCCCGCCGGGGGCAACGTGACGCTGGATCTGATCGGCACCGCCTTCGCCGGCAACCCGTTCTATGGCCAAGTCCGGGCCGGCCAGTGCGTGCGCATCATGACCGGGGCCAAACTGCCCGAGGGCACCGACACGGTGATCATGCAGGAGCAGGCCGGCGCGGACGGCGAACGCATTACCTTTGGCGCCGGCCACACGCCGGGCCAGAACGTGCGTCATCCCGGCGAGGATATCGCCGTCGATGAAGTGGTCCTCCGACAGGGCCAGCGTCTGCGGGCAGCCGAGATCGGCCTGCTGGCCTCGCTGGGGGTGCCGCAGGTCAGGGTACGACGCAAACTGAAGGTGGCGTTTTTCTCCACCGGCGATGAACTGCGTCCGGTCGGGGAAACCCTGGAAGAAGGCCAGATTTATGACAGCAACCGTTACACCCTGTACGGGATGCTCAAAGAACTGGATGTGGAGATTCTCGATCTGGGCGTCATCCGGGATGAGCCCGGGGCGGTGGAAGCCGCGTTTGAGCAGGCGGCGGATCAGGCCGATGCCGTGATCACCTCCGGGGGCGTGTCGGTCGGTGAAGCCGATTATGTCAAACAGACCCTGGACAAACTCGGCGCGGTCAGCTTCTGGAAGATCGCCATGAAACCGGGCAAGCCGCTGGCCTTCGGCCGGGTCAAAGACGCCTGGTTCTTCGGTCTGCCGGGCAACCCGGTGTCGGTGATGGCCACCTTCTACCAGTTTGCCCTGCCCGCCCTGCGGCAACTGATGGGCGAGACGGCCGCGCCGCCGTTGACCTTCCGGGTCCCCTGCAGTGAGACCCTGAAAAAACGCGCCGGGCGCACCGACTTTCAGCGCGGCATCCTGCACCGCGATGAACAGGGCAACCTCACGGTCAGCGCCGCCGGCATGCAGGCCTCGCATATTCTCAGCGGCATGAGCCGCGCCAACTGTTTTATCATCCTGCCGCTGGAAGCCGGCAACATCGACGCCGGCACCCTGGTCGAGGTGCAGCCGTTTCGTGGATTGATGTAAAAGAGATTCACCACGAAGACGCGAAGACACGAAGGAAAATCCGTTAAAACTCCTCCGAACCCGTATGTTGTAAGTTAACAATCAGGATGGATATTACTGAGCAGGACAGATGCAAAAACAGAAGTTCCTGCTCTAGAAACAATCGCACATCCTTGTGCATCACTTGCTTCAGATCAAATCAGATTTTAATCCAATTCTTCGTGTCTTCGCGTCTTCGTGGTGAATAAACGCGGCAGTGAGGACGGAATCAGGACTGGGCCTGTTGTTCCTGTTCCTGCTGTTGCTTGGCCACTTCCTGATGGACTTTTTCCATATCCAGCGCCTTGGCATCCTCAATCAGTTTTTCAAAAGACGATTTCTGCAGTGCGCCGGCTTCGGAAAAGAGAATGACCTGCTCGCGGAAGATCATCAGGGTCGGAATGGAACGGACATTGAACATGCCGGCCAGTTCCTGCTGCTCCTCGGTGTTGACCTTGGCAAATACGACGTCGTCGTGCTTTTCGGAGACTTCTTCATAGACCGGGCCGAAGGACTGGCAGGGACCACACCACGGCGCCCAGAAGTCGATAATCACAAAATCATTCTGCTCGATTACATCTTTAAAGTTTTCAGTCGTCAGATCTACGGTCGCCATGGATTTCTCCTGAGATTGGGAATTTCAAAATGTTACTTGTCAGAAAATATAGGGTCGAATTTTTTTGATACAACCCCGTCACAGCCGCAGCGGCGCAGGCTCGCCGGTGGCCAGGAAATGCCGGTAGTCGGCCAGTATAAGTG
>JBKGZJ010000029.1:0-18860 GCA_046545635.1 Thiohalophilus sp. | reverse complement strand
TGCTCGACGAATTTAAGCACCGCAACGGTCAATGCCGGCAAGAAGGTCAAGGTGACCAGCGCGGTGCCCATCAGCCCGAACATGACGATCACCCCAACCCCCCGATACAGCTCGGTACCGGCCCCGGGCAATAGCACCAGCGGCGCCAGGCCGCAAACGGTAGTGAGGGTCGTCATGGCAATCGGCCGCAATCGGGTTTCCACGGCGTTGGCCACCGCTTCACGCGCCTGCATTCCGGCCTCGCGCATATTCACGAGGGACTGATGCACGATCAAAATCGGGTTGTTGACCACCGTGCCCATCAGAATCAGGAAACCGAGCATGGCGATCATGTCAAACGACAGGTTCAACTCCGACAGACCGATCAATGGAAAGCCGCTGCCGACGAAATTGAACAGCCAGAGGCCGAAGATACCGCCGCTGACCCCGAGGGGGATGGAGGTCATGATTAACAACGGATAGCCCCAGTGGGTAAAGATCGCCACCAGCAGCAGGTAGATAATCGCTATGGCCACGATGTAATTGGCGGTCAATGCCTCGCGAGTGGCATCCAGCTCATCACTGGCGCCGGAAATGGTCGTACTGATACTGGCGGGGACCTCGCCCGAATCACGCAGATGCTCCACCAGGTCGCTGCGCACCCGGGCAACCCCGGTTTCCAGCGCCACATCATCCGGGGGAATGATATTCAGGGTAACCGTCCGCCGCCCGTTGAGGCGACGAATCTCATTGGTATCAACCGTCTCTACGATACGGGCAACGGAGGAAAATGGAATAATAGCGCCGGCCGGGGTATAAATCTGTTTCTTGTCCAGGTTATCCAGCGTGGCATTGACGCCGTCCTGACTGTAGAGATACATATCCAGTTTGTCGTCGTCCATGAAAAACTCGCTGACGAAAGCCCCGTCGGTCAACGCGGCCACCGTATACCCCAGCTCCTGGGTGGTCATGCCCAGTTCCGCCGCACGGTCCCATTTCGGACGAATTTCGATCAGCGGTTGCGAGAGGGACAGGGTCGAGGGATTGGCCCGCAAGCGGGGCGAGTCGAAAATTTCCTCCGCACGCTGGTAGGCCTTGTTGGCAACCTTGTAGACTGTGGCCAGGTCCGGCCCGGAGATATCCAGGTTCACACTACGCGTACCGCCGGAGTTACTGGTAATGATCGAACCCCGGGTTACGAAAGAACGCATGGCCGGATATTCACGAAACTTGCTGTCGATTGCCTCCATCAGCGCCTTGATATGCGCGGGATCCTTCGATTCAGAGATGATCCGTATACCGCTGGGCTGAATACTCAGGTTGACATACTTCATTGCCGGCACATCGGTTTCACCGTTGTCGTACTGCTCCGGGGAATGTTCCACATAGGTCATGAAATAGTCCTGCAGTTCCCGACCGATGCGCGCCATGGTATCCAGGTTGTACCCCGGCGGGGAGCTGAGCGAGGCAAACAGCTTGGGTTCTTCCCCCTCGGGAAGATATTCGGCCGGTGGGGACAACAGCAGATAAATTCCCAGCGCAACGGCCAGGGTCACTGCAATCACCCGCAAGCGTTTGCGCGAGTCACTGATTTGTTGTTCCACCGAACTCAGCACCCACCGGCGCAGATGTTGTACCCGCCTGGTCATCGCGTGCCCACTGCCACCCAGTTGCAGGCGCGCGGCCGCCGCGGGAATGACCGTAATGGCTACCAGCATCGAGGCCAGGATCGAAGCGGAGATGGCAATGGCAATATCCGAATAAAGCTGACCGGCCTCTTCTTTGATGAACAGGATCGGCAAAAACACCATGACTGTGGTCAGGGTCGAGGCCAGCACTGCCGGCCAGACTTTTCGTACTCCTTCCACCGCGGCCCTGAGCCGATCCATTCCCTTGCGCCGTTCGTGTTCGATGCTCTCCAGCACGACAATGCTGTTGTCCAGAGTCATACCGATGGCAAAGGCAATTCCGGCCAGGGAAATGACATTAACGGTCCGCCCGGCCATCTGCAGACCGATAAACGCGGCAATGGTACAGATAGGTATGCCCAGCACGCCTACCAGGGTCGACTTGCCCGAACGCAGGAACAGGTACATCACCAGGCAGGCAAACAATGCGCCCAGTGTCAGGTTGGTCCAGACATTACGAATCGAGGATTCTACATAGCCGGCATCCTCGGCCACCAGGCGCATGTGCATACCGGCCGGCTCGAGGATCTCGCGGTTGATCGCCGCCATCTCATCGATCATGGCATTTTTGATATCGATCACATTGGAGCCCGGCTGGCGGCGCACCGACATGCCGATCACCGGTTTGCCGTCGGTATAGGACAGCCGGCCCAGTTCAAAATGACTGAGCTCAACACTGGCGACATCTTCCAGATGGATAAGCGAGTCACCACGCCGCTCCAGGATCAGCTGACGAATTTCCTCCAGATCGGAAAAACGTCCGAGGGTCCGTAACAGGTAACGCCGTTTACCCGATTCCAGTTCACCGCCGGAAACGTCACGGTTGCGATCGCGGATCGCCTCACGCACGTCGGCAATAGTGATATTGCGCTCGGCCAACTTGGCCGGATCCAGCAGAATGCGAATCTGGCGCTCCGCGCCACCGTAGACATCCACCAGCGAAACGCCCGGCACGGTTTCCATCCGCGGTCGAACGTTGTCGTCCACGTAATCCTGCATCATGACCATATTGAGATTGCGTGGGTTACCATCCTGCGGCATGACACGGAAATACATGAAGGAGTTACTGGAAAATGACGCGGCGTAAATACGCGGCTCGTCCACATTCTCCGGATAGGACGGCACCTGTGACAAAGCGTTGTTGATCTCGATCAGGGTTTCGTTGAGATCGATGCCGAATGGAAACTCAAGTTCAATGGATGCCCGGCCGAATGAAGCCGAGGATACGAGTCGTTCCAGGCCGGGTACACTGCGCAGGTATTCCTCCTGCTCGATGATGATTTCTTTTTCCACATCCTGCGGTGTAGCCCCCGGCCAGATGGTGCGAACAGTAATCGTGCGCACTTCCAGATCCGGGATCATCTGCACCGGGATCCGCAGCGCCGAGGCAATACCGAGTACCGAAACAATCAGCACTGCCACGGTAATCAGCGTACCGCGATGGATCATCGCGTTAAACATGATCAGCTGTCCCCGTTCCGGCGCCGCTCTATGCGAACGTTCTGATCCGCCGTCAAGGCTTCGTTGCCTTCCACCACCACAGTTTCCCCTGCCTCCAGCCCTTTACGGATCTCCAGCTTGCCGTCGAAACCGTGGCCGGTTTCGATCTGGCGCTCCGATACCGTGGCCTTGCCGTTGTTTTCATCCACCACCCAGACCGTCACCCGGCCGTCGGGATAACGCAATATTGCATCGCGCGAGATCACGACGCCCTGCCTGCCCGAGCCGACCTCCAATACACCATGTACCGACATGCCCGGCGTCAGCTTCTGATGCATTTCATCGAACTGCGCGCGCAGCAGGAACGTCCGTGCAGCGGGATCGTTGACCGGCACCACCGCCTCGATATGCCCGCTCATTGGCTGACTGGACAGGGCCTCCACTTGCAGGCTGATCCGGCTGTCCGGATCGATCCGGGGATAAAATGTTTGTGGAACGGAGAAATCCGCCCGCAACCGTTCCAGCGAGACCAGTTCCAGTACCGGGGAACCCGGGTTGACCCACTCACCCTGCTCGGTCAGTTTCTGACTGATGACACCGGCAAATGGCGCACGAATCACGTGGCGCGCGTAACGGGCCTGTTGTTTCTGTTGTTCGGCCTTCTGCCGCTCCAGCGCGGCGGCCTTGATCCGGACTTCCGCCTCGCGCAGCCGGATCTCGTTCTCGGAAATACTGTTTTGCTTGCGCAAGCGTTGCGCATCCGCATAACGGCGCCGTGCGTCGGCCAGTTCCGCCTCAAGCTGTTCACTCAGCGCCTGGCTGGCACGGTATTCCCACTGGCTGATCTCGCCATCCAGGTGTAACAGCTCCTGACCGGCCTCGACCCGATCGCCCACGTCCACACGAACCTCGCTGACCTGTCCACTGACCTCGGAGGACAGGCGCGACGCCTTGAGCGAGTTCACTGTCCCACTCAACGGCACCTGGCGAACGATGTCCATCTTCTGCGCCGTCTCGACCACGACCCTGGGCGCTTCGGCGCTCAACGCGGGGACCGCGGGAAGAAGCAAAATCAGCCACCACACCGAGCGTGCGCAGCGGGTGACAGTACGGGAAACAGCCGACATCCTCCAAAACCTCTTTATTATTGTGACTACAGATCACACCATTTATATTAATGCACGCTAACCTGCCATGAGTCCCACCCCGGCGCAAGCCGGCGGCAGTGGCCGCACAATAGAAAATCAGACCGTGAAGCACTGTGGTGGTTCCGTGAGACACCTCACCGCAATGGCTCCGGAATACGCCGATGAGCGTAGCGGACAACCAACCAGGCGAAGCAGCGTTGATCCTTGATCTTACTCAGCCCCGTACATGTCTGAGCAGCAGCCAGATCCGCTTGCGAATATTGTTCACCCGCGCATGCCAGCGATAGTTGGCATTGTTTTCCACGTAGGGGAATTTGATTGTCAGCTCATTGAGCTTGTCGTAGATCGATTCGATCAACGCCGCGGTCGGCTTGCCCGGCCAGGCGGCCAGATCGGTACCTTTCAGGGACGGATAGTGATCGATTTTCTTTTTGCGCAACGCATTGAAATCATAGCCCCGAGCGGCAAGTCGTTTGTACTCTTTTATTGATAGCTTGTCGATAACCTGGCCCAGCGCCACCCCGTCCTCGGCCACCATATCCAGATAATAGAGATTGTCCTTCAGCTCCCCGATCAGCGCCCGCTCGTCACCCCGCGCTCGCGCCCGCCAGGCGGACAGCTCTTTCAACGCCGTCCCGGCAGAGGCAAGCGTTTTCAAAACGCTCGGGATACTCACATCCATCCGGCAGCACCGTAAAACATCGTCAAATCAGTGACCTGACCGTATTTTTAAAGCTCTCCATGGCGGCATTCACCGCCTTTTGAGCCGCCGCCTCGGTCATGATCTGGATTGCCAGCAACTCGGCCTTGACGACCTGTTTTTCCCGCTCGACCTCGCGATCAAATGTAGCCTCGTCGATATCCCCCTTGATTCGCGCCTTGCCCAGCTCCTCGAGCGAAGACTTTTCATTGTCCACGATCTGTCTGGCGTAATCCCCAATCTCACCCACATCGTCCTTCACTGCCTCATTGGCCGCGGCAACCATCTCTTTCAACAGCGCGTCAATATCCATGTCCGTTCTCCCTTCGACTTATTGATTATCCGGTGGTGACTCCTTGACCGTTTCTCCCCTCGCCATAGCGACAAACACCCTGGCAAACTGTTGACGATGACGCCGGGCAATAAAATCGGACATCCCGTCATTCTCCCTGTGCGCCTGCCTGTCATCGAGCCAGAGATCCAGCGCAATTTGTGATTGCTTGGTGGACAGCGCGTTCAGGGGGCGAATCTGATTACGCATCAGCAAACCTCGCAAATCAGACTCAATACGACTGTAATCCTCGCCGAACCGGGCATAGGCCCGCTGATCCGACGGCGTATCGAGCAGCTTGCCCCAGAACCGATCCACCTCCTTCGCGATGCGCAGAATCTCATCTTTCACCTCGGCATCGTAATCCGCCACATAGCGAATCGTGCAACCCGACGCAAATGCGCCAAGCAGCACGATGAGAAAAACAACGGGAAAAACTCTCACGGAACAGATCATAACGGCCTCCTTACCTGATTGATGACTGCTTAAATTTAATTCAAGATAACGATAATGACAGGGTATTGAGCAGACCGAGACGTGTTTTTCGAGATTCCCCGTCGACAGCACGGCCAAAAATTCCGTGCCAGCGGTATTATCAGCGATTGCCCGCACCGGCCAGAGCCACAAACTCACCGCAGAACCGCCCGGCCACTTCCCCGCCATACTCCAGCACCGCGCAGACACGCATTCGGGATTTCCCTTTGCGGGACAGCATCCGCACAAAGCGCTCCCATTCCCGCCCGTCCTCAACGGAAGCGCGCGCCGTAAACCTCCCCGCGATCGGCCGCTCATAATTCATCGAATTGCGCTGAATCACCAGCCGGCTCGCCATCCTCGCCTCACGCAACCGCACATGCAACACCGACCACGCCGCCAGTGTCGCCACCGCCGCGGCACTCCCTCCGAATACCGTCTCCCGATGATTGATATTCGGCCCCAGCGGCGCACTCAACACCACCCCATCCGGCCCCGACTCAATCACCGTTACTTCCATTGCCTTTGACAACGGAATGTGTTCATGGAGATAGAGTTCGAGCTCATTGGGAAGCAAATACATTCCTTTTAACTTTCAACCGGAGGGCGATCATTTAGATAGTCAGGTGGCAGCGGCAGACAGTCGCCGATAAAATCGCCTCCCACACGAGAGCATTGTCCCGGGGCGCTCCCACAGTAAGTTCTGAACTCTGCGGTTCTCTACGCCTCTGCGTTGAAGGTTTGGGGTTTATTTGAACAACGCGTCGACGGAGAAGCCGTCTTTTTCGAGGATATCCCGCAGCTTCTTCAGCGCCTCGAGCTGGATCTGCCGCACCCGCTCGCGGGTCACGCCGATGGTGTTGCCCACCTCTTCCAGGGTGGCCACGTCATAGCCGTGCAGCCCGAAACGGCGTTCGACCACCTCGCGTTGTTTCTCGCTGAGTTGATCCAGCCACTGCTCGATGTTGGCCTTGACGTCCTCATCCTGCAGCAGGGTGACCGGATCGGAATTGTTCTCGTCGGGGATGGCGTCGAGCAGGGAGTTGTCGGCGTCGTGGCCCATGGGCGAGTCGACCGAGGCGATGCGCTCATTGAGGCCGAGCATTTTTTTCACCTCGTCGATCGGCTTGTCGAGCATCTCGGCGATTTCTTCGGTGGTCGGCTCGTGGTCCAGGCTCTGCGACAGGTGCCGCGCGGCGCGCAGGTAGATGTTGATCTCCTTGACCACGTGGATCGGCAGGCGGATGGTGCGGGTCTGGTTCATGATGGCCCGCTCGATGGTCTGGCGGATCCACCAGGTAGCGTAGGTGGAAAACCGAAAACCGCGTTCGGGGTCGAACTTTTCCACGGCGCGGATCAGGCCCAGGTTGCCCTCTTCGATGAGGTCCAGCAGAGCGAGCCCGCGGTTGAGGTAGCGGCGGGCGATCTTGACCACCAGGCGCAGGTTGCACTCGATCATCTTCTTGCGCGCGGCATCATCGCCGTTGAGCGCCTTGCGCGAATAGAATTTTTCTTCGTCGGCGGTCAGCAGCGGCGAGTAGCCAATCTCGCTGAGATAGAGCCGGGTGGCATCGAGCTGGCCGTCGGGAATCACGCCGGGCTCATACCGGTGAGGTTCTTCGATCTGCTCGGCGTCCGACTCAGCATCCAGCTCTGCATCGACGATGAGTTTCTCCTGTACGGCATCTTCTTCCGGCAGTGCATCCAGCTCATCCTCAGCGTCCTTGTCCTGCTTGAGTTTATCCGCGTTATCTCCGTACTCAGTCATAGGCGACTACCGTGACTACGACCCCTTCTTTGGCAAATATTTAACTGGATCCTGCGGTGTACCGTTACGACGAATTTCGAAGTGCAGTATCGCCTGATCCGAACTGTTTTTTCCCATCTCCGCTATGCGCTGCCCCGACTTGACGCTGTCTTTCTCCTGAACAAGCAATTTGTCGTTATACGCATAGGCGCTGAAGTAAGCGGTATTGTGCTTTATTATTATCAGGTTCCCGTAACCCCGTAAACCGCTGCCGCTGTAGACCACCTTGCCATCCGCGGCCGCCTTTACAGACTGCCCCATTCTGCCGGCAATAGCCAGCCCTTTTTTGCCCGGATCACTGCCCGAGAATGTGCCTACGATCTTGCCTTCCACCGGCCACGCCCATGACAACTCATGATCGTCATGGGTATCAGCCCGCGTGTCGCTGTCGGGCTCTGTGGTATTAACGGCCGAAGTATCGCCGTCATTAGCATTTTGTTGCACCTCGGCGGTTCTGCCGGGATACAGGCGGATCTCCTGGCCCGGATAAATGGTATAGGGCGGATCGATGCCGTTCCAGCGCGCCACACTGCGATAGTCGTGGCCATGTTCCCAGGCAATGGAATAGAGGGTATCCCCCTTGCTGACGGTGTATACACGGTTTTTGCCGGGTTGATCGCGTTCCGGATCGTAATGCACAAAGGGCCGGCAACCGAACTGCGCGGCGATCAAGACGAGAATGAATGCAACCCGTAGCTTCATCCGTTATTCAATACAAAATATGCGGCTATGACAGCCAGAATCACCAGCCAGCCGAGGCGATCGATGTACTGGCGCAGGGTTTGTTGCATGGCCGGCCCGCCCCACTTCATCAATCCGGCCACCATGAAAAAGCGTGCACCGCGTCCCACCGCCGAGGCAATGACAAACGGCAAAAATGCCATGCCGACAACCCCGGCGGTAATAGTGAAAACCTTATAGGGTATTGGGGAAAACCCTGCTATAAAGATCACCCAGATCCCCCAATCGGCAAACCACTGCCGGGTTTGAAGATATTTTTCCCAGTAACCGGCACTGTGTAACAGCGGTTCGATCATTTCAAACGCGAACATGCCGATCAGATAGCCGGCCATGCCCCCGAGCACCGAGGCGATGGTGGTCAACCACGCAAAATGCCAGGCGCGATCCGGGCGCGCCAGGGACATCGGCGCCAGCATGACATCGGGCGGGATGGGAAAGAAAGAGGACTCGGCAAAACTGAGGCCAAACAGATAGCCCGGCGCATGACGGTGCGCCGACCAGAGCATGACCCGGTCGAACAGGGCGGAAAACAGTGTCACGAAATATCTCCTTGTACCAGCGGTACAAAACTGACCGCCTCCAGCAGGGTCTCATTCAATTCATCGCCCTGGCACGTAATCAGGTGCAGACGTTGCACCTGACCCTGTCCGCCGGTGGGGATCACCAGCCGGCCGCCATCCGCCAGTTGTTCGAGCAGCTCCGGTGGCACATTCTCCGGCGCCGCGGTGACGATAATCCCATCATAGGGGGCGTGTTTTTTCCAGCCCCAATTGCCGTCACTGTGCTGATAACGCACGTTGGTGAGACGCAGCTCATATAACAGATTGCGCGCCCGCTGCTGTAGCGGCGCGATACGCTCGACGCTGAACACCTTGTCGACCAGCTGCGCCAGGATCGCGGTCTGGTAACCGCAACCGGTGCCCACCTCCAGCACCCGTTGCGGACAGCCGGAGCCGAGCAGCGCCTCGGTCATGCGCGCAACGATATAGGGCTGGGAGATGGTCTGGCCACTGCCGATAGGCAGTGCGGTATCTTCGTAGGCGCGCGTGGCCAGCGCCTCGTCGACAAAGATGTGCCGGGGGGTGCGACGCATGACCTCCAGTACCGCCTCGTTGGCGATGCCCTTCTCCCGCAGCCGGTCGATGAGCCGGTCGCGGGTGCGCTGCGAGGTCATGCCGATCCCGAGATGGCTGTTCATGCGCCCCACTTCGCCAGCCAGTCACTGACTGACTGCAGGGCCTGGTGGCGGGTCAGATCGATCTGGATCGGGCTGACCGAGACATAACCGTTGCGCACCGCGTAAAAATCGGTACCGGGACCGGCGTCCTGCTCGGCCCCCGGCGGGCCCACCCAGTAGATATCCCGCCCGCGCGGATCCTCGGCCTTGATCACCGGCTCGGCCTTGTGCCGGTGGCCCAGGCGCGTGGCCTGATACCCCGACAAATCCGCAAACGGCAGATCCGGCACGTTGATGTTCAGGATGGTATCCTGCGGCAGGGGATCGGCCCCCAGCCGATCGATGAACAACCTGGTCACCTGTGCGGCGGTGGCATAGTGAGTGAACCGGTGGCCGCTGCCGGCCAGGGAGACGGCAATCGCCGGCAGGCCGAGAAAGCGCCCTTCCATGGCGGCGGCCACGGTGCCGGAGTAAAGCACGTCGTCACCCATGTTGGCGCCGGCATTGATGCCGGAGATGACCATGTCGGGCTCGTGATCCAGCAGGCCGGTGATGGCCAGGTGCACACAGTCGGTCGGCGTGCCGTCCACCCGGATCAGATTGTCACCCAGGCGGCGGGCGCGGATGGGCATTTCCAGGGTCAGGGAGTTGCTGGCGCCGCTGCGATCCCGCTCGGGTGCCACGATGGTGATCTCGGCAATCTCCTGCAGGGTCTGCGCCAGGGCATTGATCCCCGGGGCTTCATAGCCATCATCATTGCTCAACAGTATCCGCATAGCTGCTGCAGGAGGTTACATCATCGCTGGAAGTGGTTGAATGGACGGTAAATTTGGTCCTACTATACCGGATAAGCGCGATCCCGCCTAGATTTTCCTTCGCTGCGCGAACGCGGGCCCGTATTCAAACCACGCCGCCACCGGACACAGATGAGCAAAAAATCCCCCGACAAAGAGGAGCTGGAGTTGTTTCGCCAGGCTGTGCAGGATGTACGGCGCCTGGAGGCCGAGCCACGCCAGCGGCCGGCGCGCCCCAGGCCTTCCCCCCGGCCGCGCCAGCGCGAGCTGGACGAGGCGGCCGTGCTCGACGAGATGCTCTCCGATCCGATCCATCCCGAGGAACTGGAAACCGGCGAGGAGCTGCTGTTTGTCCGTAGCGGTCTGCAACACAAGCTGGTCAAAAAACTGCGGCGGGGCGAACTGGCCATCGAGGCCGAGCTGGATCTGCACGGCCTGTTCCGCGTGGAAGCCCGCGAGGCGGTGGTCCACTTTCTTAATGAATGCCGCCAGAACCGCGTGCGCTGCGTGCGCATCATCCATGGCAAGGGCCACGGCTCCGAGCAGAAACGGCCGGTACTCAAGCAGTACGTCAACCACTGGCTGCAACAGCGCGACGAGGTGCTGGCTTTCTGTTCCGCCCGCCCGGTGGATGGCGGGACCGGCGCGATTTACGTGCTGCTCAAGCGCCGAAGCTAACGGCACTCTTTAAGATTGCAAAACAGCGCGTTCAGTGATCCGAAGCAGACACCTCGACGCACTCCCGGATCACCGCGGTGGCATAGGCGCCGGTTTCCAGTTCAAACGACAGGTGCAACTGCGCGTCCGCTTGTGACCATTCGAGCTGTCTGACCGGCAGGCGCAGACTGCGCCGCTCCTGTTTCAGGCCAGCCTGTTCCAGCCCGGCGCAATACTCGGGGTGGTCGTCGGCCAGCTGCTGTTCCAATGTCTTGATCCTCCCGCCGCTTTTGAGTTCACCACGGCCCCACAATGGCCCGGTGGGATGAATATCCATCTCCATCAGACGCTGCTGGATGATCTCATCGATCGCTTCAGGGACGAAGATACTGTGACTGCCCGCCAGTTGCATGACATCCCCGTCCACAGCCCGGTTCCAGGTGCCCGCGCCGACCCGCTGCGACAGCAGCAGGTTGAATAACCACGAACGGGCGGCGGAAAGATAGATACTGCGCTTGTTACGGTTGTTGACCCGTTGCCCTGCGAACATCTGCCGGGCATGTTCCAGATTGGCTTCGTCACGCCCGAAGCGCTGCGCCCCGAAATAGTTGGGCACGCCGGTTTGCCCAATCGCCGTCAGCCGATCAGCCAGTGTCGCGGTATCACCTTGCAGATCACGCAGGATAATCCCGAAGCGGTTGCGATTGTGCACGCCCCGGCGCAGTTTCTTGCTGTGGCGGGTGGCCTGCAGAATCGATAACCCCTCATCGCTCAACGCTGACCAGTCGGGTTCGGCCTTGCCGGCCAGATCCAGACTGAACCATTGACGGGTGATCGCCCGCCGGTCCTTCATCCCGGAGAACCCCACGGCATGGGATTTAATCCCCGCATGGCGGGCCAGCATCTGGGCAACGTCCTGGGTATTGCGCTCGCGCTTTTCGATCCACAACCAGACGTGCTGGCCCTCGCCGGTCGGCTCAAAGCCGAGTTGCTCCTCGACCACGAAATCCGCGACCTGTTGACGCAACACACCTTTAACCGTCGGTTGACCGAAGGCGTAAGCAAGGCTGGACCAATGTTGATTCATAAAAGCATTTCACCGCAGAGGAGGGAGATTAATTTTGAATTTTGAATGTTGAATGTTGAATGTTGAATCAAGACCTACGCCCAATTCAGAATTTAACATTCAAAATTCATAATTATAGCTTCGCGCCTCTGCGTTATTCTCTT
Organism: Thiohalophilus sp.; assembly: GCA_046545635.1. Lineage (GTDB taxonomy): Bacteria > Pseudomonadota > Gammaproteobacteria > UBA6429 > Thiohalophilaceae > Thiohalophilus. Next base: position 6,694 of record JBKGZJ010000029.1, on the reverse strand, counting down.
TTTACAAGCAACACGACCGCCATGGCGGCGATGCCTTCGCCGCGGCCGGTGAAGCCCATCTGTTCGGTGGTGGTGGCCTTGATGCTCAGGTTGTGTTTGTCGGTTTGCAGATCGTCGGCGAGGATATCCCGCATGGCATCGATGTGCGGCGCCAGTTTGGGTTGCTGGGCGATTATCGTGATATCCGCATTGCGGATACGATAGTCACGTTCACCGATCAGCGTCATCACCTTGCGCAACAGCAGACGGCTGTCGATCCCTTTGAAGTCATCGTTGCTGTCCGGAAAGTGCTGGCCGATATCGCCCAGTGCCAGCGCACCGAGGATGGCATCGCACAGGGCGTGGATCAGCACATCACCATCCGAGTGGGCCTCGAGGCCCTGATCGTACGGGATTTCCACGCCCCCCAGGACCAGGCGGCCGCCCGGTTTGAAACGGTGAGCATCAAAGCCCTGTCCGATACGCATCAGCTCGATTCCTGTTGTTGCAGATAAAAGTCGGCCAGTGCCAGATCCTCGGCACGGGTAATCTTGATGTTGCCGGCACTGCCTTCCACCAACAAAGGCTGGTAACCGGCATATTCCATGGCCGAGGCCTCGTCGGTCACCAGCCGTTCGGCTTCAATGACCTGCTCCAGGGCATGGCGCAGCGGGCCCAGACGAAACATCTGCGGGGTCAATGCATGCCACAGGTTCTCGCGCTCGACCGTATCGACCACGCGGCCACTGGCTTCGGCCCGTTTCATGGTATCGCGTACCGGTACGCCCAGCAGCCCGCCCACCTCATCATCGGCCAGCGTCTGTATCAGATTATCCAGATCAGAGTGTGACAGACAGGGGCGCGCCGCATCGTGTACCAGTACCCAGTCCGCGTCGTCGGCATGCAGAGCGAGTTCATGCAGGGCATTCAACACCGAATGGCAGCGTTCGACACCGCCCTCGACCCGCGTCACCGGTTTATCATAATGCGCAGCCAGATGTTGCCACCAGCCATCGTGGCGAGACAACGCCACAACCGCCCCGTTCACCGACGGATGCGCCAGCAACCGGTCCAGGGTATGCAAAATAATCGCCCGTCCCCGCAGTTCCAGATACTGCTTGGGGATCTCGCTGCCCATGCGCCTGCCAACCCCGGCGGCGGGAATCACCGCCCAATAACACAGGGACGAGGGACGAGTGTCGAGGGACGAGGTCATTGGCGTAAAACTGATTATTCAATCCATTTTTGGATGGTTGTTTATCCCGATAGAGTCGCCGGATTCGCTTTGCTTAATCCGGCCTACCTCCGCCAACTGCCTACTGCAAACTGCCGACTGCTAACTATTTTTCTTCTTCTTCGATGACCTGAATGAAGGTTTCACCTTCCTTGATCATCCCCATCTCATCACGGGCACGCTCTTCCAGGGCATCAAGGCCCTGCTTGAGATCTTCGACTTCGGCTTCCAGCGCCCGGTTGCGGGCTTTGAGTTCGCGGTTTTCCTGTTTCTGTTTTTCCACTTCCTGGTGCAGATGCCAGACCGTGGCCAGACTGCCGTCTCCGACCCATAAATCGTATTGCAGGGTGACAAACAGGATCAGCAGTATGGCTATCAGGATACGCATGAGCTCTGGCTGTTGCTTGTGCCGTTCCCTCCGAGTCTAGCGTAAATTATAGAAGGCATCCTGCCCGGGATAGCGGGCCTCGTCCCCCAGCCCTTCACCGATGCGAATCAACTGGTTGTACTTGGCGACCCGATCCGAACGGGACATGGAGCCGGTCTTGATTTGACCGGCGCCGGTGGCCACGGCCAGATCGGCGATGGTGGTGTCCTCGGTCTCGCCGGAACGGTGCGAAATGACCGCCGTATACCCGGCTTTTTTCGCCATCTCGATGGCGGCCAGGGTTTCGCTCAGGGTGCCGATCTGGTTGACCTTGATCAGGATCGAATTGCCGATGCCTTTGTCGATGCCCTGCTTGAAGATTTCGGTATTGGTGACGAACAGATCGTCGCCCACAAGCTGCACCTTCTTGCCCAGACGGTCGGTCAGTTGCTGCCAGCCGTCCCAGTCGTCCTCGGCCATGCCGTCCTCGATGCTGATGATCGGATACCTGTCGCACCAGCTCTCCAGCACATCGATGAACCCGGCGGCGCTCAGGCTCTTGTTCTCGGAGGCCAGCACATACTTGCCGTCCTTATAGAATTCACTGCTGGCGGCATCGATGGCGATAAAGATATCCTTGCCGGCTTTATAGCCCGCCTTGTCGATCGCCTCGAGGATCACCTCGATCGCCGATTCGTTGGACGACAGATCCGGGGCAAAGCCGCCTTCGTCGCCGACGGCGGTATTCAACCCCTTGGCATGCAGCACGCCTTTGAGTGCGTGAAACACTTCGGCGCCGTAACGGATCGCCTCGTTGATACCGGGCGCGCCGACCGGCATGATCATGAACTCCTGCAGATCGACGCTGTTATCCGCGTGAGCACCTCCGTTGATAATATTCATCATCGGCACCGGCATGCGATAGGCCTCGCCGGTATACAGATACTGATACAGCGGCACGCCCTGCGCGCCGGCCGCGGCATGGGCAGTGGCCATAGAGACGGCCAGGATTGCATTGGCGCCCAGCTTGCTCTTGTTAGGCGTACCGTCGAGCTTGAGCATGATCTCATCAATCTGTTGTTGATCGGCCGCATCTTCTTCGAGCAGGGCTTTGCGAATCGGCCCGTTGACGTTGGCCACCGCCTTGCTCACGCCTTTGCCGCCAAAGCGTTTTTTATCCCCGTCGCGCAGCTCGATGGCTTCGCGGGCACCGGTGGAGGCGCCGGAGGGTACGGCGGCACGGCCTTTGGCACCACTGGCCAGAATCACATCGGCTTCGACAGTCGGATTACCGCGTGAGTCGATGATCTCACGCGCGACAATGTTGACGATTTCGGTTCCTCGACTCATTAATCGTATTACTCCAGATTCAATAGATAAGGGTTGTTAATTAAAAGGTTGTTCGGTTTTTTATGGCAGCGGTCGCCGACCTCACGACAGCGCGGCATGACCGGCTTGTTGGTGCAGCCCCGTAAAGGAGAAACGGTTTGACCCCGTTACACGCCCAGCGCCTCCTGTGGGACCGGTTCGTGCACGGCGCGGGCGGCACGGATAAACGAGCTGAACAGTGGATGGCCGTCGCGCGGTGTGGAGGTAAACTCGGGATGAAACTGGCAGGCGATAAACCAGGGATGATCCTCCAGCTCCACCACTTCCACCAGGTTGCCATCCAGCGAGGTTCCGACCAGTTTGAGACCGGCCTGAGCGAGCGTGTCGCGGTAGTTGTTATTGAACTCGTAACGATGGCGATGGCGCTCGTTGATGATCTCATGGCCGTAGATCTCCCGCGCCCGTGAGCCCTCTTCCAGGCGGCATTGCTGGGCCCCGAGGCGCATGGTGCCGCCCAGATCGGAATCCTGACCGCGGGTTTCCCGCTTGCCGTCGGCGTTGACCCACTCGGTGATCAGCGCAATCACCGGATCCGGGGCCGAGGGCTCGAATTCGGTGCTGTGGGCTTTGTCCAGCCCGGCCACATGCCGGGCGAACTCGATCACCGCCACCTGCATGCCCAGACAGATCCCCAGATAGGGAATGCGCTGCTCGCGCGCGTATTTGACCGCCGCGATCTTGCCTTCCACGCCCCGCTCGCCAAAGCCGCCGGGGACCAGAATGGCGTCCATACCGTGCAGGCAGCCTGTGCCATCGCGCTCGATCTCTTCGGAATCGACATAGCGGATATTGACCCGGCTGCGGGTATGCAGGCCGGCGTGAATCAGCGCTTCGGACAGGGACTTGTAGGACTCGGTCAGCTCCACGTACTTGCCGACCATGGCGATGGTGACCTCGCCCTCGGGATGGGCCAGCGCGTCACTCACCTGACGCCACTCCTTGAGATCGGCCGTCGGCACATCCAGGCCGAGCTTATCCACCACGATCTGATCCAGCCCCTGCTCGCTGAGCAGCAGCGGGATCTTGTAAATACTGTCCACGTCCAGCGCGGTGACCACGGCGCGCTGCTCGACGTTGGTAAACAGCGCGATCTTGCGCCGCTCATCCTCGGGAATCGGGCGATCCGAACGACACATCAGGATATCGGGCTGGATCCCGATGGAGCGCAGCTCCTTGACCGAGTGCTGGGTCGGCTTGGTCTTCAGCTCACCGGCGGTCGGGATATAGGGCAACAGGGTCAGGTGCATGAACAGCACGTTGTCGTGGCCCAGTTCCACACCCATCTGGCGAATGGCTTCGAGAAATGGCAGTGATTCGATGTCGCCCACGGTCCCGCCGATCTCCACCATCGCCACGTCGGCCTCGTCCGCGCCCTCGACAATGCTGCGTTTGATCTCGTCGGTGATATGCGGAATGACCTGCACGGTCCCGCCCAGATAATCGCCCCGGCGCTCCTTGCTGATCACGTTGGCATAGATGCGCCCGGTGGTGAAGTTGTTCTTCTGGGTCATGGTGGTGCGCACGAAACGCTCGTAATGGCCCAGATCCAGATCGGTTTCGGCGCCGTCCTCGGTCACGTACACCTCGCCGTGCTGAAACGGGCTCATGGTGCCGGGATCGACATTGATATAGGGATCCAGCTTGAGCAGCGTGACTTTGAGCCCACGCGCTTCCAGGATCGCGGCAAGTGAAGCGGAAGCGATGCCTTTCCCCAATGAGGAGACGACACCACCGGTAATGAAGACGTATTTGGTCATGAACCCAGCAAAGTGTTGAGGGTGAAACGGTGTTACCGGTGTTCGGTAACCTGTCTGCTTGCTGGGCTAATATTGTCGTTGTTTTCGGTCGCTGATTCAATCTTTACAATGCGTTAAATTCCCGGAGACTCCCGTCGGGTGATCAGCAGCCCCGGTTCATCCTCGCCGGCGGCAAACGGCTCGCAAACACAGTAGTCCACCACCTGGGCGATCTGCCCGTCGATCAGAAGCAGCGGGATCCGCTGGCGTTGCCAGGGCGGCACCCGCCACTCCTGCAACAGTTTTTTGAGTTCATGACGATGGCCGCGGCCCGCCGGGCGACAGGATTCACCGCCCTGACGAAACGCGATCCGCAGGCCGTATTGCTCGATCGCGCGCCGGGAAAGTCCCTGCCCCTGACACGGCTCGGCCTGCAGGATCTGGCCGTTCAGTTCGAGGATCGGCTGGTGGATCGGATCCCAGGGCTGCGACGGTGGCGTCGGGGTGTCCGGCCGATTGACCATGGCATAGAGATGATCGGCATAGCGGCGCACCTCGACCCCGGCCCAGCCGACCTGCGGCATGGCGTCCGGGGCGGCATAGAGCACCTCGTCCAGGATCCGGTTGAGGTGGGTGCTGTCGGGCAGGGGCAGGCCCCGCTGTTGCGCCAGCCAGTAACGCAGCAGATTGCGCTGGCGGGGCGGGTTGAGCGCCTGCAGGGGCGCCAGACGCAGACTGTCGGGGCTTTCACCCTGGCAGTGCCGGTAGTCCAGTTCGCCGAGCTCGTCGAGCAGCCCCGCCGCCTCCCCCTGATGACGCGCCGCCCGGCTCAGGGTCAGCGCCGCCGAGGGCCAGCGCTGCTGCAAGGGCGGCCACAGCGTGTGGCGCAGGTAATTGCGATCCAGATCGGTATCGAAATTGGAGGGATCCTCGATCCAGTGCAGATCGTGATCGGCGGCATAGCGGCGCAGGGCCGCGCGGGTATAACCGAGCAGGGGCCGGCCCAGCCAGCCGTCGGCCAGGGGGGTGGTGACGGGCATGGCCGCGAGCCCCTTCACCCCGCTGCCACGTAACAGCTGCAGCAATACCGTCTCGGCCTGATCGTCCTGATGCTGGGCCAGCAACAGGCCGTCGCCGGCCTGGAGCAACTGGCGCCAGGCGCTGTAACGGGCCTCGCGGGCGGCCGCCTCGGGGCTCTCGCCCAGCCCCGGATGGGCATGGACCGTCACCTCCACCAGCGGTACATCCAGGGCCGCGCACACCTGCCGGCAGTGCGCGACCCACGCGTCGGCGTGTTCGGCAAGCCCGTGGTTGATATGGATCGCCTCCAGCGGCACCGCCAGTTGTTCGCGCAGGCCGGCCAGGGCGTGTAACAGGACGTGGGAGTCGCAGCCGCCGCTGTAGGCGACCCGGTAACGGCTGGCCGGGGGCATCTGCGCCAGCTGATCCCGCAGTTGCGCGGCCGAGAAAGTCATGAGCGAAACGGCGGGACGGGGATTACTCCGCGTAGTTCCCGTAGCGCAGCAGTTTGGTGTAACGCTGCTCCAGCAGCTTGTCGAGCGGGGTGGCATCGACGATTTCCAGACTTTCGCGCAGCGCCTGGTGCAGATTGGCGGCCATCATTTCGGGATCCCGATGGGCGCCGCCCAGCGGCTCGCTGATAATGTGGTCGATCAGCCCCAGCTCCTTGAGCCGGTGCGCGGTCAGGCCCATGGCTTCGGCGGCTTCGGCGGCCTTGTCCGAGCTTTTCCACAGGATCGAGGCGCACCCCTCCGGCGAGATCACCGAATAGGTGCTGTACTGGAGCATCATCAGCCGATCGCCGATACCGATGGCCAGTGCCCCGCCGGAGCCGCCCTCGCCGATGACCGTGGTGATGATCGGGGTCTTGAGCGCCGACATTTCGAACAGGTTGCGGGCGATGGCCTCGCTCTGGCCGCGCTCCTCGGCGCCCACCCCGGGATAGGCGCCGGGGGTGTCGATGAAGGT
>JBKGZJ010000028.1:0-19553 GCA_046545635.1 Thiohalophilus sp. | reverse complement strand
GACTGATCCTGATCAGCCTGGCGTTTGTTGCACTGGCGGCGTTGTTGATCGTCGGGCATGTTCTGGCGGTTAAACAAAGCGGTGATTTCGGTATTACCACGATCGTCGCCGCACTGATTGCCTTCGCCCTGGGTGCCCTGTCTGTCAGTGGTGAAATGCATGTTGCCGTGGCCGGGGCGATCGTGACAGCAATTATTTTAAGTCTCAAGTCGCTGCTACATGGCTGGTTGCGGCTGATCGATTATGACGAACTGAGTGCCATCCTGAAGCTGGCCCTGATCTGGGTGGTTATTCTGCCATTATTACCCAATCAGGGTTACGGACCCTGGCAGGCGATCAATCCGTATCAGATATGGTGGATGGTGGTGCTGATTGCCGGGATCTCGTTTGCCGGTTATGTAGCCATCAAGATCGTCGGCGCCCACAAGGGGTTGTTGATTACCGGTTTTCTCGGCGGACTGGTTTCCTCCACTGCCGCCACGATCAATCTCTCCAAGCTGGCGCAGAAACGCACGCGTGTGCCGGTGATTTGCGCCGCCATCCTGCTGGCCGAGACTATCATGTTCCCGCGTATGCTGCTGGAAATTGCCGTGGTCAATCGTGCTTTGTTGCTATCGGCATGGCTGCCGATATTGATCATGACCGGTGTAATGCTGGCCGGAGTCGTTATTATCTGGCATCGCAAGGAACAGTCAGGCGACGGAGAGCTGTCGGTGACCAACCCGTTTCAAATCAAGATAGCCTTGCAGTTCGGCCTGTTGCTGGCAGCGGTCATGTTTCTGGCCGAGGCCGCCATGGCCTGGTTTGGCGATGCCGGGATCTACCTGGTTGCACTGATCTCGGGGATTGCCGATGTGGATGCGATCACCCTGTCGCTGGCCTCAATGGCCAATTCGGATCTGGCACCCGAGACCGCCGTGCGCGGTATTGTGATCGCAGCCATCGCCAATACTCTGTTCAAGACGGCACTGGCACTGACAATTGCCGGTCGGCAAATGTTATGGCGGCTTTTGCCCGTGGCGCTCATCGCCTGTATTGCGGGCGGGGCGAGTCTGTTCTGGCTCTAGGGGGATAAAATCAAAACGCTTGTTGTGTGCATTGCGTCTATCCCAATAAAAAAGGAGACCGACGGTCTCCTTTTTTTGTTGGGGCGATTGTGAACTGTTGTGCCTAGCTTTCCGGTTTGTCCGAGCCTGTACGTGGGGTGTCGTCCTGCTGACCCTGTCCGGATGCCGGTGTGTTCTGCTTCTCGCCCGGTTCCCGGGGCTGTTGTTCCTGGCCGGGTGCATTATTACGGGTTTCCACCTGAACCAGTGATCCCGAGCGGGCGTTGTTTTCCGTCGTGTTGGATTCGCCGGTGTTTGCGGGATCCCTGGCTGCGGCTTTTTCCCCGGATTGCCCGTCGCCGGGTGCCGGTTGTGCCGCGGGCGTCCCGGTCGTATTGCCGGCGGGTTGGCTGTCCGCTTCAGGCGTTTGCGTCGGTTTCACCGGGGCGGCATTATCGTCGGGTTTGGGTTTGTCGTGGGCGCCGCCTGATTCGGATTGTGACGGGCCTGTCGAGGTCGCCGGTTGCCGGGAGGAGGAGCCCTTCTTCTCCGTTTTTTGCCGGGGAGCCGACTGCCGGGATCCGCTGGCAGTTTCGCTCTCGTTGCGAGTCGGCGGGTTATTCGCGGCCTTGTCGTGCGTCCGGGCCTGCGATTCATTGCCTCGCTGGTCACTGGCGCCGGATTGTTGCCCTGCGGCAGCGGATTTATCATCTCTCTCCTTGCCGGTTTTGGCCGACGGGTCGCGGTTGTCGCTGCGATTGCCGTTGGAATCACCCTGCGAGGATTGATCGCCGCTGTCAGCAGAGGAGGACGATGAAGCGGGACGCCGACGGCGACGGCCACCTCGACGGCCCCGGCGACTGCCGGAACTGCGTTGTTGCTGTTCACCTTGCTGGCCACCCGTGCCGCCGCTCTCCGGCGATTTCTGTTTGCTCTCCGTTTTCTCCTCGCTGGCGGGTTTGTTGTCAGTCTGCTTGGCCGCGGCCGGTTTGTTACCGCCCTGGCTTTGCGCGCCGCTTTGCGCAGTACGGCGGTTTTGCTGGCCGCCGGATTTGCGCCGCTGACCTTCACCGGCGCTGGTCTTGCGGCGGGGACGAGTCGTCGTGCCGGATTCCTGGCGCGGTTTTTGACGCCCGGGTTCACCGCTGCCGAACAACAAGCGCCACAGACGGACAAACAACCCGGGGCCGCGCGGGGCGGCGGGCGCAGGCGCAACCGGGCGGGGCGCGGCCGGTTTGACCGATTTGACGGCCGGCTCTTCCGGGGCAATGGCGGTCGAACTCACCGAGGCGGAGACCGCTTCAGTGCCTTCCTCATCATGGCGTTCGACCAGCTGAAAACTCTGTTTGTTCTCTTCCAGTGACGGGTCGTCGTCGCGAACGCGGGTCACTTCGAAATGGGGTGTCTCCAGATCGATGTTCGGAATCAACAGGATCTTGATCCCGTGCCGATTTTCGATCTCCTGCAACACATCGCGTTTTTCATTCAACAGGAAGGTGGCGGCGTCCACCGGCAACTGGGCGACCACGCGCGCGGTCTTTTCCTTCATGGATTCTTCTTCGACCAGACGCAGGATAGACAATGCCAGTGATTCGATACCGCGAATGGTGCCGTGACCGCTGCAGCGCGGGCAGATGATCTGGCTGGATTCACCCAGCGAGGGACGCAAACGCTGGCGGGACATCTCCAGCAGGCCAAAGCGCGAGATGCGTCCGACCTGGACGCGGGCACGATCCGCCTTGAGCGCCTCGCGCAGCCGGTTTTCCACTTCGCGCTGGTTCTTCGCGGGACTCATGTCGATAAAGTCGATCACCACCAGGCCGCCCATATCGCGCAGGCGCAACTGGCGGGCGATCTCTTCGGCGGCTTCGAGATTGGTGTTGAGCGCGGTCTCTTCGATATCGGCGCCCTTGGTGGCGCGCGAGGAGTTGATGTCGATGGAGATCAGCGCCTCGGTATGGTCAATGACCACCGCGCCACCGGAGGGCAGACGCACCTCGCGCTGGAAAGCCGATTCAATCTGCGATTCAATCTGGTAACGGGTGAACAACGGCACCGGATCCTGATAGAGCTTGATCTTGTTCAGGTTATGCGGCATCACCTGGGCCATGAACTCCCGGGCCTGTTCATAGACCCCGGGCTCGTCGATGATGATTTCGTTGATGTCGTTGCGGAAATAATCGCGGATCGAGCGGGTGATCAGGTTGCTTTCCTGATAGACCAGAAACGGCGCGGGTTTCTGGCCCGCGGCTTCCTCGATCGCCTTCCACAGGTTGAGCAGGTAATCCAGGTCCCACTGCAGTTCTTCGACATTCTTGCCGACACCGGCGGTGCGGATGATGATGCCCATGTCCTGGGGAATTTCCAGCTGGGCGAGGGCGTCACGGGCCTCGTTGCGGTCATCGCCCTCGATCCGGCGGGAGACCCCGCCGGCACGCGGGTTATTCGGCATCAATACCAGATAGCGTCCGGCCAGGCTGATAAAAGTGGTCAGGGCCGCGCCCTTGTTACCGCGCTCCTCCTTGGCCACCTGGATGACCAGTTCCTGGCCCTCTTTCATGGCATCCTTGATATTGAGCTTGCCGCCGGGATCGACGCCTTCGCGGAAATATTCGCGAGAGATCTCCTTGAGGGGCAAAAAGCCGTGGCGTTCGGCGCCGTAATCGACAAAGGCCGCTTCGAGGCTGGGCTCGATGCGGGTGATTTTACCTTTATAGATATTCGACTTTTTGGATTCGCGGGCGCTGGTTTCGATATCCAGATCGTAGAGGCGCTGGCCGTCGACCAGCGCGACACGCAACTCTTCCGGCTGAGTTGCGTTAAACAACATTCTTTTCATTGTATAACCTTTATGCGTGCGTGCGCTCTGACCCCGGTCGCCTGTACTTCGGACCGTGGGCAATGCCACAACAGACCTTCGCACGAACCCGACATCGCCGACAGCCGGCGTGACTCATCAAGATCTACTCGGGTCACGTGCTGGTCTGCCCACCCGATCGCGAAACGTGTCGCGGACACGGGGAGCGCGTATGTTCATCCACAGCTATTCGTCGTATTAACAGGTTGCGAATAGCCACATTTGTCTTGCAGTTATCACCTGCGCGAAGCAGATGATGGAAAACCGGTTTTTGACCGTCTGCGCCGCCCTATAGTCAGTCGGAGATATAGCAGCGGCGAACTTCCCCAATAATCGGAAGTTAGGCGAATATATCAGTGTTGCGCCAGAGCATCAATCGCTGGATGAAAAATGCTAGAATAGGACGCATCATGGCGACAAAAAGCAGTAATCCGGGCCCTTCAGAGGTCAAACTGGTCACAATCGGGCCCGAACAGGCCGGCCAGCGTATCGACAACTATCTGCTCACCCGGCTCAAGGGCGCGCCCCGCAGTCTGATCTACCGTATCCTGCGCAAGGGCGAGGTCCGGGTCAACAGGGGCCGTATCAAGGCGCCCTACCGGCTCAAGGCGGGGGACGAGGTACGGATTCCGCCGGTGCGTCTGGGCGAGAGAACCGTCACCACGCCGGCCGAGCGGGTGCTGCGCCAGGTCGAGTCGGCGATTTTGTATGAAGACAAACGGATTTTGATTCTCAACAAGCCCAGCGGACTGGCCGTGCATGGCGGCAGCGGGGTCAGCTACGGGGTGATCGAGGCACTGCGCGCCCTGCGGCCCGATGCCCCCTTTCTGGAACTGGTGCACCGCCTCGATCGTGACACCTCCGGCTGCCTGGTCATCGCCAAAAAGCGCAGTGCTCTGCGAACCCTGCACGAGCTGCTGCGCGAAAACCGCATGAACAAATACTATCTGGCGCTGCTTATGGGTCCCTGGCAGGGCGGGGCATGGCGCGTCGAGGCGCCTTTGAAAAAGAATGTGCTGGCCTCCGGTGAACGGATTGTGCGGGTGGATGAGACCGGCAAGACCGCGGCCAGCCTGTTTCGGCCTCTGGCGGTCAATGCCACGGCCAGCCTGGTCGAGGTCAAGCTGGAGACCGGGCGCACCCACCAGATCCGGGTGCACGCCGCCCATCAGGGCCATCCCATCGCCGGCGACGAGAAATACGGCGATCCGAAATTCAACAAACAGCTGCGCGAAGCGGGGCTCAAACGGCTGTTTTTACATGCCCACCGGCTGGTATTTGCATTTGACGATGACGGTCCCCATATTGACGTGACCGCGCCGCTGGACACACACCTGCAAACATTACTCGCAAAACTGAACCTGGAGTTTCATGAATAACACACAATTGATCGTTTTCGACTGGGACGGGACCCTGATGGATTCGGAAGGGGAAATCCTTGCCTGCATGCGCGCGGCAATCCGCGATCTGGATCTGGCACCGCGCAGCGATGAGCAACTGAAAAACATCATCGGCCTGGGATTGCAGGAAGCGCTGCGTGCCCTGTATCCGCAAGGCAGTCCCGGGGAGCTGGTTCAGTTGACTGCCCGCTATCGTCATCATTTTCTGGAAAGCGAACGTGAACCGTCACAACTGTTTGCCGGTGCACGGGAAATGATCGAAGAGTTGCATCGTGCCGGCCACTTTCTGGCCGTGGCAACCGGCAAGGGTCGACAGGGATTGAACAGGGTCCTGCAGCAAACCGGGCTGGATGAGTATTTTCACACTACCCGCTGTGCCGATGAATGTCATTCCAAGCCTCATCCGCAAATGCTGCATGAGATCATGGATTATCTCGGCGTCCAGACGGATGCGGCACTGATGATCGGTGATACCGAATATGATTTGCAGATGGCCGCCAACGCGAGTGTAAAATCCCTGGCGGTAAGTTATGGTGTCCATGAGCGCCAGCGCCTGCTCGATTGCAAGCCGCTGGATTGCCTGGACAGCATTGGCGAAGTTCACAACTGGCTGAAGGAGCGCAGCAACCTGGCCGCGTGACGACAGCAGTGTTCATAGGAGCGCCTTTGGCGCGATGAAACGAACGAAAATGGAAAGGACAACATGAGCGACGAAAAAAACCATCAGGACTCATCCGCGCAGCAATGGCAACAGGATGTCATTAACCGCCTGGCATTCGCCGCGCTAAACGAGCAGAAAAAAAGCCGCCGCTGGAAGATATTCTTCGTGCTGCTTTTCCTCTCCTACCTGTTTCTGGTCTATTTTACCGCCTTTGTCAAGACCGACTCGGGCCGCGCCAATCTCGTCAGTAAAAAGCATACCGCACTGATCGAAGTCAACGGCGTTATCGCTGATGGTGAATCAGCCAGCGCCGATAATATTGTCACCGGATTGCGTAACGCGTTTAAGAACGAAAAAGTGTCAGGGATCATCCTGCGCATCAACAGCCCCGGCGGCAGCCCCGTGCAGGCCGGTTATATCAATGACGAGATATCCCGCCTGCGCGAACAGTATCCCGACACCCGGGTCTATGCCGTGATCAGCGATATCGGTGCTTCCGGCGGCTATTACATCGCCGCCGGCGCGGATGAGATCTACGCCGACAAAGCGAGTCTCGTCGGCTCCATCGGGGTGATTATGAACAGCTTCGGCTTTACCGAGGCGATCGATAAACTGGGTGTGGAACGTCGCCTGTACACGGCGGGTGAGAATAAAGGCTTCCTGGATCCCTTCAGCCCGGAAAAACACGAAGATGTGCAGCATGTTGAGAAAATGCTGACCAACATCCATCAGCAATTTATCGACACTGTCAAAAAAGGACGTGGCGACAGATTGGCCGATAACCCGAAGCTGTTCAGCGGATTAATCTGGACCGGTGAGGAGAGTCTCGAGCTGGGATTGATCGACGGCCTCGGCAGCAGCAGTTATGTTGCCCGTGAAGTCATTAAAGCTGAAAACATCGTTGACTACACACCACAGCCCGACTTTTTCGAGCGCTTTACCCGCCAGCTCGGCGCCGCCATGGCCGGCACCATGAGCAAGACACTGGGGCTGGAGAAGGGAACGATCCGGTAATTTAAGAAAGACAACCACGAAGACACCAAGACACGAAGTAATTATTTTCGGTTTTCTTCGCGCCTTCGTGTCTTGGTGGTTAGCGTTGTTTTGCGTCCTCTACGGTAAGATGATGGTGTATTTCTATTCAGGGATAACGGTGCGTGGAACACAACCTGGCCTCGGGTTGGAAAAGGAAGTATCCGCTCAATCTACCGATTAACCGATCCGCACCGGGCGTCTCCATGAGCGACATCGCCCGGTGCGTCGGTTAAACCAGCATTTACTGGTGCAGGATCTCGTCTTTTAACGAATAGGCGATTGCCAGCACATCTTTTTGGGTTTGCCCGTCTATCTGCTCCTCTTCGAGTGCTGCCATAATATCATCGAGGGCAGCCAGGTATTCTGTTGCATTGATATTCATTCCACGGTGTGTGTCCGGCATCGAGCGTCCCTGGTATTGTGCATTCCCGCCGCTACCGGCCTCAAGAAATGCACAGAGATGTTGCTTGGTCGTCGCCAGTTTTTCCGGGGTGTCCAGATAGGGACGAAATCGCGCCCGGATGGTCGGGTTCTCCATGTGATTGGCGACAATCTTCTCCACCAGTGTATTGATACCGTCACTGCCCCCGAGACGTTCATAAAGTGATGCATTCTCCATTTTCTGCCTCCTTAAATGTTGTCGATCGTTTGGCGTACTCTACGTTAATAGACCGGTCGGTCTATTTTTGAGGCGGCATTTCCCCCCGGCGACAACAGTGGTGTTGGATATTAACCTCCCCGGGCCGAGGCCATGCGGAAATAAAAATCCAGCATTTCCCGCAACGGGGCGGGATCCCGTCGCAGACGGGTCCGCAATGCCGCGCCTTCCCAGCAGTTGACCAGCAGTTCCGCCAGTTTTTGCGGGTCGGTATTTTCCGCGAGATCCCCCCGTGCGATCGCCTCCTCAAGACTGACGGCGATACGCCGGGCGATCTCAAAGAAACACTGTTCGACCTTCTGACGAAAGACCTCACTGACACCCGACAGCTCCTGGCCCAGGCCGCCCAGCAGGCAACCGAGATAGCCCTCGGTGCGATACTTCTCCTCGCTGAGCTCGAAGAAGCGGCGCACCCGATCCAGCGGGGCGAGACTTTTGTCATTCAGGCAATGGTCGAGTCCGGCATGCACTTCTTCCATATAGCGATCGATGGCCTGCAGGCCAAAGTCCTCCTTGGATCGGAAATGGTGGTAAAACGAGCCCTTGGGGATATCCGTCGCTTCCAGTACCGCCGTTATCCCGAGATTGTGATAGCCGCGGCGCAACAACATGGTCATGCCCCGTTCGAGTAAAAGCTGTTTGGTTTCGGTTGCCATACTGCCTCAGATCGTTAATAGACCAGTCAGTCTATTACTATTCATAGCAGAGTGCGATCAAGTGTCAAGCCAGGCGGTGCTAACAAAAGAGTGATTCAGGTTCAGGTCACGACCTGATAAGTTCTTATAAAACAGTCATCTGAAGGCTCTTTTTAAAGTTTTGGATTAGTAGATGTATAGAACAGATCGATGGTTTTCGCCATCGTTGTGACATTAATCAGGGCCGAGGCTCCCGGGGTAGTGGCTGCGGCCAGAACCAGAAGAGGGGTAAATAACTGGCGGAAAACCTCACCACGAAGACACCAAGACACGAAGTAATTATTTTCGGTTTTCTTCGCGCCTTCGTGTCTTGGTGGTGAGCTTTGTTTTGCGTCCTCTACACTATATTAGATGACGCGAAATCCTTCCTGCTCCAGCATGCTTATCAGCCGGATCAACGGCAGGCCGATCAGGGTATTGGGATCGTCGCCCTCGAGTTTATCGAACAGGACGATGCCCAGCCCTTCGGATTTGAAACTGCCGGCACAGTTGTAGGGCTGCTCCTTTTGCAAATAGTTTTCGATCTGGCTGTCATCGAGCTGACGAAAGTGAACCTTGAAAGGTACCACGTCACACCGGACATGGTCAGTCCGGCTGTTGTAGAGACACAGACCGGTGAGAAAGGTGACGGTTTGACCGGAGGCGGCGCGCAATTGTTCGATAGCCCTGTCATGACTGCCGGGCTTGCCCAGGATTGTATTGTCAATCACCGCCACCTGGTCAGAGCCGATGATCAGCGCCTCGGGAAATTGTTCAGCCACCGCGCGCGCCTTGGCTTCGGCCAGCCGCCTGACCAGTTGCCCGGCGGATTCCCCGGCCTGCGCTGTTTCGTCCACCTTCGGGGAAGCGGTCTCAAACGGCACACCGAATTTTTCCAGGATGGCCTTGCGAAACGGCGAGGTGGAAGCGAGGACCAGTTTATTACTCATAACGATTAGCTTTCATAATTTGACGTTTTATTACCACGAAGTCACGAAGCCACGAAGAAAACCAGAAATAATTACTTCGTGTCTTGGTGTCTTCGTGGTTAAATTATTTTGTTTATTCGATTTCCACCAGCGCCTCATCCGGGTTGACGCTTTCGCCCTTGGTGACGTGGATGGCCTTGATGATACCTTTTATCGGCGCCTGGATCTCGGTTTCCATTTTCATCGCCTCGGTGATCAGCACCGGATCGCCCGCGTTGACTTCATCACCGACATTGACCAGCACATCGACGATGGTGCCGGGCATGGAGGTGGAGACATGGCCCGGGGTGGTGGCGCGGGGGCGTTTGCCGGCGGCGGAGCGGGGGTGGCCGGCCTCGCTGCCTTCGCCGCCCAGGGTGATCTCATCCAGTGATTCGAGCAGGATCTCCTCGGGGACCCCGTCGACGGTGACGTAATAGGGGCGCAGGTGCTCCTTGGGATAACCGCGCCCGGTGACCTTGATGTGATAACTCTCGCCATGCAGGGTGACATTGAACTCGGTGGCGGCTTTTTGGCCGTTGGCACTGTTGACGTTGGGTGGCTCGAGCGGCTCGGGGATCAGCTTGCCGTCCTCGCGCTGCTGCAGAAAATCGCGGCCCAGTTCCGGGAACATGGCGTAGGTCAGCACATCCTCTTCCGATTTGGCGAGGGTACCGATCTCTCTGCGCAGCTTCTCCATCTCCGGCGGGATCAGATCGGCGGGGCGGCATTTGATCACTTCCTCGTTGCCGATGGCCATGTGCCGGACCTGCGGGCTGATCTCACCCGGCGCCTGGCCGTAGCGGCCCTGCAAATAATGTTTTACCTCGTTGGTGATGGTCGCGTAGCGCTTGCCGGCGAGCACGTTCATCACCGCCTGGCTACCGACGATCTGCGAGGTGGGCGTGACCAGCGGCGGATAACCCAGTTCCTTGCGCACCCGCGGGATCTCCTCGAGCACCTCGTTCATGCGGGTGAGGGCACCCTGTTCTTTCAACTGGTTCGACAGGTTGGAGATCATGCCACCGGGGACCTGGTTGACCTGGACGCGGGTATCCAGGCCGGTGAATTTGCTTTCGAACTGATGGTACTTCTTGCGTACCTCACGAAAATAAAAGCCGATCTCCTGCAACAGCGGCAGATCGAGCCCCGGGTCGTACTCGGTATCCCTGAAGGCGGCGACCATGCTCTCGGTGGGTGGATGACTGGTGCCGCCGGAGAACGAGGAGATGGCGGTATCGAAACCGGCGGCGCCGTTTTCCACCGCCTTGTAGTGACACATGTCGGCCAGGCCGGCGGTGGCATGCGAATGGGTGAACACCGGAATATCCAGTTCGCTGACCAGCGCCGAGACCAGTTGCGCGGTCACATTCGGGGTTAACAGCCCGGCCATGTCCTTGATGGCCACACTGTCGCAACCCATCTCCTGCATTTCTTTACCCAGTTGCACAAACCGGTCGAGGGTGTGAATCGGGCTGGTGGTATAACAGATGGCACCCTGGGCATGCTTGCCACTTTGCCTGACCGCTTCGACCGAGACCCGGATATTACGCATATCGTTCATGGCATCGAAGATGCGAAAGATATCCATGCCGTTATCCGCGGCCCGGGCGACGAACTCGCGCACCACATCATCGGCGTAATGGCGATAGCCGAGCAGGTTCTGGCCACGCAACAGCATCTGCAGTTGCGTATTGGGCAAGGCCTCGCGCAGCTGGCGCAGTCGCTCCCAGGGATCTTCCTTCAAGAACCGCACACAGGCATCGAAGGTCGCGCCCCCCCAGACCTCCAGCGACCAGTAACCGACCCGATCGAGCTTCTCGCAGATTGGCAGCATGTCCTCGGTGCGCATGCGCGTGGCGATCAAAGACTGATGGGCATCGCGCAGAATCGTGTCGGTAATCTTGATCTTGGGCATGAATAAATCCTGTTTTTAATTTCTTTTTAACGCAGAGGCGCAGAGGCCCTGCATCAATGTTGAATTTTGAATTAATGCCTCTGAGTAATTTAAAATTAAAAATTCAACATTCATAATTGGAATTCACAGCCCCATGTTTGCCGCTATCGCCGCGGCGATGGTGGCGGCGATGGCGCGATCGTCGCGGCGCTCGGAATAGTCGATCAGCTCCGGGTGGGTCTCGACGAAGCCGGTGTTAAAGTGTCCCGATTGAAATTCGGCATTACGCAGGATTTCCATATGATAGGGGATGGTGGTCTTGACGCCGTACACGCCGATATCCTGCAACGCGCGTAATGAACGGTCGATGACCCCGTCCCAGGTCGGCGCCCAGACGATGAGCTTGGCGCACATGGAATCGTAATAAGGCGGGATCTCGTAACCGGTATAGATGGCGCCGTCGGTGCGTACGCCGGGGCCGCCGGGCGCGAAGTAACGGGTGATACGCCCGAAACTGGGCAGAAAGTCGTTTTTCGGATCCTCGGCGTTAATGCGAAATTCAATCGCGTAGCCGTTGCGCCGGATATCCTGCTGACTGAAGCTCAGGGTCAGACCCGAGGCGATTCGGATCTGCTCCTGCACGACGTCCACCCCGGTGATGGCTTCGGTGACCGGATGCTCCACCTGCAACCGGGTGTTCATCTCCATAAAGTAGAAGTTCTCGCCGCTGTCCATCAGAAACTCGACCGTGCCGGCATTGGTGTAGCCGACCGCCGCGGCGGCGCGTACCGCCAGATCGCCGATCAGCTCACGCTGCTCGTCGTTGAGCTGGGGGGAGGGGGCGATTTCCAGCAGTTTCTGGTGACGGCGCTGGATGGAGCAGTCTCGCTCCAGCAGGTGGATCACATTGCCGTGCTGGTCGGCGAGGATCTGTACCTCGATATGGCGCGGGTTGCCGATGTATTTTTCGATGAACACCTCGGCACTGCCGAAGGCCTTCTCCGCCTCGGAGATGACCCGCTGGTAGTTGCGCCGCAGTTCCTGCTCGTTGTCGCAGCGGCGAATCCCGCGGCCGCCGCCCCCCGAGGTGGCCTTGAGCATCACCGGGTAGCCGGTGGATTTGGCCACCGCCACGGCGTCCTCCAGATCGTTCACATTGCCGTCGCTGCCGGGAGTGACCGGCACGCCGGCCCGGCGCATCAGGTTGCGGGCCTGGGTCTTGTCGCCCATCTGGCGGATGACCCGCGCCCCGGGGCCGATAAACTGGATATTGCGCCGGGCGCAGATCTCCGCCAGCTCCGGGTTTTCCGAGAGGAAGCCGTAGCCGGGGTGCAGGGCGTCACAGCCGGTGGCCACGGCCAGATTGACCAGGCGATGGGCGTTAAGATAGCCGGCCACGGTGTCCGGGCCCAGGCTGTAGGCCTCGTCGGCCTTTTTGACATGCAGGGCATAGCGGTCGGCCTCCGAATAGACGGCCACCGATTTGATGCCCAGTTCCGTGCAGGCCCGGATGATCCGCACCGCGATCTCGCCACGGTTGGCGATGAGGATTTTTTTGATCATCTAATGCCTTAAAAATAATGTGTAAACAACATCGGCGCCGGGAATTCTCTGTTTATGTGAACCCTCAGAGCCTGTCAAGCAGCCCGGGGAGCCGGCGGCGTGGCGGGGACTGAAAGCGGCCTTTGCAGGATGCGGCCGGGTTCACGGAACAGCCCGATATTCAAGGATTTTTTTGACACACTGGCGGCGCATCGATACAATCCGCGGCTTATGTCAAATCGGCAAGATCGGCTGCCGGTGCAGGTTGACCCCTATCGCCTGGCTGAACAGGGTCGGGAATATGACGGGGTGTTGCCATTGCGCCAGATGAAGCGCTTGTCGCCCCTGTTGGCGACGGACGACGGCGAGGTGACGCTCAGTTTGCAGTTTGGCGTTGATGAGATGGGCGTACATTTTCTGCGGGGTTCGATCCGCGTCAATCTGCAGTTGCCGTGTCAGCGTTGTCTCGAACCGATGGCATGGCCGGTCGATACCGGCCTGGCGCTGGGATTTGTGGACTCCACGGCCGAGGCGGACCGCCTGCCGGGCGGCTATGAACCCTATATAGTAGAATCGGTACCGCTGGTACTGGTCGACATGATTGAGGATGAACTGCTCCTCTCGCTGCCGCAGATACCGATGCATGATTTGGAAAACTGTCCGGCTCAGGAATATGTCGAGCCCCAGGACGAACAACAGGACAAGGCCGGTCAGGACAATCCGTTTCAGGTCCTGGCCGATTTGAAAACACCGGATAAAGATTAAACGAGGTAATCCCGATGGCTGTTCAACAGAACAAGAAATCCCCTTCCCGGCGCGGCATGCGTCGTTCGCACGATGCGCTGGGCACTGCCGCGCTGTCGATTGAACCGACGACAGGGGAAACCCACCTGCGTCACCATGTCAGCGCGGACGGCTACTACCGTGGCCGCAAGATCATCGACAAGGGCGAATAAGCCGCTTCGTCGCGCAGGCAGTCTGCCCCTGGCAGACAGGTTATACCATGACACAATAACAACAGGGACACGGGACATGGAGTATTCCATGTCCCGTCTTTGCTTGGATCGCTGAAATTCGAATCGACAGTTTGATGACCAATACATCAATCACAATTGCACTGGACTGCATGGGCGGCGATTTCGGCCCGGATGTCGTCGTGCCGGCGGCTTTTAAGGCGCTCTCCCGTCATCCGGAGCTGAATCTGATTCTGGTTGGTCAGGAGCCGGTGATCGAGCAGGCTATCCAGGCGCAAAAAAAGAAGAACAGCGACCGCCTGTCGATCCATCACGCGACCCAGGTCGTGGGTATGGACGAGTTGCCCTCGCAGGCCTTGCGGGGCAAGAAGGACTCTTCCATGCGCGTGGCCATCAACCTGGTCAAGGAGGGCGCCGCCCAGGCCTGCGTCAGTGCCGGCAACACCGGTGCGCTGATGGCCACCGCCCGCTTTGTACTGAAGATGCTGCCCGGCATCGATCGTCCCGCCATCTGCACCACCTTGCCGACCATCGAGGGCCATACCCACGTCCTGGATCTGGGCGCCAATGTGGATTCCGATGCCCAGACATTGCTCGAGTTTGCGGTAATGGGGGCGGCGTTGACCAGTGCGGCCAACAACCAGCGCGAACCGACCATCGGTCTGTTGAATATCGGCGAAGAAGAGATCAAGGGCAATGAACGGGTCAAGGAAGCGGCGCGTCTGCTGAGCAACAGCAACCTCAACTATATCGGCTATGTCGAAGGTGACGGTATTTTCAATGGCGCGGCGGATGTCATTGTCTGCGATGGCTTTGTCGGTAATGTCATGCTCAAGACCACCGAAGGCGTGGCCAAAATGATCAGTTATTACATGAAGCAGGAGTTCAAACGCAATCCGCTGACCCTGCTGGCCGGCCTGATCGCCATGCCGGTACTCAAAGCATTCAAAAAGCGTATCGATCCCCGCGAATACAACGGCGCGAGCCTGCTGGGGTTGCAGGGCATCGTGATTAAAAGTCACGGCAGCGCGGATGCGTATTCCTTTACCACCGCGATTTCCGAAGCGGTGCTGGAAGTCAACAAGAACGTGCCAGCGCGGATTACCCGGGTACTGGAAGGCCAGTTGGCAGAGAGGCAGGCAAGTTGATCTATTCACGCATAACAGGGACCGGGAGTTACCTGCCCGAAAAGATTCTGACCAATCAGGATCTGGAAAAGATGGTGGAAACCTCGGATGACTGGATCACCGATCGTACCGGGATCAGGGAACGCCACATCGTGGAAAACGAGACCACCTGCGATCTCGCCGAACAGGCCTCACGTCGTGCCATCGAGGCCGCCGGTCTGGAGCCGGGGGACATCGATATGATCGTCGTGGCCACCACCACGCCCGATCGTGTGTTTCCCAGCACCGCCTGTCTGTTGCAACAACGCCTCGATATTCACGGCTGCCCGGCGTTCGATATTCAGGCGGTCTGCACCGGTTTTGTTTATGCGTTAAGCGTGGCCGATCTCTACGTCAAATCCGGCACGGTCAAAAACGCGCTGGTGGTCGGTGCCGAAACGCTCTCCAATATTATCGACTGGACTGATCGCAGTACCTGTGTGCTGTTCGGCGACGGCGCCGGCGCGGTGGTGCTCTCCGCCGGCGACGAGCCGGGCGTTCATTCCACCCATATTCATGCCGACGGCCAGTACCGGGACCTGTTGACTGTCCCGGCCGGGATCGCCGAACATCCGCAGCAATTCAAGGACGGCAGCGCCCGCATCCAGATGAAAGGCAACGAAGTCTTCAAGGTGGCGGTCAACACGCTGGGCCGCATCGTCGATGAGACCCTGGCGGCCAATAACATGAGCAAATCGATGATCGACTGGCTGGTGCCGCACCAGGCCAACATTCGGATCATCGCCGCCACCGCGCGCAAACTGGATATGTCGATGGACAATGTCGTCGTCACCGTCGGCGAGCACGGCAACACCTCGGCGGCCTCCATCCCGCTGGCCTTCGACATCGCCGTGCGCGACGGCCGGATCAAGCGCGGCGAGCTGATCATGATGGAAGCCTTCGGCGGCGGCTTCACCTGGGGCTCGGCGCTGCTCACATTCTAGGCTCTGGAAAACAACGCAGAGGACGCAGAGCCGCGGAGACGAGAAATACAATTTTGAATGTTGAATTTTAAATTTTAAATTTTGAATTGTGGCCGGGGTTTTAATTCAACATTCAACATTTAAAACTCAAAATTGTTTTATATACTCCGCGGCTCTGCGCCTCTGCGTCCTCCGCGTTTATTACCAGAGAATTTAAAAAGAGGTAGTCAATGACACTGGCGTTTGTTTTTCCCGGGCAGGGCTCACAATCCGAAGGCATGTTGAAGGACCTGGCCGAAGCCTATCCGCAGGTCGGTGAGACTTTCACGCAGGCGTCGGACAAGCTTGGTTACGATCTGTGGCAGATCGTACAGCAGGGGCCGGCCGAGGATCTGAATCGCACCGATATCACCCAGCCGGCCATGCTGGCGGCGGGCGTGGCCACCTGGCGGGTCTGGCAGGAGAAGGGCGGGGCGATGCCGGCGCTGATGGCCGGGCACAGCCTGGGCGAATACAGCGCGCTGGTCTGTGCCGGCAGCCTGGATTTTGCCGACGCCATCGCCCTGGTGGCCGAGCGCGGGCGCCTGATGCAGGACGCGGTGCCGGCCGGCGAAGGCGCCATGGCCGCGATCCTGGGGCTGGACGATGACGCGGTGCGCCAGGCCTGCGAGGCTGCCGCCGAAGGCGAGGTACTGGCCCCGGTCAACTTCAACTCGCCGGGCCAGGTCGTCGCGGCCGGCAACAAGAGTGCGGTCGAGCGTTTGGTCAACGTGGCAAAAGAACGCGGCGCCAAACGGGCCCTGGTGCTGCCGGTCAGCGTGCCGTCCCATTGCAGCCTGATGCAGCCGGCGGCCGATAAACTGGCCGCGGTGCTGGAACAGATCGAGATCAAGGCCCCGCAGATTCCGGTGATCAACAATGTGGATGTCGCCGCACCCACCGACCCGGCCGCCATACGCGACGCTCTCGTGCGTCAGCTTTACAATCCGGTGCGCTGGGTGGAAACCGTGCAGAAAATGGCCGCCGACGGCGCGGACCGCCTGATCGAATGCGGCCCCGGCAAGGTGCTGGTGGGCCTGAACAAACGGATCGACAAAAGTATGGCCGCTGAAGCCATTTTCGATCCAGACTCGCTGAATACGGCACTGAATGCAGATTGAAAAGATTAACCACGAAGACGCGAAGTCACGAAGAAAACAAATTAAATCACTTCGTGTCTTCGGGCCTTCGTGGTGAAAATAAAGCAAGAATTGGGAGAGAGCTATGAGCCTGGAAAATGAAATTGCGTTTGTCTCCGGTGCCAGTCGCGGTATCGGCAAGGAGATCGCGCTGGAGCTGGGCCGTCAGGGCGCCAGAGTGGTCGGCACGGCGACTTCCGACGGCGGTGCGGAGAAAATTGCCGCCTATCTGAAAGAGGCCGGCATCGACGGCATGGGCGTGATGATGGATGTCACCGACTCGGCCAGCATCGACGCCGCCCTCAAACAGGTGGAAGCCGGCTTCGGTGCCCCGAGTATTCTGGTCAACAACGCCGGCATCACCCGCGACAACCTGTTGATGCGCATGAAAGACGACGAATGGGAAGACATTATCAACACCAATCTGAATTCCATTTTTCGCCTCTCCAAAGCCTGTCTGCGGCCCATGAGCAAGGCCAAAAAGGGCCGGATTATCAGCATCGCCTCGGTGGTCGGCGTCTCCGGCAACGCCGGGCAGACCAACTATGCCGCCGCCAAGGCCGGGGTCATCGGTTTCAGCAAGTCGCTGGCCCGGGAAGTGGGCTCGCGCGGCATCACGGTCAACGTGGTGGCCCCCGGCTTTATCGACACCGATATGACCCGGGCCCTGCCGGAGGCCCAGCGTGAGGCGCTGCTGGGGCAGATCCCGCTGGCCCGGCTGGGGGATCCGGCGGAAATCGCCCAGGCAGTGGCCTTCCTGGCCTCGCCGGGGGCGGCCTACATCACCGGCGAGACGCTGCACGTCAACGGCGGGATGTATATGGCGTAGGTTACTGTAAGTTTATGAATTTAATCGACTAATTCGGGCGCCAAAGTGCGGGGTGTTTAACGTTCCGGAAGGTGGCATATTGACCATGATTTCACTACAATAGCGGCCGCACACAGCGCTCAGAGCTGAAAGTTTCAAACATTAAGAGGATGAAAACACATGAGCAGTGTTGAAGAACGCGTAGAAAAAATCGTAGTTGAACAATTGGGCGTGAAGGCGGAAGAGGTGACCAAGGAAGCGTCTTTCGTTGACGATCTGGGCGCAGATTCACTGGATACCGTGGAACTGGTGATGGCTCTGGAAGAAGAGTTCGAAACCGAAATTCCGGATGAAGACGCCGAAAAGATTACCACCGTTCAGCAGGCCATCGATTACATTAACAACAACGTTAAGTAATCGACCTGCTAAGCGTTTCTGCGGGCCGCACCACGTTAACTGTGAGTGCGGCCTTTTGCTTATATTCCGTCTCGCCATCATATAGCAACAACTGCTAAGAGGACTCACCGTGTCAAAACGTCGTGTTGTTGTCACCGGCATGGGTATGTTGTCTCCCGTCGGTAATAACGTCAAAACAGCCTGGGAAAATATTCTGGCCGGCAACAGCGGCATCGGTCCAATCGACCATTTTGATGTGTCCGAGTTTGCAGTGCGTTTCGGCGGTTCGGTGCGGGACTTCGATGTCACCAGCATCATGTCCAGCAAGGATGCCCGCAAAATGGATACCTTTATCCATTACGGCATCGCCGCGGCGATCGAGGCCATCGAGGACAGCGGGCTGGAAGTGACCGAAAGCAATGCCGAACGCATGGGCGTGGCGATCGGCTCGGGCATCGGCGGGCTGGGCACGATTGAAAAGAACTACGAAGCTTTCGAGAAAGGTGGGCCGCGCAAGTTTTCGCCGTTTCTGATCCCGGCTTCGATTATCAACATGATCTCCGGCAACCTGTCGATCCGCTACGGCTTCAAGGGTCCGAATATCGCCCTGGTCACCGCCTGCGCCACGGCCACCCACAGCATTGGCGATGCGGCCCGTCTGATCGAATACGGTGATGCCGATGTGATGATCGCCGGCGGGGCCGAGATGGCCACCACGCCCTCCGGGCTGGGTGGTTTTGCCGCGGCCCGCGCCCTGTCCACGCGTAACGATGATCCGCAAACCGCCAGCCGACCCTGGGATCAGGAGCGCGACGGTTTCGTGCTGGGTGACGGTGCCGGCGTGGTCGTCCTGGAAGAATACGAGCAGGCCAAAGCCCGTGGCGCGACTATCTATGCCGAAGTGATCGGCTATGGCATGAGCGGCGATGCCTATCACATGACGTCGCCGTCGGCAGGCGGCGAGGGCGCGGCCCGCTGCATGAATGCCGCGTTGAAAAACGCGGCGATCGATCCGCAGCAGATCGATTATATCAATGCCCACGGCACTTCCACACCGGCCGGCGATGCCGCCGAAGTGGCCGCCGCCAAGCGTACTTTTGGTGATCACGCCTACAAGCTGGCGATGAGCTCCACCAAGTCCATGACCGGTCATCTGCTGGGCGCGGCCGGCGGCATCGAGGCGATCTTCACCTGCCTGGCGATACGCGATCAGGTGGCACCACCGACCATCAATATTTTCAATCCGAGCGAGGACTGCGATCTCGACTTCGTTCCTGGCGAGGCCCGGCAGATGAAGATCGATACCGCCCTGTCCAACTCCTTCGGCTTCGGCGGCACCAACGGCACCCTGGTCTTCCGCAAACCGGAAT
>JBKGZJ010000027.1:0-20051 GCA_046545635.1 Thiohalophilus sp. | reverse complement strand
GCCGGGGTATGGAACAGGGCCAGAACCGTGGCCGGGGCATGGAGCAGGGCCAGAATCGCGGCCGGGGCATGGAGCACGGTCGAGGGATGGAACAAGGTCAGGGTCGTGGCCAGGGCATGGGCGGCGGCAGAGACTCCGGTCAGGGCAATAACCGCTGAGACCGAACCGTTCTCCCTTACGGCCATAATACAAAACCCCGCTCAGGCGGGGTTTTGTTTTTTCAGTCAAAATGTCAGCCAGCGCGATGCGCAGCCTGACCTGCATTTTGCGCACCTCTCAGGAACTGTTATTTACCCCGACAGGAATGTAAACCCCAAAAACCGCGCCTGTTTCAGGAGGCGCGGTTTTTTTCGATCCTAAAACGGAATATCGTCGTCGAAGTCGCCCATCGGCACCGGCTCGGGCTGACCGCCACCGCCGCCGGTACCACCACCACTGCTGCTCTGACCGCTGTCGTAGTTGTTGTCAAAACTGGCGCTGCCGCCGCCGCGCGAGTCGAGCATCTGCATTTCGTTGGCGACGATCTCGGTGGTGTAGCGATCCTGGCCCTCTTTGTCCTGCCACTTGCGGGTCTGCAGTTTGCCTTCGATATAGACCTTGGAGCCCTTCTTCAGGTATTCCCCGGCAATCTCGGCCAGGCGGCGGAACATCACCACCCGGTGCCATTCGGTTTTCTCCACCTGTTCGCCGGTGTTCTTGTCTTTCCAGCTTTCGGAGGTGGCGATCGACACATTGGCAATCGCCGCGCCGTTGGCGGAATAGCGCACTTCCGGATCGCGCCCCAGGTTTCCCACCAGAATTACTTTATTAATACCCCTTGCCATGTTCGTCCTCTCCCTTCGTGCAATGATTACGCTGATGTTCAGCTTTGTGCTGTTACCGAATAGGCAAACAGCGCTGTTTGATCCAGTTTCGGTTTGTCGACCTTGAGGTAGGCGACGCCCTCCTCGGCGACAATAATGGCTTCGATGACTCCCGGCACGGCGCTCAATTTACGGACCAGCTCCTCGGCCTGCTGCGCGTTGAGGTTGCCCACGTTCAGCAGCTGACTGGTGTAATAAGACGGCTGACGCATGCTCAGTACCAGCAACAGCCAGATCCCCGCCAGGGCCATATTAAACAGGAACAGGCTGGTCAGCGTATAGTGCTCCGCCAGCCAGCCGCCGGCCGCCCCGCCGACAAACACCCCGAGAAACTGCGCCGTGGTGTAGGCGCCCATGGCCGTGCCCTTGCGGGTCACCGGCGCCAGTTTGGCCACCAGCGACGGCAGGCTGGCCTCCAGCAGGTTGAACGCCACAAAAAACAACCATAGCACGAAGACCATGCCGGCCATAGAGTCGATACCCGACGCCAGGGCGGCCTGGACCGCCAGCATCAGCCCCACGGCGAAGACAAGTATCTGTTTTACCATGCGTTTTTTTTCGGCCAGAAAAATAAACGGCATGATCACCAGCATCGACAGGAACAATACCGGCAGATAGACCCGCCAGTGGCTGGCCCCGGGCAGCCCGAAGCGCTGCTCCAGCAACCCGGGCACCACCACGAAATTGGCCATCAGCAGCAGATGCAGGATGAAGATCCCGGCGTCGACCCGCAGCAGCTGGCTATCGCGCAGCACCTGGCCCAGCGAGGCCGGCTCCACCTCGGTGTCGCGGTGAAAGCGCACACTGACCGGTCTGGGCACCGCCCGCCACACCAGCACGATGGCCAGCCCGGCCAGGACGGCCGTGACCCAGAAAATCCCCGGCACCCCGAACCAGCCGTGCAGCAGCGGTCCGATCACCATGGCCAGCGCAAACGAGAGCCCGATACTGATGCCGATCAGGGCCATGACCTTGAGCCGGTGCTCCTCGCGGGTCAGATCCGCCGCCAGCGCCAGCACTGCGCTGGCAATGGCGCCGGCGCCCTGCAGGGCCCGGCCCAGAATCACCCCCCACATGGAATCGGATGCGGCGGCGAGGAGGCTGCCGAACGCGAACACCAGCAGGCCGGCAACGATCACCGGCTTGCGGCCGATGCGATCGGAGAGCATTCCCAGCGGGATCTGCAACAGCGCCTGGGTCAGCCCGTAAATACCGATGGCCAGGCCGGCCAGGGTCAGGGTATAGCCCCGCAGTTGCTCGGCATAGAGGGTGAAGACCGGCAGGATCATGAACAGCCCCAGCATGCGGGAGGAGAATACCCCGGCCAGGACCAGCGCAATGCGCCGCTCGCCTTTGGTCATCGCGTTATCGTGCATTGATAAGGTCAGGAGAAGTCCAGCATAAGAAAAGCGGGATAGTCGTAGTCTGACTATCGGTAAAACGTCGATGTTAGCAGGAACCTCCCGCCCGGGAAACACTGACCCCGCGGCCAGGTCAAACCGGCATGGCGAATACCCGCACAGGTATAAAGTGCGCAGCGGCGCGTAAAACCAGAGGCGACCGCTATTGAGAACCTGCTTCGTCCCCGGTCACAGAAACCATGTCGTGGCTTCCCCGGGATGGCGAAAACGTCGTATAGTAGCGTGTTTGGCTGTAGCAGGAAGAATTCATGGATACGATCCACATCAAGGGTGCGCGCACCCACAATCTGAAGAATATCGATCTGGATCTGCCGCGCGACAAGCTGATCGTGATTACCGGCCTGTCCGGTTCCGGCAAGTCGTCACTGGCCTTCGACACCATTTATGCCGAGGGCCAGCGCCGCTATGTGGAATCGCTGTCCGCCTACGCCCGCCAGTTTCTGTCGGTGATGGAAAAGCCGGATGTGGATCATATCGAGGGGCTGTCACCGGCCATCTCCATCGAGCAGAAATCCACCTCGCACAACCCGCGTTCAACCGTCGGCACTATCACCGAGATCTACGACTACCTGCGCCTGCTGTTCGCCCGCGCCGGCGAGCCGCGCTGCCCGGAACATGACATCGTGCTCGACGCGCAGACCGTCAGCCAGATGGTGGACCACATTCTGGCCCTGCCCGAGGGCACCCGACTGATGCTGCTGGCGCCGGTGATCGACGATCGCAAGGGCGAGCACGAACAGGTGTTCGACACCCTGCGCGCCGAGGGCTATATCCGCGCCCGGGTCGACGGCGAGGTGGTGGAACTGGACGATCTGCCCAATCTGGACAAGCGGCGCAAGCACACCATCGAGGCGGTAGTGGATCGCTTCAAGGTGCGCCCCGACCTGAAA
Organism: Thiohalophilus sp.; assembly: GCA_046545635.1. Classification (GTDB taxonomy): domain Bacteria; phylum Pseudomonadota; class Gammaproteobacteria; order UBA6429; family Thiohalophilaceae; genus Thiohalophilus. The sequence goes on along the minus strand of JBKGZJ010000027.1, from coordinate 16,877 downwards.
ACCCGGCTGGCCGACTCCATCGAGACCGCCCTGAATCTGGGCGGCGGCGTGATCCGGGTCGCCGCTATGGATGGCGACCGGCCGGATCTGGTCTTCTCCGCCAACTACGCCTGCCCGGTCTGCGGCTACTCGCTGAGCGAGCTGGAGCCGCGACTGTTCTCGTTTAATAATCCCGCCGGCGCCTGTCCCGGTTGCGACGGCCTGGGCATACGCCAGTATTTCGATCCCCAGCGGGTGGTCAGCCACCCGGAACTGAGTCTGAGCAGCGGCGCCATCCGCGGCTGGGACCGGCGCAATGTCTATTACTTCCAGATGCTGCTGTCGCTGTCGCGTCATTACGACTTTGACATGGACACCGCCTTCGAGGATCTGCCCGACACGCTGCAACAGATCATTCTCCACGGCAGCGGCGAGGAGAAGATCGAATTTGTCTATTTCAACGAGCGCGGCGGCGAGCACAAAAAGCGCCAGCCGTTCGAGGGGGTCATCCCCAACATGCAGCGCCGCTACCGCGAGACCGAGTCCAACGTGGTGCGTGAAGAGCTGGCCAAATATCTGAGCCATCAGGCCTGTCCCGAGTGCCACGGCACCCGGCTGAACAGCCCGGCCCGGCATGTGTTTGTCACCGACAAGACCCTGCCCGATGTGACCGCCATGGCCATCGACACGGCACACGATTTTTTCAGCCGCCTGGACCTGCCCGGGCGGCGCGGCAAGATTGCCGAGAAGATCCTCAAGGAGATCACCCTGCGGCTCAATTTCCTGGTCAACGTGGGGCTGGAGTACCTGAGCCTGGATCGCAGTGCCGACACCCTCTCCGGCGGCGAGGCGCAGCGCATCCGCCTGGCCAGCCAGATCGGCGCCGGGCTGGTGGGGGTTATGTATGTGCTGGATGAGCCCTCCATCGGCCTGCACCAGCGGGACAACAGCCGACTGCTCAATACCCTTTATCATTTAAGGGACCTGGGCAACACCGTGATCGTGGTGGAGCACGACGAGGAGGCGATTCTGAGCGCCGATCACGTACTGGACATCGGGCCAGGGGCCGGCGCCCACGGCGGCCATATCGTCGCTCAGGGTACGCCACAGCAGATTATGGCCAGCCCCGACTCCCTGACCGGCCAGTACCTGGCCGGCCGCAAGGCCATCGCCGTGCCGGCCACGCGCACCCCCGCCGGCGAGCGCTGGCTGTCGATCCACGGGGCCCGCGGTAACAACCTGCAGAATGTGGATATCGACATCCCGGTGGGGCTGATGACCGCGGTCACCGGGGTCTCCGGCTCGGGCAAATCGACCCTGATCAACGACACCCTCTATCTGCATGCCGCCGCCGAGATCAACCAGGCCGGGCAGGAGCCGGCGCCCTGCGACGAGATCGTCGGTCTGGGCCAGTTCGACAAGGTGGTGGACATCGACCAGAGCCCCATCGGCCGCACGCCGCGCTCCAACCCGGCCACCTATACCCAGCTGTTCACTCCCATCCGCGAGCTGTTCGCCGGCACCCAGGAGGCCCGCGCCCGGGGCTACAACCCGGGACGCTTCAGCTTCAACGTCAAGGGCGGACGCTGCGAGGCATGCCAGGGCGACGGTGTCATAAAAGTGGAGATGCACTTTCTGCCGGATATCTACGTGCCCTGCGATGTCTGCAAGGGCAAGCGTTATAACCGCGAGACGCTGGAGATCAGGTACAAGGGCCGGAACATCTATGAAGTGCTGGAGATGACCGTCGAGGATGCCTTGAGCTTTTTTGACGCGGTACCGGCGATCAAGCGCAAGCTGCAGACCCTGATGGATGTGGGCCTCACCTATATCAAGCTGGGCCAGAACGCCACCACCCTCTCCGGCGGCGAGGCGCAGCGGGTCAAACTGGCCCGCGAGCTGTCCAAGCGCGACACCGGCAATACGTTATATATTCTGGACGAACCGACCACCGGCCTGCATTTTTATGATATCGAACAGCTGCTGGCCGTACTGCACCGGCTGCGCGATCACGGCAACACCATTGTGATCATCGAGCATAACCTGGATGTGATCAAAACCGCCGACTGGATCATCGACATGGGACCGGAGGGCGGCAACAAGGGCGGGACCCTGGTCTGCGCCGGCACGCCGGAAGAGGTCGCCGAATACGACAGCTCCCACACCGGCGTTTATCTCAAACCGGTCCTCGAGGCCCAGCAGAAACGCGACAAGAAGCGCGCCTGAACAACTGTTCCAAATTCATGTCTACTTTATACTCTGGCTAATCCTGTAGGTCACGCTGGCGTTAGCCTGCGTGACGCCCTGCGAATAGAAGGGTGTCAGGTAGCGCTGCACGCAACCTGACCTACTCCTCTAGGGGCCAGGGGCTGGATCCTGTATCGCCAGCTTGTCACCCACGCACAGGTTCAAGCGTTCAGCAACGCTGTCACCGTACAGGGCCAGTTCGACCAGCCCCACCGAGTTGCGATACCAGAATGGCCGGCCTTTTTCTGCCAGTGAAAACGTCCGGGAGTATTCGAGCGTCTGATTCCTGATCAACAGGTGTTGATCCGTACCGAGTGATTCGGCCTGGATGCCGGTCATGGCATTGCCATAGCGATCGAAATAGATGATCTCGTACAGATCCGATGGCCACTCGGAACCCGGCAGGTCGGTGACTGGAATACCCTCGGCGTCGGGCATGCGCCCCAGCGCCAGTTGTGCCGCCACCGGGGCAAACAGATCGCGGCCATGGAAGGAATCGGACAGTTGTGGCGGGCGCCAGGTAATCTCCCGGACATCGACTTCAGTGGCCAGTTTAATCACGGTATTAAACAGGGTATTGCCCGGACCGACGAACCAGCGATTATCGGCGCGCACAATAACCGGCCGCCGATCGGGATGACCCACCTCCGGATCCACCACCGATAGAAATACCGACTCTTGCGGGAACGATGAGCTGACCGCCGCCAGCAGATAGGCCGCGGCATGATGATTAAATACCGGCGCATCGTGCATCAGGTCGATGATCGGCACATTCGGCGCATGCCGGGCGAGCACCGCCTTCATCTGCCCGACATAGGGGCCCTCGTAGCCAAAATCGGTGAATAAAACAATCATCCCCATTCCTCATTCACTCGAACAGCAAATTCTCAACCATCGTCCACCGGTGGTGTGAGTACCACCGAAAACACCGATTGAAACCGAACTCACCGAATTTATTTTCAGTGTCTTCGGTGTATTCGGGAGCTCCCGTTGTTTGTCGCTATAGCGGCACAAACAAAAAAGCCGGGCATTGCCCGGCTTTTTACTCTGCAGCTGAACCCGTGGTTCAGGCTTCGGCGTTTTCGGTCGCCGGCTCCTCGGCAGAGGCTTCCGGTGCCGGACGATCAAGCAGCTCGACATAGGCCATTGGTGCGTTATCTCCAGTACGGAAACCGCACTTGAGAATGCGCAGGTAGCCGCCGGGACGATCCTGATAGCGTGGGCCAAGCTCATTGAAAAGTTTGGTCACGGCCTCGCGATCGCGCAGGCGGTTGAACGCCAGACGACGATTGGCCACGTTGTCAGTCTTGGCCAGGGTGATCAACGGTTCAACCTCACGGCGCAGTTCCTTGGCCTTGGGCAAGGTGGTGCGGATCAGTTCATTGTGGAACAGAGAAGCCGACATATTGCGATACATCGCCTTGCGATGCGGGCTGTTCCGATTGAGTTTTCGACCACTTTGACGGTGACGCATGGTTCTAAATCCTAAACTAGATTCGTTAAACAGTCAGAAGCTTCAGGAAGCTTCCTTGTCCTTCAGGCTTGCCGGCGGCCAGTTTTCCAGGCGCATACCCAGTGACAATCCACGGGAGGCCAGCACGTCCTTGATTTCAGTCAGGGACTTCTTGCCCAGGTTCGGTGTTTTGAGCAGTTCCACTTCGGTGCGTTGAATCAGATCACCGATGTAGTAAATCTGTTCTGCTTTCAGGCAGTTGGCGGAACGGACAGTCAGCTCCAGGTCATCGACCGGGCGCAGCAGAATCGGATCAATTTCCGGTTCCTGCTCGGCCGGAGTGGTCTCTTCCTTACCGCGCAGATCGACAAAGGCAGACAGCTGGTCCTGAAGAATGGTTGCCGCACCACGAATAGCTTCTTCCGGGTCGATGGTACCGTTGGTTTCCAGTTCGATAGTCAGCTTGTCCAGATCGGTACGCTGCTCAACACGCGCACTGTCTACTACGTAGGCAACACGCTGTATCGGGCTGAAACTGGCATCCAGTTGCAGGCGACCGATGGGACGCTCCTCTTCTTCCTCGTCACCCCGGGTGTTGGCGGCTTCATAACCCCGGCCACGGGTAATCTTGAGAGTCATATTCAATTCGCCTTCCTTGGTCAGGTTGGCCAGAACATGATCCGGATTGATTACCTCCACATTCTGAATCAGCTGAATATCCGCGGCAGTAACCTGGCCGGGACCTTTTTTGTTCAGCGTCAGGGTGGCTTCGTCCTCGCCGTCCATACGCAGAGCAACACCCTTGAGGTTCAGCAGGATATCCACGACATCTTCCTGTACACCTTCAATAGTGGTGTATTCGTGCAGGACACCCTCGATCTCCACTTCGGTGATGGCGGCGCCGCTCATCGAAGACAGCAGAATGCGGCGCAGGGCATTACCCAGCGTGTGCCCGAAACCTCTCTCGAGCGGTTCGAGAGTGACCTTGGCATGGGTATCGCTGATTTGCTGAATATCAACAATTCGCGGTGTCAGAAAATCTGATACTGAGGCCGTCATCTATGTCCTCTCAATTTAATGTTCAAAAGTCCCTGTGTCCTGCTCAAACTGATTACTTGGAGTACAGTTCGATGACCAGGTGTTCTTTGATATCAGTCGGCAATTCGCTGCGTTCCGGTACGCTCTTGAACGTACCTGTCAGCTTGTCGGTATCGACTTCCAGCCATTCGGCAAACCCGCGGTTCTGGGCAGCTTCGCTTGCACCCTTGATACGCAGCTGATTGCGGGCTTTTTCCGCAACAGCGACAACATCGCCTGCCCGGATCTGCATGGAAGGGATATTTACCTTGCGGCCATTAACGGTAATCGCGTTATGCCGAACCAGCTGACGCGCTTCGGAACGAGAAGCACCAAAACCCATGCGGTATACAACATTGTCCAGACGACATTCCAGCAATTGCAACAGATTGTCACCGGTCGAACCTTTAAGGCGATCGGCTTGTTTGTAATAGCCGCGGAACTGTTTTTCCATGATGCCGTAAGCACGACGCATTTTCTGCTTTTCACGCAACTGGGTCGCGTAATCAGACAGACGTCCGCGACGCTGACCATGCTGACCCGGCGGAAACGGGCGGTTTTCAATCGCACATTTACTGCCGTAGCACTTCTCGCCCTTTAAAAACAGCTTCTCGCCTTCACGGCGGCACAGGCGGCATTTTGAACCAATATATTTAGCCAAGGTATTCTCTCCCGCTTATACGCGACGTTTCTTCGGAGGACGGCAACCATTATGCGGAATGGGCGTCACGTCGGCGATGTTGGTGATACGAAAGCCTTTTGCATTCAATGCACGTACGGCGGATTCGCGTCCCGGACCCGGGCCCTTGACCCAGACTTCCAGATTTTTCATGCCATATTCCTGAGCCATCTCGCCGCAACGCTCGGCGGCAACCTGGGCGGCAAAAGGCGTGCTTTTACGCGAACCGCGGAAGCCGGAGCCACCGGCAGTCGCCCAGCACAGCGCGTTGCCCTGACGATCCGAGATAGTCACGATCGTGTTATTGAATGATGCATGGACGTGAGCAATCCCGTCAGAGACATCGCGTTTGACTTTTTTACGTGTACGAGCAGCTTTGGTTGCCATATTTCCAGAAACCTAATTTAATGAAACTTATCGTCTAATCGGTTTGCGCGGTCCCTTGCGGGTACGGGCATTGGTCCGGGTACGTTGGCCGCGCAGCGGCAATCCACGGCGATGACGGATTCCGCGGTAACAACCCAGATCCATCAACCGTTTGATATTCATAGAAACTTCCCGACGCAGATCACCTTCCACGCTGATCTTGCCGACTTCGTTACGCAGTTTCTCGACCGCGTCATCATCCAGATCACGAATCCTGGTGGTCGGGTCAATCCCCGCGTCGTCACAAATCTTCCGGGCGCGGGTCCGGCCGATGCCGTAAATTGACGTCAGCGCGATATCCGCGTGCTTGTTCACCGGGATGTTGATGCCTGCAATACGGGCCATCTAGCCTTACTCCTAAACGTTCAAATCTTTAGTTAACAATTGCCAACCGGGCCTTGCGAAACGGGCAATTTTAATCGCTAACTGCCTGCCCGGGCAAGGCTTTTTCCGTTTTTTCACTTGCGCCGGGTCAGCCCTGGCGCTGTTTGTGGCGCGGATCGGTACAGATCACCCGGATCACGCCATTGCGCTTGATGATCTTGCAGTTCCGGCACATTTTCTTGACTGATGCACGCACTTTCATCGCAGTCTCTCCAAATTCCAGTTCAGCTCGGGCCGCCCCTCAGGCTGGATGATCAGCCCGTCGACGCGGGATACAGAAGTCTTTCACTCGTGGTCCCCGAGGGGACCCTGACTGGCGGGGCCGGGTTATACCCCCTGCCCGGAGCCAGGTTGTTCAGCGCAGCATGCCTGAGGGACCCTGACCCTTCAGGTTGGCCTTTTTCATCAAGCTTTCGTACTGATGCGACATCAGCAGCGACTGGGTCTGGGCCATGAAGTCCATCACCACCACGACCACAATCAGCAATGAGGTCCCGCCAAAATAGAACGGAACCCCCCAGGCCAGAATCAAAAATTCCGGTAACAGGCAGACGGCGGTGATGTAGACCGCGCCGACCAGAGTCAAACGCCCCAGAATCGAATCGATATAGCGAGCCGTCTGCTCGCCGGGGCGAATTCCGGGGACAAAGGCACCGGAACGCTTCAGATTGTCCGCTGTTTCTTTCGGGTTAAACATCAATGCCGTATAAAAGAAACAGAAAAATATAATCGCGATCGCATAGAGCAGCACATACAGTGGCTGGCCCGGCGACAACATGGTGGAGATATCCTGCAGGACACCTGCCGCCCCGTCAGCGCTGCCGCCAAACCAGCCCAACAGGGTGGATGGGAACAGTATAATGCTTGACGCAAAGATCGGCGGTATAACGCCGGCCATGTTGATCTTCAACGGCAAATGACTGCTTTGCGCCGCATACATCTTGCGCCCCTGCTGCCGCTTGGCGTAATTGACCGTAATCCGACGCTGGCCACGCTCCATAAAGACCACAAAGGCGGTTACACCCAGGGCCAGGGCAAACAGCACCAGAATCTTGCCGTAGGCCAGATCCCCGGTCCGTCCCATTTCCATTGTTGTCCCGAGTGCCGTCGGCAGCCCGGCGACAATGCCTGCGAAAATAATCAGCGAAATACCGTTACCGATACCGCGCTCGGTAATCTGCTCACCCAGCCACATCAGGAACATGGTACCGGTCACCAGCGTCACCACGGTCGTAAAGAAGAACGTATTGTGATCGATGATCACCAGCCCTTCCTGGCGTGATAACGCGACCGCGACACCCAGTGCCTGAAAAGTCGCCAGACCCAGCGTCGCCAACCGGGTGTACTGGGTAATCTTGCGTTTGCCGGCGGCCCCTTCCTTGCTTATCTGCTCAAGCTTGGGATGGACCTTGGTCAGCAGTTGCATGATGATCGAGGCCGAAATATACGGCATGATCCCCAGTGCAAACAGTGACAACCGGGCCAGCGCCCCGCCGGAGAACATGTTAAACATGTCCAGTATGGTGCCGCGCTGCTGCTCGACCATCTGTGCCAGTGACTCTGGATCGATACCCGGCACAGTGATAAAGGAGCCGATCCGGAATACCAGCAGGGCACCAAGTACGAACAACAAGCGTTGACGCAGCTCGGTAAACTTGCCCCCGGCCATTGCATTGGCCACTCCCTGTTTCGATGCACCCATCCTGAAATTTACTCTTCGACCTTGCCGCCGGCGGCCTCAATAGCTTCCCGGGCACCTTTGGTGACACGAATGCCCTTGAGGGTCACAGCTTTTTCAAGCTTGCCGGACAGCATGACCTTGGCCCGTTGAATTTCCTTGCTAATCAGGTTGGCCTTTTGCAGCACAGCCAGATCAATTACCTCGGCATCGAGATTATTCAGCTCATGCAGGCGAATTTCATCGGTAACGCGCGCAATACGGGATGTGAAGCCGACTTTCGGCAAACGGCGTTGCAAGGGCATCTGACCGCCTTCAAATCCCACCTTGGTGAAACCGCCGGAACGGGCTTTCTGGCCTTTGTGACCGCGGCCACCGGTCTTGCCCAGACCGGAACCAATGCCCCGACCGCGCCGCTTGGCTGGTTTTCTTGCACCCTGGGTCGGCTTGAGGTTATTCAAACGCATTCTCAATTCTCCTCAACCTTTACCATGTAATGAACCCTGTTGATCATGCCTCGAGTACACGGGGTATCTTCCACTTCAACAGTGTGATGCATACGACGCAAACCCAGGCCTGTAACACAGGCTTTATGTGAAGCCAGTCGGCCGTGCATGCTGCGTACCAGCGTTACCTTGATAGTCTTGTCAGCCATGATTTATTCCACAATGTCCTTGACACTCTTGCCGCGCTTGGCCGCAACCTGCTCCGGCGAGGTCATGTTTTTCAGACCATTAATTGTTGCCCGCACGACATTAACCGGATTGTTACTACCGATACATTTTGCCAGTACGTTGTGCACGCCAACCACATCGAATACGGCGCGCATCGGGCCGCCGGCGATAACACCGGTACCATCTGAAGCGGGCTGCATATATACCTTGGCGGCGCCATGCTCGGCATTGATCGGGTATTGCAAGGTATGGTTATTCAACGGCACCTTGACCATATTTTTGCGTGCATCTTCCATGGCCTTTTGTATGGCAACCGGTACTTCGCGTGCCTTACCGCGGCCAAACCCGACCCGGCCGTTACCATCGCCGACAACAGTCAGGGCCGAGAAGCCGAAAATTCGTCCACCTTTGACCACCTTGGCAACACGACGGATACCAACCAGGCGTTCCTGTAAGTCTTCAGCGTTCTGTTCTTTGTCAAATGCAGCCATAATTCATTAACCTTTAGAATTGCAAGCCGGCTTCGCGCGCAGCATCCGCCAGGGCCTTGACCCGGCCATGATATTTAAAGCCGGAGCGATCAAAAGCCACACTGGTGACACCCGCCGCTTTGGCCTTTTCTGCAATGGTTTTGCCGACTACCGCCGCGGCATCAACATTGCCTGTATTTTTGACATTACCTTTAATATCAGTCTGCACAGTACTGGCTGCAGCCAAAACTTCACTGCCATTGGCCGCGATCACCTGGGCATAGATATGCCGGGGTGTGCGATATACCGACAGACGCGGCACAGCCAGCTCACGAATCTTGGCGCGAGTGCGGCGTGCACGACGTAAACGAGTAGTCTTTTTATCCATCGTCTTACCTTGCCCTTATTTCTTCTTGGCTTCTTTGCGGATAATGCGCTCATCCGCGTATTTCACACCCTTGCCCTTGTAGGGTTCGGGCGGACGAAAGCCGCGGATTTCCGCCGCGACCTGGCCAACCTGCTGTTTGTCAATACCGCGAATCACGACCTCTGTCTGGCTCGGTGTTTCAGCCGTGACACCTTCCGGCAGCTCATAATTAATCGGATGCGAGAAGCCCAGGGTCAGGTTCAGAACTTTGCCCTGTGACTGCGCCCGATAACCGACACCGACCAGCTCGAGCTTCTTTTCAAAACCTTCGCTGACCCCGGTAACCAGGTTGTTAATGACCGCCCTGGCAGTACCACTTTGCGCGATCGCTTCCGGACCTTTTTCACGAGGCAAAAAGGTGAGATTGTCCTCTTCGCGGACAATTTCAACAACCGGATGCACGGTGTGCTCCATGGTGCCCTTTGAACCTTTCACACTGACATGCTGGTCATTAATTGTGACCTCCACACCAGAGGGAATACTAATTGCTGTTATTCTCGCCATGACGCGCTACCCTAGAATTACTGCACGGTACAAACCACTTCACCACCGAAGCCGGACTTGCGCGCGGCACGATCGGTCATAAGACCCTGGGAAGTGGAAATAATTGCGATACCCAAGCCACCCATCACACTCGGCAGCTCATTCTTGCTCTTGTAAATGCGCAACCCAGGACGGCTAACCCGTTTGATTTTCTCAATAACCGGCTGGCCCTGGTAATACTTCAATTGAACAATCAGCTGAGGCTTGGCATCATCCTCACCACCCTTGCTGAAGTCGGCAATATAACCTTCATCCTTCAGCACCTGGGCAATCGCCTGCTTCTGTTTGGAGTACGGCATACTCACGCTCGTCTTGCCTGCGGCAAGTGAGTTGCGCACTCTTGTCAACATATCTGAAATCGGATCTGTCATCATTTCGTTATTTCTCCAGGCTCTCAGCTCTTGCCATCAGCCTAATCTGTTACCAACTACCCTTGCGCAGACCAGGCACATCACCCTGCATGGTGTGCTGACGCAGCTTGTTACGACACAGCCCGAACTTGCGATATACAGCGTGCGGACGACCGGTAATCCGGCAGCGACGCTGCAAACGGGCCGGGCTGGCATCGCGCGGCAACTTTTGCAGCTGATGCTGGGCTTCCATCCGCTCTTCAATCGAGAGATTCGGATCCTTGACCCTGGCCTTTAATGCCGCGCGTTTATCGGCGTATTTTTTTACTGTCTTGATACGCTTGGCTTCGCGCTCAACCATGGAAACTTTTGCCATGTTCTTCTCCTACCCTTGACCTTTCAGCGGGAAGTTAAACGCCGCCAGTAGCGCGCGCCCTTCCTCATCAGATTTAGCTGTCGTGGTGATGGTAATATCCATCCCCCGAATCGCGTCGATCTTGTCATACTCGATTTCCGGGAAAATGATCTGCTCACGAACGCCCATGCTGTAATTTCCACGACCATCGAACGACTTTGAATTCAGACCACGGAAATCACGAACACGCGGTATCGCAATGTTAATCAGTCGATCCAGAAACTCGTACATGCGTTCACTGCGCAGCGTGACCTTGCACCCAATCGGGAAACCTTCGCGCACCTTGAAACCGGCGACGGACTTGCGCGCGTTGTTCACGATAGGCTTCTGACCGCTAATCCTGGTCATATCGGCTACCGCATTCTCCAGAATTTTCTTGTCACCAATAGCTTCGCCCACACCCATGTTGAGTGTGATCTTGGTGATCTTGGGTACTTCCATCACGCTCTTGTAACCAAACTGATCTTTCAGACTGGAAACAACAGTTTCTCGGTAAAAATCCTGCAATCTTGCCATTGTTGCAACCTAAACGATTAAGCGTCTAAAACTTCGCCATTGGATTTAAAGTAACGGACCTTGCGACCATCTTCGAGGGTCTTGAAGCCGACCCGGTCAGCTTTGCCGGTTACCGGGTTATAGATAGCCACATTGGAGATATCCAATGGCTTTTCCATTTCCACAATCCCGCCTGTAGCACCGGCAGCGGGATTCGGTTTCTGGTGTTTTTTGACGACATTGATGTTGTCGACAAGAACACTGTCTTCATCCATCATCACACGTGAAACGGTGCCACGTTTGCCTTTGTCTTTACCTGTGATGACAATAATTTCATCACCTTTTCGAATCTTGTTCATGGCTTTACTCTCTGCCTTACAGTACTTCGGGTGCCAGTGAAATGATCTTCATGAACTTTTCAGTACGCAGTTCACGGGTAACCGGACCAAAAATACGGGTACCGACCGGCTGTAGCTGGTTGTTCAGTAATACCGCTGCGTTGCTATCAAAGCGAATCAGCGAACCATCAGGACGACGCACACCTTTTCGGGTGCGTACGACTACAGCATTGAAGACATCGCCTTTTTTAACGCGACCACGCGGGATCGCTTCTTTGATGCTCACCTTGATAATGTCGCCAACACCGGCGTAACGGCGCTTGGAACCACCGAGCACTTTAATACATTGTACGCGACGAGCACCGCTGTTATCGGCGATGTCGAGTATGGTTTGCATCTGAATCATCTTGAGCGACTCCGCTAAACTCTATTCAATTCAGGCCTTAAATAATCGCGGCCCGTTCAACAATCGATTCCAGTGCCCAGGTTTTTGTCTTGGACAGCGGACGACAGGAGGTAATGATAACGATATCGCCTTCATTACATTCGTTATTGGCGTCATGAGCGTGCAACTTGGTGGAACGCTTGATGAATTTCCCATACATCGGGTGCTTCACTCGACGTTCGACCAGCACGGTAATGGACTTGTCCATTTTGTTGCTGACAACCCGCCCGGTTACGGTGCGCTTTACTGATTCACTCATTATGCCTTACCTGCTTTCTCATTCAGGATGGTTTTAACGCGCGCGATATTGCGACGAACAGCCTTTAACTGATGAGTACGATTCATCTGACCGGTTGCCGTCTGTATGCGAAGATTAAACTTTTCGCGCGTCAGCTCCAGAAGCTCTTTATTCAGATCTTCAACGTTCTTTTCACGCAATTCGCTAGCTTTCATTACAGTACCGTCCGCGTTACAAATGTGGTGGTAATCGGAAGTTTGGCAGCAGCGAGGCGGAACGCTTCACGCGCCACTTCTTCTGAAACACCTTCCATTTCATACAACATACGTCCCGGCTGAATCTGGGCCACCCAGTATTCAACATTGCCTTTACCCTTGCCCTGGCGAACTTCCAGCGGTTTCTGGGTAATCGGCTTGTCCGGAAAAATACGAATCCAGATCTTGCCGCCACGCTTGATATAGCGGTTCATGGCACGACGAGCCGCCTCAATCTGGCGCGCGGTAATGCGGCCACGACCGGTGGCTTTCAGACCATACTCACCAAAGCTGACCTTGCTGCCACGTTGAGCAAGTCCGCGGTTACGGCCTTTTTGTTGTTTACGAAATTTTGTCCGTTTCGGCTGCAGCATGCTTCAAACTCCCAATCTCAACCCGCTGCCGATTTTGCAGCTTCGGATTCACTGTCAGCGTAATGCCCGATGATCTCACCCTTGAAGATCCAGACCTTGACACCGATGATGCCGTAAGTGGTTTGCGCCTCGGCCAGACCGTAGTCGATGTCTGCCCGCAGGGTATGCAAAGGTACACGGCCTTCGCGATACCACTCGGTACGTGCGATTTCAGCGCCGTTCAGGCGGCCCGCAACATTGATCTTGATGCCCTGGGCACCCAGGCGCATGGTGTTCTGTACCGCCCGCTTCATGGCCCGGCGGAACATAATGCGGCGCTCGAGTTGCTGGGCGACACTTTCGGCAACCAGCTGGGCATCCAGCTCGGGCTTGCGCACTTCTTCAATATTAATGTGCACGGCCGGCAGGCCCATCATCCGGGTCACTTCGTTACGCAGACGCTCGATGTCTTCACCTTTTTTACCGATAACCAGACCGGGGCGCGCGGTGTTAATAGTGATATTCGCGCTGCCCTGGGTACGCTCGATCTGAATCCGGCTGACAGAGGCCTGCTTCAGGCGTTGCTTGAGAAAATCACGAACAACGAGATCCTGATTCAGGTAATCAGCATAATTCTTGTTATCGGCATACCATTTGGACGTCCAGTCCTTGACGATACCAAGACGAATGCCTGTAGGATGTACTTTCTGACCCATCAGCTTCTCTCTTACTTTTCTGCGACAGTCACACAAATGTGACTGGTGCGTTTAAAAATATGGTTGGCCTGGCCCTTGGCACGTGCTTCCCAGCGCTTGTAGGTCGGACCTTCGTCAACGGTGATCTTTGTAACCTTCAGCTCATCGATATCCGCGCCGTCATTATGCTCCGCATTGGCAATCGCGGATTCCAGCACTTTTTTCACGATACCGGCGGATTTTTTGGAACTGAAAGTCAGAACCTGCAATGCGCGCTCGACCGGAAGCCCCCGGACCTGATCTGCCACCAGGCGACACTTCTGCGGCGAAATGCGTGCATAGCGTAATTTTGCAGCGGTTTCCATTTTCTAAAACCTCTTACCTGGCTTTCTTGTCAGCCACGTGACCCTTGAAGGTCCGCGTCGGCGCGAATTCACCCAGTTTGTGACCGACCATGTTTTCAGAAACGAGGACGGGTACATGCTGGCGACCATTATGTACAGCGATAGTCAAACCCACCATTTCCGGCAACACCATGGAACGACGTGACCAGGTCTTGATGGGTTTCTTGCTGTTTGTTTCCACTGCCTGATCGATCTTTTTAACAAGATGCAAATCAACGAATGGACCTTTTCTGATAGAACGTGGCACTGTGCTAGCTCTCTCTATCGGTTATTTCTTGATACGACGACGACGGACGATCATCTTATCCGTACTCTTGTTACTCCGGGTCTTGTAACCCTTGGTCGGCACACCCCAGGGGGTGACCGGGTGACGGCCGCCGGAGGTACGGCCCTCACCACCACCATGCGGATGATCGACCGGGTTCATGACCACACCGCGAACGGTGGGACGCACACCCCGCCAGCGCTTGGCGCCGGCCTTGCCGAGTTTACGCAGGCTGTGTTCACTGTTACTGACTTCACCAATGGTGGCTCGGCAATCTGCATGCACGCGACGCATTTCGGTGGAGCGCAGTCGAATCGTGGCGTAATCGCCTTCGCGTGCCACCAGTTGCACGGAAGCGCCGGCGCTGCGCGCCAGCTGGGCGCCCTTGCCGGGCTTCATTTCCACGGCATGAATCGTGGTACCCACCGGGATGTTACGCAACGGCATGCAGTTGCCCGCCTTGATCTGGGCACTGCTGCCGGAAACCACGGTATCACCCGCTTTAACACCCTTGGGTGCCAGGATATAGCGACGCTCGCCGTCTTTATAAAGCACCAGCGCGATACGCGCGCTGCGGTTGGGATCGTATTCGATCCGCTCGACGGTTGCATCAACGCCATCCTTGTTACGCTTGAAATCGATCAGGCGATAATGCTGCTTGTGACCACCACCCTTGTGGCGGGTAGTAATCCGGCCCTGGTTGTTACGACCACCAGTGCGGGACTGCTTTTCCAGCAACGGCGCATGCGGCTTGCCCTTGTAAAGGTCGTCGGTAACGACCTTGACGACAAAGCGGCGCCCAGCGGATGTCGGTTTTGACTTTACAATCGCCATTTTTAATTCCTTAAACCTTACTCAGTGCCCATAAAGTTGATGTCCTGACCGGCTTTAATGCGCACATAGGCTTTTTTCCAGTCTTTGCGGCGGCCGGTGCCAAACGAAGTACGCTTGGTCTTACCTTTCATATTCGCCACCTGAACACCTTCAACTTCGACGTTAAACAACAGTTCAACCGCCTTTTTAATTTCAACCCGGGTCGCACTGGGTACAACCTTGAAAACCACCTGATTGGCGCTATCCGCCAGGATGGTGCTTTTTTCGGAGATGTGCGGCTGCAGCAGCACGTTCATCAAACGTTCCTGATTCATGCCAACACCTCCTGAAGCTTTTCAACCGCGGCAGCGGTCATTAACACCTTGTCATGACCGACCAGATTGACCGGGTCGACATAGCCGACTTCACACAGGCCGACCTTGTACAGATTGCGGGCCGACTTGAACAATGTATCGTCCACTTCGTGGGTCACGATCATCACATTGTCCAGACCCAGGCCGGCGAGTTTTTCCACCAGCTCTTTGGTCTTCGGCGCATCCAGCTTGAGATCATCGATGACCACCAGGCGTTCCTGGCGAACCAGTTCCGACAGGATGGAACGCATTGCGGCGCGGTACATCTTGCGATTCAGCTTTTGCGACCAGTCCTGGGGCTTTGCGGCAAAGGTCTTGCCGCCGCCTGTCCAGATGGGACTGCGAATAGTCCCGGCACGGGCGCGACCGGTACCTTTCTGGCGCCACGGCTTTTTACCACCGCCACTGACCGCGGCACGGTTTTTGTGCGCACGCGTCCCGGCACGGCCACCCGCCAGATAGGCAGTCACGGCCTGATGTACCAGGGTTTCGTTAAAGTCAGCACCGAACACAGCATCCGAAACCTCAACGGATTTCTTCGAGGCCTTGCCCGTGGCTGTTGTTAAACCTAATTCCATCGTCTGCGTCCTCTTAACCTGCCTTGACCGCGGGGCGTACGATGACGCTGCCGCCCTTGGATCCGGGTACAGCACCCTTGACCAGCAGCAGATTGCGATCGTTGTCGACCTTGACCACTTCCAGATTCTGGGTGGTACGGTTTTTGTTACCCATCTGGCCGGCCATGCGCTTGCCTTTCAGTACCCGGCCCGGCGTCTGACACTGGCCGATGGAACCCGGGGCACGATGCGCCAGCGAGTTACCATGGGTCGCGTCCTGGGTGTGGAAGTGGTGACGCTTGACCGCACCGGCAAAACCTTTACCGATACTGGTGCCTCTTACGTCAACCTTCTGTCCGGCTTCGAACATATCCACCTTGATTTCACCGGCGAGCGAGAAATCCTCGCCTTCGCCGTCCGCCAGACGGAATTCCCACACGCCACGGCCCGCTTCCACACCGGCTTTGGCAAAATGCCCGGCCTGGGGTTTGGTGACACGGTTGGCTTTACGTTTGCCGGTGGTCACCTGAACAGCGCGATAACCGTCCGCTTCAACTGTTTTCAGCTGGGTAATCCGGTTGGGTTCCACCGCAATCACAGTCACCGGCGTCGATACGCCGTCATCTGTAAATATCCGGGTCATTCCCACCTTGCGCCCAACTACACCAATAGTCATTTGTCGTGCTCCACTCAGCAATCCGGTTAGTTCAACTGAATCTGAACATCCACACCCGCGGCGAGATCCAGCTTCATCAGTGCGTCCACGGTCTTGTCCGTCGGATCCACGATATCCATCAGACGCTTGTGTGTACGCAGTTCATACTGGTCACGCGCATCCTTGTTG
>JBKGZJ010000026.1:0-20148 GCA_046545635.1 Thiohalophilus sp. | reverse complement strand
GACGGCGGCGACGATGACGGCGGCGGTTCTGTGCCCCCGAACCCGTGTGGTGGGTAAAACGCGGTTGGCAAGTTTGACCGTACATATATGAACCTCCCATTTGAGGCCCGTCTGTGACGGGCCTGTTTTTTTGCGGGGATAAAAAGTGTGAGCAGAATAACGACACTCCTGCTACTGGCCGGCGCGATTGGCGTCGGCCTGCTGCTGTTCCGATCGTGGCTGCCGCCGCAGGAGGATGTGGAAACCGTACTCGAGCAGCACTGGGAGCGGCCGATCCCGTTTCAGGGCGAGCCGCCGCATGATTTCAGCGATCGGGAGGCCTCGCTGGATCCGCAAAGCTGCGCGCAATGCCATGCCCAGCAGCATGAAGACTGGCAGCAAAGCCTGCACAGCCAGACCTACTCGCCGGGCCTGCGCTGGCAGCTGCAATTGATGTCGCCCGAGCAGGGCAAAAGCTGCCTGAAATGCCATACCCCGATGAGCGAGCAGGTGGCCCTGGTGGCGGCCGATCTGGACTGGCCCGGTGCCCCGAAGGACGCGCCGCCGGCGCATGTGCCCCGGGATCTGCACCAGCAGGGGCTGGCCTGTGCGGCCTGCCATGTGCGCCAGCACCGGCGCGTGGGCCCGCCGCCGCGCGATCCAAAGATCGATCCCGATGCCGGGCCGCATGGCGGCTTCACCGCGAGGGCCGCCTTCGAGGACAGCCGGTTCTGCGGCGCCTGTCACCAGTTTCCCGAGGACGGGCCGCGGGTCAACGGCAAGCTGCGCGAGAATACCGTGGTCCAGTGGCAACAGTCTCGCCATGCCGAGCAAGGCCGCACCTGCCAGAACTGTCACATGCCGGACCGGCGCCATCAGTGGCGCGGCATCCATGATCCGGCCATGACCGCCTCGGCGCTGGAGACGGATTTTCAGGTGCGCGACGATCGGGTGGTGGTGGCTGTCAGCAATGAGGGGGCGGGGCACCATTTTCCCACCTACATGGTGCCGGAGATCGCGTTGCGCCTGGAACGGGTGAGCCGGAACGGCGGCAGAGAGGCGCTTGCACGCGAGGTGATTGCCTGGCGCACCAACCTGGCGCTCACCGAAGAGGAGTTTGATACGCGCATCAAAAGTGGCGAGACTCATACGTTCGAAGCGCCACTGTCGACGCCGCTGGCGGAGGATGAATCGCTTGAACTGGTGATGGACGTGGCACCCCGGCGAATGTACGAGCGGATTTTCGAGGATTACCGGCAAAAGCAGGGGGATAAGCTCGATCCCGAGGTGCGCGCCCTGCTGAGGCTGTCCATTGCCGAAGCCCGTAACAGCCGTTATCAGCGGACCCTGGCGCATTACCCGCCCCGGGTTGCAAATTGAGCCCGGGCCCGGGGCGAATTTCACTCTGCAATCCCGAACGGGAACTGTATTTGTCTAACTTGTTGAAAAATATTAGATTATTAATTTGGCATGGCATCTGCAAGAGAGACCCAGAGAGACCCTGAGTGCAAATGGAGCCTGTAAGTGGGTAAAGCATTGTTTCGAAAAATGACAATCGGCAGCCTGGTCATTGCCCTGTTTGCCACGTTGTCCGCCGCCGCACAGGCCGACGGACCCCGATTGAAATTCAAGGGGAAGGGGCCGGTGTGTATGTGTTCGGGCGACGGACTCAGTGAGGCGGATATCCGTCGGGCCGAGGAGGCGCGCAACAGGTCACGGAGCAACCGGATTCAACAACCGGATCGCGAAAAGAGGAAGGAAGCGAACAACAGGGACGAAGCAGATAATCAAGAGTAAATGCAGAGGAGACGAGCATGAAAGGCCGTATGAAAGACATCATGAAAAAGCTGGGTCACCGGCTGAAGTGGGGCATATCCGTCGGGGTTCTGACTCTTGCCGTGGCATCGGTATGGAGCATGATTGCGGTCGATGCGACGACATACGATCCTGACCGCACGGAATATCATGGCTGGGGGGCTGACACCCTGTCGAAAGTCCATGAGGGGATTGTTATGACGGCCCCGATTAATATTGCCAATGCCTGTGGCCTTGGCGCGTCGTCCTGCTTCAAATGCCATAATGGAAAACGTGCGGAGGAACCTTCCGATGAGTTGTGGCATAGCCAGCATGCTGAGGTAAATCACTCATGCAAGGGCTGTCATGCCGGCAATGATCGTCTGATGCGGGAAAATATGGCGCATCGGGGGTTAATCAATGATCCACGCAAGGAATCGGGAAAAACCTGTGCAAGTTGTCATAGCGAGAAAGAAGTTGGTGAGTTTTTGAAAATTTACGCTGAAGAATGATAAAAAACTGTTTTAGGAGAGAGATAATGAATATCACCAGAAATGATACACAATGGCGAAAAGGCTGGGCTGCCGCATGCGTTGCACTCGGGCTCGCTGCGGGTGGAAGTGCTCAGGCAGGTCCGACACTGGAATATGGGGAGCAGGGGTTGCTGCAGCTCAACTACGCGCTGCAGTTCTGGGGGCAAAGCCGGGGGTATACCTCGTCAACAGACGATGGCGACACCAACGACTTCTTCCTGCGCCGTAACCGCATCACGCTGATGGGCCAATATAACGATTATGTCGGCTATTACGCCCAGCTTGAGGCGGGGAACGACAGCAAGGGCGGTAATGATGACCGTTCGGTGTACTACCGGGATGCTTATCTGACCCTGGATTATTCGGACCCCGTTCGGTTTATCGCCGGGCGTTTCAAGAATACCTTCAGCCGTGAAAACCTGGAGGCCTGTCTTGAGCCGCTGACCCTGGATCGTGCTGAATCGCTGGCCTATACCCCGTATGGCGGGACCCGCGATACAGGCGTGGCCATGTGGGGTAACCTGGCGGATGGCATGTTCCAGTACAGAGTGATGGTGTCCGATGGCCGCGAAGCCGAGGAAACGGTCACTGACAGCTTGCGGCTTACCGGACGTGTTCACGTCAGCTTGCTGGATCCTGAATATGACTATGGCTACCGTGGTACGTATCTGGGAACGCAACAGGTATTGACCATTGGTGCAAGTTTTGATCAACAGGACGATATTGCCTATGGCAGTTTTTCTACCCGTGAGGATCCCAGGGATTATTCGGCCTCCACGGTGGATATTTTCTACGAACAGCCTTTCGACTTCGGTACGGTAACACTCTCCGGTGCGGCATTCGACTACTCGGTTGACGGCTTCCCGACGGATCCGGATCCCGAGCTGAACGCGAATGTGGAACGTGAAGGGACGTACGCCAAGGCGGGTTATCTGCTGCCGAACAAGGTGGGCATGGGTCGTCTGCAGTTCTTCGTCCGCGCCGAAGAGACGGAATACGGCGAGGAACTCGGCCTGTCCGACCAAAGCTGGAACAGCCTCGGCGCCAATTACTATCTCGATGGTCAATCCCTGAAGGTCACCTTTGAACATGCCTCTATCGAGTTTGATGAAGAGCATGCCACCAACCCGGCACTTCAGGACTACGACCAGACGACCGTAGGTCTGCAAATGATCTTCTAGTAATAGTAGATGTATAAGCTGACTGACGCGGGCTCGCGTCAGTCAGCGACTTGCAGAATGCGCTTTTCCCTGCATAAAATTAAGATTGATTGAATACGCTATCTGCCATGGTATACCATGGCAGATATTGTGCTTTTCTCCGTTCGGCACTGGTATCGACCGATGTCGGGGCTGTTTACAGGCCGTCAATATGACGACGCACGAGGAGTCAGCGGGTAGAAAATGAGCGGGACTGTCGTATTGGCTGTAATTCTGGCGGCTGTGCTTGCCGTTGTGCTGGTGCTCTATGTCCGTGATCGGCTGATACTTGCCCGCTTGCATGAGAGTATCCTGGATGCCCAGGAAGGCACCCTCGAACCGCTCAAGGTGGAACTCCCGCCGAATAATCAGCTCAATGCCCTGGTCAAGGATTTCAACGTCATGATGGGCGCCCTGCGCTCAATGTTCGATACCGTTGAAAAGTGCCAGATGCGGGTGATGAATGAGCGCAACAAGATGAATGCCCTGCTGCAGAGTCTTCCCGGCGCGCTGCTTTCGGTTGATGACAATTTGCGAGTCACCGCTATTAACAGCCAGACGGAAGATCTGTTCGGTTGTCGATCAAGTGAGCTGGAAAATCATAATCTGTTTGACTTGCTGGTGGTCGACGAACGTGACAGGGAAATTCTTCGTGATGCATTTCTGTACAAGCGCCAGTTACATAATCATGTTTTACACACGCGACTTAACAATCGTGATCTCTGGCTTGCCCTGAACATGTCTTTTTTGACGGAAGAAGATGTGGGTATGGACGCGGTGCTGATCTTTCAGGATATAACCGACTATAAAAACCTTCAGGAATCCGTCTATTATCGTGAAAAACTGGTTGCCATGGGGCAACTGGCGGCCGGTATCGCCCATGAACTGAATACGCCGCTGGGTAATATTATTGGTTATTCCCAGATGCTGGCGGATAATGTGGGCGAGTCGGAAAAACAAACACATTACAGCGGTATAATTGTTGATGAGGCGAAAAGATGCTCGCGTATCGTTCAGGATCTTTTGAATTACGGCCGCAAGGACCAGTGTTATGGTGACGGCTGCAATGTCAACCAGTTAATCCGCGAATTGCTCGATACATTTTCAAGCTGTCGATTACAGCGCCAGCCGGTCGATATCGATCTTGACCTGGATGAAAACGAACCTCTGGTCAACGGTGGCTGCGGCGAGCTGGATATCGTCTTTACCAACCTGATAATTAACGCATTATCCGCGTTGGAAGGTCGTGAAGATCCCCTGATACGCGTTCGCACCCAGGTGGTCAATAATAAAGAAGTAATGGCGACAGTCGAGGATAACGGGCCGGGTATTTCCCCTGAAATTCGCGGAAGAATCTTCGATCCCTTTTTCACTACGGGTGAAATGGGACATGAAAGCGGTCTGGGTCTGGCGATAAGTCAGGCGATGATCGGTCGGCGCGGGGGAAGCCTGCGGCTTGATTCCTCATATTCAACCGGTGCACGGTTTATCATCCGAATGTACAGAGAAGCAAAATGAGCGAGGCAGTATCAGTGACGTTGGAAAGCGGTGAGGTGGCGAAAGAGGCGCAGCCGGTGGTGCTGATTGCCGAGGATGACGTCAATATGCGGGAGCTCATAGCGACCATGCTTGAGGATATGCCGATGACTGTTATTCAGGCGACCAGCTCTCAGCAGGCGCTGGATTATATTGAATCCGAACGTATTGACGTGGTTGTCACCGATCTGTGCATGCCCAAGGTCGATGGCCTCGAGGTTCTTCGTTTTGCCCGCCAACGCGATCATCTGACCCAGGTGATAATGATAACGGGTTACGGTACGGTTGAATCGGCAGTCGATTCCCTGAAGGCCGGTGCTTTTGATTATATCAGCAAGCCGTTTGATAATACGGAATTACGCCACACAGTGGAAATGGCGGTCGAACATAATCGTCTGGCGCGGGAAAACAGGAGCCTGCGACAGAAAGGCGGTGCAAGCGATGACATAGAGATTGTCGGTCGCTCGGCCTCCATGGATGAAATCGACAAGCTGATCAATGCGGCCTCGGCATATGATTGCGGCGTGCTCATTACCGGCGAAAGCGGCTGTGGAAAGGAAATGGTGGCGCGCAAAATCCACAACTTGTCAGGCCGCTCGGAAGGTAATTTTGTTGCCCTGAACTGTGCGGCTGTTCCGGAGAATATTATTGAGAGCGAGCTGTTCGGTTATACGCGCGGTGCGTTTACCGGTGCCGATCGAAATAAACAGGGTTTGCTGGAAAAGGCAAACGGTGGAACCTTGTTTCTTGATGAAATCAACAATGCCTCACTGGGTTTTCAGGCGAAACTGCTGCGGGTGCTGCAGGATGGAACATATTATCGCATCGGTGACACCGAATTGCGGGAGATGGATGCCCGCGTGATGGCGGCCAGTAACCGCAGCCTTCAGGAGCTTATCGACAACGAGGAATTCCGTCAGGATCTGTACTATCGCCTGAAAGTGATAGAAATCGATATTCCCTCCCTGCGTGAGCGCCGTTCGGATATACCGGTGCTGGCCCACTATTTTCTGCACAAACACTCCCAACGCCTCGGTAAACCCGTATCGGGCATCAGTACCAGGGTCCTTGGGGCGCTCATGCGTCATGACTGGCCCGGTAACGTCCGGGAACTGGAAAATGTGATTCAAAGGATGCTTATTCTGAGCACGGAAGAGAATCTGAACGAGGATGTCCTGCCTCCCGAGTTTCGCGAGGGGGTCGAGTCACCAACACGTGCCCTGGACTGTATGCCGCCACAGAGCCTTGAAGAACTGGAGGCGTTCTTTATTCAGAAAACATTGCGCGAGCAAGCCGGAGATCGGGCAATGACGGCCGAAATACTTCAGATCGACAAGTCCACCCTGTGGCGGAAAATGAAGCGATACGGGATTACCGAGCCCTGAATTGCCAAATAGCCGTTCCTGTCAGAAGCCTTCTTCGAAGTCGTAATTCAACTCGGTACTCGGCTCCTGCAGGAAGTGGCCCTGGAAGAAATCGACACTGCATTGCCAGAGCACGGCAAGACTGTTGGCGTCTTCAACACTTGAAGCAATACTCAACATGCTGCGCTCGCCGGCTTCGCCGGTAATTTCCTTGACCTTGTCCTGATGCTCGACGTTCTGGGCGAGGTTCTGGATCAGACTGGCATGTATCTTGATATAATCGACCGGCAGTTGTTTTATGGACTGGAAGGTATTCTGCTCCATGCCGAAATTCTCAAGGGCCGTGCGGCAATTGAGCTGTCTGAAACCGTCAACGAGTCGCTTCGCCGCATTAAGGTTATTCAGCGCGGTGTCTTCGCTGATTTCAAAGACAAGCAGAGTCGTATCCAGGCGTACTGACTTGATGCGCTCCGTTACCCAGGGCAAAAATTCAGGATCGATCAATGAGCCCTGCGACAGCTTGATAAAGAAGCGAGTCTGCTTCTGCTGTTGCATGCGTTCACTCAGCACCTTGAAAGTGTTGGCGATTACCCAGCGATCGATATATTTCATCAGATCCGCCTGATTGGCGGGCGGGACGAATTCAGAAGGCGGAATTTCCTCGTTTTTCTCGTTCAGCATACGTACCAGTACCTCATAATGCTCGCCTGTTTCGCCATGCAGGCTGACGATCGGCTGGTACAGCAGTCTGAACCGGTTGTTTTTGAGTGCTTGCTTGATGCTGTGTGACCAGTGAGCAATCTGTTCCTGCTCTTCCAGGTCTTCCACCGCCGGGTTGTAAATATAATAACGATTGCCGCCTTCTTTTTCCGCGGCGTGGAAACCCTTGATGGCACGATTAACCGCTTCCTGGGTGTTTTTTACCGTTTCGTTAATATGCGCCACCCCGATGCTGGTTTTGGTGCTGACAATCTTGCCGTTGATGTCGGATGTGTGGTCCTGGATTAACTTAACCAGCCCCCCGGCAATCTTTTCCGCCCGCTTTATGTCGGTGTCGGTGAGCAAAAAGGTGAAATGATGACCTTCAAAACGGGCGAGGGTCCCCATTGAGCCGACTTTGCTCTTGAGCATGCCGGCGAGGTCGGTGAGTAGAAGATCGGCGCCTGAAATGCCATGTTCTTCCTTATGTTTCTCGAACTCATCGACCACAATATAGAGCAACGCACCCTGCGCCTCGTCGCCAACCGTTTTGGCGACGATTTTGTCAACCTGCTCCAGGAAGTAGTTGCGATTGTAAAGACCCGTCAACAGATCCTGTTTGCTCAGAACATTGAGCTGTTTTTCCAGTTCCTTGGTATTGGATTGATCGCGAATAATAATTTGCGAACAGACTTCGCCCTCCATACTCGCAGTGGAGAACTCCATGGTGATCTTGAATTTGCTCCCATCCAGAGTCTGTCCATGCACATCCAGGGTGTCGTCGGTGCTCTGGCCCTTGGCGTACTTGCGCAGAAAGTCTTTCAGTTTGGCATGGTCTTCACTGCTGACCATATCGAGGATCGGCACGCCTTCGATATCTTCGAGAGTATCGTAACCGAACATTTTGAGATAGGCGTTATTGGCATAGATATGCATGCCGTCGTGCACGTATGAGATAGCGTCCCGGGAATTGTCGATCAGATCCCGCGCGCGCTTTTCCGACTCGTGCAGCATTTTTTCATTGCGCCGCCGATCCCGCCGGTTTTGCAGATCATTAACTTCGCGTTTGATGAGATGTTTGAACCGTTCGTTCTTGCCCAGTTCGATGCTGTCCCGGGCGCCGACCTGCAGGGCATCAATCGCATTATCGATTTGACCTGCAGGCGTCACCACGATGACAGGGATATCACGTCCGGACTTGACGATATACTCGACCGCCTGTTTGGCACTGATCAGGGGAGTACTCTGTTTGGCCAGCACAATATCGACGGGGTTCTCTTCCAGGGCTTTTTCCAGGTCCTCGGCATCCTCGACACGGATGTCGCGGATGATGTGTCCGGCGTTACGCAGGGTGTTGACCAGGCTCTCGGCCTCTTCCGGATTGTCGAATATAGTCAGGAGTCTGAGAAGTTCCGCGTCACTCACCGTGCGTTTTTACCCTTTTGATTTTTCTTGTATTAACGGCGTATTCCATAACCGTATCATGTCACCGTTCAGGCGTGCGGGGCAAGTAAAGCGCTCGCCGCAGTGACGGTTATTTGGCCGACTGTGCCGGCCTGAAAGGGTCAGATGCTCGACCAGACCCCGGCGGGGCGGATACCCATGGCCGCCGCGACGGGGTTGAGCATCTCAATCCCCATTTGCACGGTTTTCCCGACCGGATCCCCGGCCTGGATACCGGCGAATTTCAGCCAGCGAATGACGGCGTGAGCGGCAGGGCGTGGCGGGATATCCTGATCCAGGCGAACCAGAAAACGGGTTTGGGTGTCGCCAGCCGCTTGGGCTGGTTCAGTGTTTGGTAAATCAGCCGCGCCGTCTCGCCGAGGTTGGCTTTGGGCAGGCTGCCCGTCATGGGCGGCGGACAAAATTTGAGGACCGGCGGGGGCCCTCAGATCAGGGGGGTTTTGGCGCTTTCCCCCGGGATCTCTTGCACCAGACGGGGGACCAGATAGCCCGGCAGCCGCGCCCGCAGCGCGGCATGCAGCGCGCGGGCGCGGCTGCCGGGGACGGCGAAGTGGGCCGCCCCCTGCACCGGGTCGAGCTGGTGCAGGTAATAGGGCAGGACGCCGGCGGTGAACAGCGCCTCGCTCAGCCCGGCCAGTGCCGCCGCGCTGTCGTTGACCCCGCGCAGCAGCACTGCCTGGTTGAGTAAGGTCATACCCGCCTGACGGAAGGGAGCCAGGGCGTCTCTGACGCCGGCATCCAGCTCGTTGGGGTGATTGGCGTGGATCACCATGATCACGGCCTGGGGCACGTGCTGCAGCAGCTGTAACAGCCGATCGGTCAGCCGCTCCGGCAGGATAATCGGATAGCGGGTATGCAGGCGCAGCCGCTTGAGATGGGGGATCGATTGCACCGCGTCGAGCAAGCCGGCCAGGCGGTGATCCGACAGGCTCAGCGGATCCCCGCCGCTGAGAATCAGCTCCTCGATGCTCTCATCGGCACCAAGGTAGTCGTGTACCTGCTGCCAGCGATCCGGCATGGGGTTGGCGTCCTGATAGGGAAAGTGACGCCGGAAGCAGTAGCGGCAATGGATCCCGCAGGCGGCGGTGGTGATCACCAGGGCGCGGCCGTGATACTTGTGCAGCAGGCCGGGCCGGGCCATGGCCGGCAGATCGCCGACCGGATCGGTAACATAGCCGGGCGTGTGCTGCAGCTCCGCCTCCAGCGGCAAGACCTGGCGCAGCAGGGGATCCTGCGGATCCCCCGCTTGCATGCGCGCCACATAGCTGTGCGGCACCAGCAGCGGAAAATCCCCGGCGCCGGCCCGGGCCGCCGGCAGCAGATCGAGGGGCAGGCCCAGCTGTTCCAGCAACTGGCGGGGATCGCGGATGGCCCGGGCCAGGGATTTTTGCCAGTCGGCGCTATGCCACAGGGGGGGAGTTCGCGTTATCATAGGCGGATTCTGTTTTAATGTATTTATCGTTATTGTCTTAATTGTCGACTCCCCAGTTTACGGGATAGTCCGGTGAATTGGATAGCAGGCGCAGCAGGAAACGAGGAAGTCCATGGCAACCTACAGTACCAATGAATTCAAAAGCGGTCTCAAGATCATGCTCGACGGGGATCCCTGCACCATTATTGAAAACGAGTTCGTCAAACCCGGCAAGGGTCAGGCCTTCAACCGGGTCAAGATCCGCAATCTGCTCACCGGCCGGGTGCTGGAAAAAACCTTCAAATCGGGCGATTCGGTCGAGGCGGCCGATGTCATGGATACCGATATGCAGTATCTGTATAACGACGGCGAGGCCTGGCATTTCATGCACCCGGAAACCTTCGAACAGGTCGCCGCGGATGAAAAGGCCGTGGGCGATGCCGCCAAATGGCTCAAGGAGCAGGATGTCTGCACCGTGACCCTGTGGAACGGCAATCCGATCAGTGTGATGCCGCCCAACCATGTGGTGCTGACCATCGTGCAGACCGATCCCGGCGTCAAGGGCGATACCGCCAGCGGCGGCGGCAAGCCGGCCACCACCGATACCGGCGCCGTGGTGCGGGTGCCGCTGTTCGTCGAGGAGGGCGAACAGATCAAGGTGGATACCCGCACCGGGGAATACGTGGGTCGCGTCAAGGACTGACGGCCTGCGCGGATGACAGCGGACAACCCCTCCTGGCGGCCGGGCGCCGATCTGGCGGTGGTGCAACAACGGGCCCGCATGCTGCAACAGCTGCGGGCCTTTTTTGCGCCACGCGGGGTGCTGGAAGTCGAGACGCCGATCCTGCAACACCACGCCGTCACCGATGTGCACATCGACAGTCTGCGCGTCCCGCTGGATGGCACGGACGGTTATCTGCACAGCTCCCCCGAATACCCGATGAAACGGCTGCTGGCCGCCGGCAGCGGGCCCGTCTATCAGGTGTGCAGGGTGTTTCGCGCCGGCGAGGCGGGGCGACGGCACAATCCGGAGTTCAGCCTGCTGGAGTGGTACCGCCCGGGTTTCGATCATCACGCGCTGATGCAGGAACTGGATGATCTTATCCGGGTGTTGCTGGCCGACGCCGTGTCACTGGAGCAAACCCTCAGGCTTGATTATCGCGAACTGTTTCGCCGTTATCTGCAACTGGATCCCTTTACCTGCTCGCTGGCGGAATTACAGCAACAGGCCCGGCAGCAGCGCATCGACCTGGCGGATAACCGGAACATGGATCGCGACGGCTGGCTGGATCTGTTACTGACCCATGTGATCGAGCCCCGACTGCCCGCCAACCGGCCGGTGTTTGTGTATGACTATCCCGCCAGCCAGGGCGCACTGGCCCGCCTGCAGCAACAGGACGACATCACTGTCGCCAGCCGCTTCGAGTTGTATATCAACGGCCTGGAACTGGCCAACGGTTACCACGAGCTACTGGATCCGAACGAGCAGCGTCAACGCTTCGAACGGGATCAACAACAGCGCCGGCAACAGGGACGCCGCGTGCCCGACATCGATGAAAAATTTCTCGCCGCCCTGGAACACGGCCTGCCCGACTGCGCCGGCGTGGCGCTGGGCATCGATCGCTTACTGATGATTGCAACCGGCAAAGATGACATCCGCGACGTGCTCAGCTTCAGCAGTGAGCGTATTTAGATAGAATGATGTCATAAACGCGGAGGCCGCAGAGTCGCAGAGGCGCAGAGTAATTAAATTGTCTGTTCAGCTTTATCTGCCGGCCTTCATAAATAAGGTTTGCAGTTAATACAGTTTGTGCAGCATCTCTTCTTGGCGAAAGATAAAGCTGCTCCGCGCTGTCCACACTTTTCTCAAAAGAGAGACAGAAAAATATTTTCTCCGCGCCTCTGCGACTCTGCGGCCTCCGCGTTATTTCCAGCAACCTGGCTATTTGTGCACGAACCGAGCAGCTGCCCCATCTGCACGTGGCTGGCGGGTTGCAGTTCGTCGCTGAAGTTGATGGCGTCCTTGCCGAACAGCAGGATCACTGTCGAGCCCATGTTGAAGCGGCCCATTTCCTCGCCCTGTTGCAGATGTACGGGGTGCTGGCGGTAATCCCAGTGCTGCACGGTTTTGCCGCGCGGCGGGGTGATGGTGCCGTGCCAGACGGTGTCGATGCTGGCGACGAAAATGGCACCGACCAGAATCATCGCCATGGGGCCGACCTCGGTGTCGAACAGGCAGATCACCCGTTCGTTACGGGCGAAGAGATCGGGTACCCGGCTGACCGTCGTCGGGTTGACGCTGAACAGCCGTCCCGGCACATAGATCATTTCCCGCAAGGTGCCGGCCAGCGGCATGTGAATACGGTGGTAATCCCGTGGTGACAAATAGAGGGTGGCAAAGTGGCCATCCCGGAAGGCCTGTACCGATCGGCTGTGGTCCGCCAGCAGGTTGGCCAGCGAATAGCGGTGGCCCTTGGCCTGAAACAGGGTTTCGTATTGCAGCCGGCCCAGCTGGCTGACTGTGCCATCGACCGGACAGATCACATTCCCGTCACCGACGGCCAGCGGCCGGGCCCCGGTGGCCAGGGTTCGGGTGAAAAAGTGATTGAAGTCGGGATAGGCGCGCGGATCGGGCTGGGCCGTCTCGGCCATGTTCACCTTGAACAGACGAATGAAACTTGTGATGCAAAGATTCTTGAACCAGCCGATACGCAGGCGCGTGAGGCGCCCCATCAGGTGCGAGAGCAGGTGATGGGGCAGGGCGTGCTGCAGGGCCACAAAGGCGGCTTCCTGCACGCGACGCAACAGGCTTGCGGGGTTTGATGTCATTGCTCAGTGATGGTGATGCTGGCCGCCCTGTTCCCGTGCGGACTGGGGCTTGACCTCGAAGGGGACGTTGATCGATTCGCCTGCGGCCGTTTCAAGCGTCACCTCGAGGGTTTCGCCGCGTTTGATGGCGCGCTGGGGTTTCATCAGCATCAGATGCATGCCGCCCGGCTCCAGCGTGACCTGTTCGCCGGCCGGGATCGTCAGACTCTCCTGTTTGATCATGCGCATCATGCCGTCCTGATGTTGCATGTCATGGATTTCCACCTTGCCGAAGTCGGGACAACGGGCGCGGGTAATCACCACATCCTCGTCGCCGCTGTTGGTGATTTGCACGTACCCGGCCATGACCGGTGCGACCGGCGGGGCCTCGGGCGCCCAGGCGCCTTCGAATTCCAGGGTGTCTGCAGACGCCGGGCCGGCCACAAGCGATCCGGCCAGCAGAGCGAACATCAAAAACGGGCGAAACTGCGGCATGGTTTAATCTCCGTAGTAGTTAATAATGGTCTGGTAATTGCGCGCCATGGTCGTTGAGTCATGGGGCGGGGACAGGACGGCCCGCATCCGGCCCCGCGGATCGATCAGCAGGACCTGGCCGCTGTGGTTGACCGTATAATCGAGCGGGTTGTCGTTCTTGTTATCATCGTAACCGTACAACACGCCAACCTGGCCGGTAAGGTTGTCAATCTCATCCAGATCCCCGGTCACACCGACAAAGGAAGGATCAAAATAGGTCACGTACTGCTTGAGTGTGTCGAGGCTGTCCCGATCCGGATCCACCGACACAAAAAACAGCTGCGGATGGCCCGGCTCACCCGGCTCGGTGGGCAGCTTTTGCCAGACGCTTTTCATCGTGTGCAGGGTCGCCGGGCAGATATCGGGACAATTGGTAAAGCCGAAAAACAGAAAACTCCATTGCCCTTCCAGCTGTTCCAGGCCGAAAGGCCGGCCATGGTGATCCTGCAGGGCAAACGGCTGAAGCTGGCGTGCCTCGGGCAGTACCGTGGCTTCCATCTCCTCGGGGATACCCCGGTCGGTGTTCTGCAGGGAAAGCCAGACGCCGAGCCAGACGGCGACCACGGCGACCAGGGCGATGAGCGGGTAACTGACGAACTTGGGAATGCGGGTCTCGGACATAACACCATTATCTCACGAATTGGACGACGACAGAGTGTGTTCAGATTCGGCGGGAAAGTAAAGGTTCCGGCGCCGATCAATGGGATTTGAATTTTTTGCCTGTCCCGGCTAAAGTTAGGATAAATACCTGAGAGATTACCTCAATGTCAAATGTCAACTATATGATTCCAAAGGGCGAACGCCCCGTCTGGACCCCGGAGCTGGAAGCCCTGGATGTGTTCGCCGACGGTATGCTGAGTATTCCCCTGCTGGGCGAGGTGACCGCCGGGCTGCCCATGGACCTGTGCGAGCAGGACGAGCGGATTTCGGTGCCGGCCAACATGGTGCGCCGCAATACCTATGCCCTGCGGGTGCGCGGCCACTCGATGATCGACGACAACATCCAGGACGGCGACATCATTGTCATCGAAAAGCGCGAGACCGCCGAAAACGGCCAGACTGTGGTGGCGATGATCAACGGCGAGAGCGTGACCCTGAAAAAGTTCTACGTGGAGCACGACGGCATTCGCCTGCAACCGGCCAATCCCGACATGGAGCCGATTTATATCAAGAACCAGGATGTGCAGATTCTGGGGATTGTCGCGGGGGTCATCCGTTCGGCCGACTGAGCACTGGCGGTGAAGTTTCTTTGCGATGAGATGCTGCAACGGCTCGGCAGCTGGCTGCGGGCCGCCGGCTACGACACCCGGATCGAAAGCGACGGCCGCGACGACTATGCCCTGCTGCGCGAGGCCATCGCCGAACAGCGCTATCTGATTACCCGCGATCGCAAATTGCTCGAATACCGCCGCGCCCCCGGCCATGTCATCCTGCTGGACGGCAACAATCTCGAAGCGTGTGCCGCCAGCCTCTCCCGTCAATTGCCCATCGACTGGCAGTACCGGCCCTTTACCCGCTGTCTGGTTTGCAATACCGAACTGCGCCCGGCGGACGAAGCCCGGCGGGCGGCCATGCCCGCCGATGTGCGTCGTCAGGACGGCACGCTATACTGTCCCGCCTGTAACAAGGTGTACTGGGACGGCAGCCATGTACGGCGCATGCGCCACCGCCTCAGGCAGTGGCAGCAGGCGTTTGGCACGCCCACCCGGGCCGATGCAGAGTAGGGCCTTTTCTGTGGCCTGACGGACAATCCGGCCGGGACAAGCCGTCGCAAACCTTTTATACTGGACGTTTTTACTCGGCTATTAACTCTCCGCGGAACCTCCCGGAGCAACGAGACAGGTATTGTGTATGAAATCATTCATTCCCCCCCACCGGACCCTGATGGGCCCCGGTCCGTCCGATGTCAGCCCGCGGGTCCTGGAGGCCCTGGGGCGGCCGACCATCGGCCATCTCGATCCGGCCTTCATCGGCATGATGGAAGAGATGAAAGAACTGTTGCAGTACGCCTTTGCAACCAGAAATGAACTCACCTTCCCGGTCTCCGCGCCCGGCTCGGCCGGCATGGAGACCTGCTTCGTCAACCTGGTCGAACCGGGCGACAAGGTGATCGTCTGCCAGAACGGCGTGTTCGGCGGGCGCATGAAAGAGAACGTCGAGCGCTGCGGCGCCACCGCCGTCATGGTCGAGGATGAGTGGGGCACGGTGGTCGATCCGCAAAAAGTGGAAGACGCCCTCAAAGCCAATCCCGATGCCAAAATTGTCGCCTTCGTGCATGCCGAGACCTCCACCGGCGCCCAGTCCGACGCCAGAACCCTGGTCGAGCTGGCGCATCAACACGACTGTCTGACCATTGTCGATGCGGTCACCTCGCTGGGCGGCTCCCCCCTGAAAGTGGACGAATGGGGCATCGATGCCATCTACTCCGGCACCCAGAAATGCCTCTCCGCGCCGCCGGGACTGTCGCCGGTCAGCTTCAGCGAGCGGGCGGCCGAAGTGGTGAAAAACCGCAAGACAAAGGTCCAGAGCTGGTTTCTGGATCTGAGCCTGGTGATGGGCTACTGGGGCGGGGGCGGCAAGCGCGCCTACCACCACACCGCGCCGATCAATAACCTTTACGGTCTGCATGAAGCGCTGCTGATCCTGCACGAAGAAGGGCTGGAAAACGCCTGGGCGCGGCATCAGCATCATCATCAGGCGCTCAAGGCCGGCCTGGAAGCGATGGGCATTAATTTTGTGGTCAGGGAAAGCGATCGCCTGCCGCAGCTCAATGCCGTGACCATTCCCGAAGGCGTGGACGACGCCGAAGTGCGTTCCATTCTGTTGAACGATTACAATCTGGAAATCGGCGCCGGACTCGGCAACCTGGCCGGCAAGGTCTGGCGTATCGGCCTGATGGGCCACGCCAGCAACCCGGCCAACATCGAGTACTGTCTCAAGTCGCTGGACGAGGTGCTGGGCAAGATGAACGCACCGATCAAAAGCGGCGTCGCCGTGCCGGCGGCCAAAGCGGTACTGGAAGGGGCGGCGCAGGCCAGTTAAACGTTCCGTTTAACAAAACAGAAAAAGGGCGACATGATGTCGCCCTTTTTTATGTCGTCGCAAAAAGTTGCGCAGCAGTCAAATCGAAGTTCGCGCCGGCGATAGCCTGCATGGCCGCTGCTTTATAAATATGTAACCACGAAGGCGCGAAGACACGAAGAGAAAATGAATCCGCTTCGAGACTTCGTGTCTTCGTGGTGAATATAGTCCGATAGCTGGAATGTCATTTTGGGAATGCCCGATACCACTGTGCTTTATCCGGCCTGCCCTCAGGATAATCCTGTGGAGGTAACGCCAGGTTACGCTATAACAACCCGAAAAACCCGCCTGCGGCCAGGATGGCCAAAAACCCGCCTATCGCAAAAGCAAGGTTGGAATAGAAGCGGTTTTCCGCGCGCAGGACAAAGCCGGCCCAGATGGCGAAGGCGGCGACGATGATCAGAAAAATAAAAAAGCGGGCCATGTCAGTGATTTTTCTCCTGCAACTGTTCGGCCAGGTACAGCCAGGTGGGAATCACGCTGTCGGGGTTGAGCGAGACACTGTCGATACCGTGCTCCATCAGCCAGAAGGCGAGATCGGGATGATCCGAGGGGCCCTGGCCACAGATGCCGATATATTTGTCCTGTGCCCGGCAGGCCTTGATCGCCATGGCCAGCAGGGCCTTGACCGCCTCGTTGCGCTCGTCGAAGGCCTCGGCAACCAGTTCCGAATCGCGATCCAGTCCCAGGGTCAGCTGGGTGAGATCATTGGAGCCGATGGAGTAGCCGTCAAAGTCCTCGAGGAACTGATCGGCAAGCAGGGCATTGGAGGGGATCTCGCACATCATGATCACCTTGAGATCATTTTCTCCCTGTGTGAGCCCGTTGTCTTTGAGCAGACGGATCACTTGTCGGCCCTGTTCCACGGTGCGCACGAACGGGATCATCAGCTGCACGTTGCTCAGTCCCATCCCGTCACGGACCTTTTTCATGGCCCGGCATTCCAGTTCAAAGCAGTCCTGGAAGGTTCTGGCGATATAGCGGCCGGCGCCGCGAAAACCGATCATCGGATTTTCCTCGTGCGGCTCGTAGGCTTCGCCGCCGATCAGATTGCGGTATTCGTTGGACTTGAAGTCGGACAGGCGCACGATCACCGGCTTGGGCCAGAAGGCGGCGGCAATGGTACCGACCCCTTCGGCCAGCTTGTCGATGAAGAATTCGACCGGGTCGGGGAAGCCGGCGATCTGAGTGTCGATCTGTTGTTTGATCTCGGCCGGTTGCTTGTCGTAATTGAGCAGGGCCTTGGGATGCACGCCGATCATGCGATTGATAATAAATTCCAGTCGCGCCAGACCCACGCCGGCATTGGGCAGGTAGCTGAAGTCAAACGCCCGATCGGGTGAGCCGACGTTGAGCATGATCTTGAACGGCAGTTCGGGCATGCTCTCCAGGTTGACCCGTTTGATCTCGAACGGCTGGATGCCGTCATAGATATAGCCGGTATCCCCTTCGGCGCAGGAGACGGTGACCTCGTTGCCGTCGGTGACCGCCTCGGTGGCATCCCCGCAGCCGACCACGGCCGGTATGCCCAGCTCGCGGGCGATGATCGCGGCATGGCAGGTGCGACCGCCGCGGTTGGTGACGATGGCCGAGGCGCGTTTCATCACCGGTTCCCAGTCGGGGTCGGTCATGTCGGTAATCAGGACATCGCCCTGTTGCAGCCGGTCCATTTCCTTGATGTTCATGATGGTGCGGGCCACGCCGCTGCCGATGCGCTGGCCGATGCTGCGCCCGGTGGACAGCACCTTGCCGTACTCCTGCATTTCATAGCGCTCCAGCACGTTGCGATCGCTGCGGCTTTTGACCGTCTCCGGGCGGGCCTGGACGATATACAGCTTGCCGTCGAGGCCGTCCCGGGCCCATTCGATATCCATATGCCGGCCGTAATGCTTTTCGATGGTCACGGCCTGACGCGCCAGTTCCATGGCTTCCTCGTCGTTGATGCTGAACTGGCGTTGCAGTTCCAGCGGGACTTCTTCGGTGCGGGTGGAGCCGGCATGGCCGGTGTCGTTGCCATACACCATGCGGATCGCCTTCTGCCCGAGGTTGCGGCGAATCACGGCCTGTTTGTCTTTTTCCAGCATCGGCTTGAAAACATAGAACTCATCCGGGTTGACCTGCCCCTGGACCACGGTCTCGCCCAGACCGTAAGCGGCGGTGATAAAGACCACATCCTCGAAACCCGATTCGGTATCGATGGTGAAGATGACGCCGCTGGCGCCGATGTCGCTGCGAATCATGCGCTGCACGCCGGCGGACAGCGCCACGTCGCGGTGGTCAAACTTGTTATGCACCCGGTAGGTGATGGCGCGGTCGTTGAACAGCGAGGCGAACACATGGCGGATGGCATCCATCAGGTTGGCTTCGCCCTTGATGTTCAGATAGGTCTCCTGCTGGCCGGCGAAAGAGGCTTCGGGCAGATCTTCGGCGGTGGCGGAGGAGCGCACTGCAAACGAGACTTCCTCGCCATGCTCCTGCTGCAGTTTGCTGATCGCCTCATGCAGTTGCTGTTCCAGTTCGGGCGGGAAGGGGGTGTCGATGATCCACTGGCGGATGCGTTCGCCGCTTCTGGCCAGTGCCACCACGTCGTTGATATCCAGCTGGTCCAGTTCCGTGTAGATGCGATCGGCCAGCCCCTCGTATTCCAGGAATTCGCGAAACGCATCGGCCGTGGTGGCGAAACCGCCCGGCACCCGGACGCCGGCATCGCTCAGTTGGTGAATCATTTCGCCCAGCGAGGCGTTCTTGCCGCCGACCCGGGGAACATCGTCGAGCCGCAGTTCATCGAACCAGATCAGATGTTGTGCCACGTTGTTGCCCCTTGCTTGTCAGGATGATTCATAGCAGAGTGTAACCGGTTATCAGGCAGGTTACAGGCAGGGTTGCCTGCTTTTCAACTCTCCATACGATAAATTGGGTGAAGGAATCATGACCGGTAAACGCGTGGTGTTTTTTGTCTCCGACAGTACCGCCATCACGGCGGAGACCCTCGGCCACAGCCTGCTGACCCAGTTCGCGGGACAGTCATTTGATTACCGGACGCTGCGTTTCATCGACAGCGAGGAGAAAGCCCGCGAGGCGCGGGACCGGATCAACGCGGCTCATCGGGAAAATGGGCTGCGCCCGATCATCTTCAGCACCCTGGTGGTCTCCGGTATCCATGAAATCGTCGCTTCCAGCGAAGGCCTGTTCATCGATTTCATGGACTCGTTCCTGTCGCCGCTGGAAGAGGAGCTGGGCTCCCGGCGGGTGGCCTCGGTGGGCCATACCCACGGGGTGGTCACCCAGGAGCACTACCGTCACCGCATGGATGCGGTCAATTTCGCCCTGCAAAATGACGATGGCGGGAGTATTCGCCAGTACGAGCGCGCGGATCTGATCCTGGTGGGTGTCTCGCGCAGCGGCAAGACCCCGACCAGTGTGTTTCTGGCGATCCATTACGGCGTGTTTGTCGCCAATTACCCGCTGGTGGACGAGGAGCTGGAAAACAGCCAGCTGCCCGGCGATCTCCGGCCCTGGCGCGACAAACTGTTCGGTCTGACCATCCAGCCCGAGCGTCTGCAGCAGATCCGCCAGGAACGCAGCCCCGACAGCCGCTACGCCGCCCTGCATCAGTGCCAGTACGAAGTGCGCCAGGTCGAGGCGCTGTTTCGTCATAATCGTATCGGTTACCTGGATGTGACCAGCAAATCCATCGAGGAGATTGCCACCTATATCCTCAAGGCGACCAGCCTGGACCAACGCCG
>JBKGZJ010000025.1:0-20521 GCA_046545635.1 Thiohalophilus sp. | reverse complement strand
CATTGTAACTTTCAGCCAGATCCGGATCGGGGTCCAGAAATATCTCGCGATGATTGAACGCCGCCAAAAGGCGTATATGACGTGACAACAACATTCCGTTGCCGAAAACATCACCGGACATGTCACCGACTCCGGCCACTGTGAAATCTTCGTTTTGGATGTCCTTGCCATTTTCCCGGAAATGACGCTTGACCGATTCCCAGACACCCCGTGCGGTAATACCCATTTCTTTATGGTCATAACCACTGGATCCACCGGAAGCGAAAGCATCATCCAGCCAGAAGCCGTACTCACGGGCCAGGGCATTGGCTGTATCGGAAAAGGTAGCCGTGCCCTTGTCGGCAGCGACAACCAGATAAGGATCGGGCTCGTCATAAGTAACCACCTGTGGCGGCGGCACGACCTTGTCCTGCACAAGATTGTCGGTAAGATCCAGTAATCCGCGGATAAAGGTTTTATAACAACTCACAACCTGCCGATTGACCGCTTCGCGATCCAGCTCGCGCAGGCTCTTCTTGACTATAAAACCGCCCTTGGCGCCAACCGGCACGATAACTGCGTTCTTGACCATCTGGGCCTTCATCAGGCCAGACACTTCAGTACGGAAGTCTTCCTGCCGATCAGACCAGCGGATACCGCCCCGGGCCACCTTCCCGCCGCGCAGATGCACACCTTCCACCTGTGGTGAATAGACAAATATCTCGTATTGCGGCCTGGGGCTGGGCAGATCGGGAATCTGCAAGGGGTTAAGCTTGAAAGAGAGATAGGGTTTGGGTGCGCCCCGCTCAATAGTCTGAAAATAATTGGTTCGCAACATTGCCTGAATGACGACAAACAGGCGCCGCAGAATACGATCCTCATCCAGAGTGGGAACATCATCCAGCGAACGTTTGATTGAGTCACAAACCCGTTCACTTCGATCAGCAGCTTCCACTTGGCCCGCCGGATCGAATCGGACCAGGAAAAGATCCACGAGCATTCTGGCGATTTGCGGATGCTGGACAAGCGCCCGTTCCATATAGGCCTGACTGAAAGGAAAGCCTGTCTGCTTCAGGTACTTGACGCAGCTGCGAATAA
Organism: Thiohalophilus sp.; assembly: GCA_046545635.1. Taxonomy (GTDB): domain Bacteria; phylum Pseudomonadota; class Gammaproteobacteria; order UBA6429; family Thiohalophilaceae; genus Thiohalophilus. The sequence goes on along the minus strand of JBKGZJ010000025.1, from coordinate 19,444 downwards.
TGACCACTTCACGCCAGCTCATTCTGGCGCGCATTACCAGCGCATTCAGACCATCATTTTCTATATCGCCGTACCAGATGCGCACAAACGCATCCTGGAATATCTCTTTTACCTGCTCGATATCCAGCTGTCCACTGGAGGTGTATACCATCCCGACATCATGTAACCAGACCTTGGAACGACCTGCGGGCCGAAGGCGATGCGGTCGTTCATCAATCACCTTCAGCCCCATATTCTCCAGAATGGGCAATAATAATGACAGGGACAACGGTTCTTCATTATGAAACAGTTTGAACCGAATCTTATCCGGCGGTGCTTCAACCGGATGATACAGCGCCATCCCCAGGTCGATCTCATCATAAAGCATCTCAAGTGTACGAATATCAATCGCTGCAATATCCGCCGGATAGTCGCCCTGATAGGAAGCCGGAAACGCATCTATATAATACTGTAACAGCCGGTTAGCCTCTTCCTCGCCATATTCCTGCAACAGTGCCGTATGCAGCTCGTCCTTCCAGCTGCGAATGGTGCCGGCTATCTGTTTTTCTATCTCTGCAATATCATACTGCGGTAACTCACCCGGCGGCAGATGCAGAATCAAATGCAACCTGGCCAGCACTGATTCGGTCAACCAAACAGAAAAATCCATTTCTGTGGCATTAAACAAACTACAGAGAATTGCCTGAACCTCTTTTCGTATTTCGGTACTGAAACGGTCCCGCGGCATATAAATAAGGCAGGATATAAATCGACCATAGGCATCTGGACGTATAATCACCCGCACACGCTGGCGTTCCTGCAACTGCAGGATGCTGCGCGCCATTTCATACAGCTCATCATCCGTACATTGAAACAATTCATCGCGCGGCAGTGTCTCGACGATATTCAACAGTGTCTTTTGCGAGTGACTGTGCGGGCGAAACCCGGAACGACGCATCACATTCTGTACTTTGCGCCGTAATAACGGGATATCCGTGGCCCGACGGATATAGGCCGCGGAAGTATACAGGCCGAGAAAACGCCACTCGCCGATGACCTTTCCATCGGCATCAAATCGCTTGACACCCACATAATCCAGGTAGCCGGGTCGGTGTATTGTCGCCCGGGAATTGCTTTTGGTCAGAATCAACAGCGCCGGATCATGGGCTTTTTGTTTGGCTTTCGGGTGCAGTTGTTCAAAACTGCGTGAATAAGCATTCTCCGCCGTTCCACTCAAAACACCCAGCCCGCTTTCACCCACAATTTTAAGGGCGTCCTCGCCCTCGCGGCGTTCGAGCCGATACTCCCGATATCCGATAAAGGTGAAATGGTCCTGATCCAGCCATTGCAAAAACGCCAGATCTTCCTCAAGTTGTTCCGCCTCCTCTGGTGGCGGATTTTGCTTTGTCTCTTCCACGATTGTCCGTAATCGCTCACGCATCGGTTGCCAGTCTCTTACGCAGGCATCTATATCCTCCAGCACCCGGACAACATCGTCATGCAGCTCCTCCAGCAGTGCCGGATCACTCTGGCGATCCACCTCAAAATGCATCAAGGCTTCATTGGAGCTCTCATCCGTAATTTGAGATGTATCGAAGATCCTGCGCAATTGCCCGTCTTTTGTACGTTCGATGCGCATAACCGGATGAATGATGAGATGAACCGTCAAACCATGCCGGTTCAACGCCATCCGAACCGAGTCCACCAGAAACGGCATATCCCGCTGGATCAGCTCAACTACCGTATGGGTAGACTGCCAGCCATGATCTTCAATATTGGGGTTTTGTACCCTGACAAGAGGTTGCTGCAGATCACGCCGCTGGGCAAAATTCCAGTGGGAAATCACCGCGCCGTACAGATCCTCCGACCGGCGCTCCGTCAGGTCCTCCATGGCGACACCCGCAAAATACTGCCGGATAAAGGCCTCGATATTCTCGTGCTCCTGGGCGGGAAACTTATCGCGAGCCCGCTGTACCACCTGGTCAATCAGGTGCCGGGCATCATGCATTGGTGTCACAAGGTTAAACATGGTTTTCGACTTTCAGTCTTGAAGGCGGGCGAGGCTCGCTGGATGATTATGTATATTCCATTCGAGTCTACAAAAAATCCGGCATGGATAACAGGAAAGAGCTTGATTCATAAAGCGACAGGCAACGATACGTTTTGATACGGACGGCGGCATCAAAGGCCGGGGTTTGATAGTCAGGAACACACGAGGGACAGATGACGCCGGACGTTCAGGTGAACGGTCCGGCATACCGGGCTTGACTCGCGATAAGCGCGGGATTAGACGCGGTAATTGGGGGATTCTTTGGTTATTTGAACGTCATGAACGTGGCTTTCCCGCATCCCGGCGCCGGTCACCCGGACAAATTCGGGACGGGTCCGCATTTCATCGATGCTGCGACAACCGGTATAGCCCATGCTGGCACGGATGCCGCCCAGTAACTGGTGAATCACCGGGCTCAGGGGGCCTTTGAACGGGACCCGCCCCTCGATCCCTTCGGGAACCAGCTTCTCGGCCTCACCGCCTTCCTGGAAATAGCGATCCGAGGAGCCGTGCTGGGAACCCATGGCTCCGAGCGAGCCCATGCCGCGATAGGATTTGTAGGAGCGTCCCTGAAACAACTCGACTTCACCGGGCGACTCTTCGGTGCCGGCGAACATGGAACCGAGCATCACGCAATAGGCGCCGGCCACCAGCGCCTTGGCGATATCGCCCGAATAGCGGATCCCGCCATCGGCGATCAGCGGCACACCGGTCCCCTCCAGCGCTTCGGCCACGTTGGCGACGGCGGTGATCTGCGGCACCCCCACCCCGGCCACAATCCGGGTGGTGCAGATCGAGCCCGGTCCGATCCCGACCTTGACCCCGTCAGCACCGGCGTCGACCAGCGCCAGGGCCGCCGCGCCGGTGGCGATGTTGCCCCCGATCACCTGGACTTGCGGGAAATGTTTCTTGGTCCAGGCGACCCGATCCAGCACTCCCTGGGAGTGACCGTGGGCGGTATCCACCACGATCACATCCACGCCGGCCTCGACCAGCGCCTCGATCCGCTCCTCGGTGCCTTCGCCGACGCCCACCGCCGCGCCGACGCGCAGCTGGCCATATTTATCCTTGCAGGCAGTAGGGTATTCGCTCGCCTTCTGGATATCCTTGACCGTCACCAGACCGCGCAGCTCGAAGTTGTCGTTTACCACCAGCACCTTCTCGATACGGTGTTCGTGCAGCAAATTCAGAATCTCGTTCCGGGCGGCACCCTCCCTGACCGTCACCAGGCTCTCCTTGGGCGTCATGATGCTGGAGACCGGGGAATCGTGGTGGGTTTCAAAGCGCAAATCGCGGCTGGTGACTATCCCCACCAGCTCACCGCCCTTGACCACCGGCACGCCGGAGATGTTCTGCGCCCGGGTCAGGGCCAGCACGTCGCGAATGCTGGTCTCGGGCGTAACCGTGGTCGGATCCTTGATCACGCCACTTTCGAATTTCTTGACCAGGCGCACCTGCTCGGCCTGGGTCCGGGCATCCATGTTCTTGTGGACCATCCCGATGCCGCCTTCCTGGGCCATGGCAATGGCCAGTCGGGCCTCGGTCACGGTATCCATGGCCGCCGCCACCAGGGGAATATTCAGCTCGATTTCCCGCGTCAGGCGGGTCTTCAGCTGAACCTCTCTGGGCAGTACATTGGAATGGGCCGGCAGGAGCAGGACATCATCGAATGTGAGGGCTTCTTGAGCAATTCGCAGCATTGTGGGGTCCCGGTTACGGTAAATCACCGAATTATAAAGATTTTTGCGGGACCGGTAAATCGGCCCGTGGACGGATTTTAGCAAAAATCAGCGGTTGCCATCTGGATTCCGACCCCGCATAATGGGTTTCAAGTACGGCTTGGTGGCATTTTCGCTCCGGCCAAATCTGAATAACAATCAAGGTCCGGCAAGGATCGTAAATAACAAACCCTGATAAACTCATAACAAGTGATTCCATCGGAGGAGCCCATGAAGAAGATTGTGATTTTGGCAATGACTGCAGCCCTGACTCTGGCCGCATGTGCAACCGGTCCAAGCATGACTGAACAGCAAGCCAACAATGCCATCAGTGCCGCGAAAAGCGAACTGAACAAAGCCAAACAGCTCAACTATGCCTGGCGCGATTCCGGCAAGATGATCAAGGCCGCCGAAAAAGCCGCCAAAGAAGGGGAATATGACAAAGCGGTGGATCTGGCCAACGAAGCCAGGAAGCAAGGCGAACTTGCTCAGAGCCAGCATAACGAGCAGAAGGATTCCGGTCCGCGTTTGTAAATCCCGCGCGATAACGGAGTCAAAAAAGGCCGGGATATCCCCGGCCTTTTTTATTGCCCGCCTGCTGAAGTCCCCGCCCGACTTCGTGGCAAGTGACACAAATCCGCGCGGTTACGGTATCCTCCCCACATGACCGACGGACGACGCGACATTTACAGCGTCTCGCGACTCAATCGCGAGATCCGCACCCTGCTGGAGACCGGCTTCCCGGCCATCTGGCTGGAGGGCGAGCTTTCCAACCTGGCGCGGCCGGCCTCCGGCCACCTCTATTTTTCCCTCAAGGACGAAGCCGCCCAGGTCCGTTGCGCCATGTTCCGCAACCGCAATCTGCTGCTCAAATTCCGACCGGAAAACGGCCTGCAGGTGATGGTCCGCGCCCGGGTCAGCCTGTACGAGGCTCGCGGCGACTACCAGCTGATTGTCGAACATATGGAAGAGGCCGGCGACGGCGCCCTGCGCCGCGCCTTTGACGAACTCAAGGCCAAACTGGAGGCGGCCGGGCTGTTTGCCCCCGGGCATAAACGGCCGCTGCCCCGTTTCCCGCAACGCGTCGGGGTAATCACCTCCCCCGGCGGCGCGGCGATCCGCGATATTGTGACCACCTTGCGGCGGCGTTTCCCAAGCCTGCCCGTGGTGGTCTATCCGGTGCCGGTGCAGGGCGAGAACGCCGCCCCGGCCATTGTCGGGGCCCTGCAAACCGCCTCCCGGCGCGCCGAGTGCGATGTGCTGATTCTGGCTCGCGGCGGTGGTTCGCTGGAGGATCTGTGGCCCTTCAATGAGGAGCGGGTTGCCCGCGCCCTCCATGACTGTCCGATTCCGGTAGTCAGCGGCGTGGGTCATGAAACGGACATCACCATCGTCGATTTTGTCGCCGATGTCCGCGCCCCCACTCCCACCGCCGCCGCGGAACTGGTCAGCCCCAGCCGGCTCGAATGGCAACAGAGCTTTTCGCAACTGATGCAACGCCTGACCCGCATCATGCAGCAGCAGCTGCGTCAGCGGGAACAACAACTGGCCTGGCTGGGGCGGCAACTGCCCCATCCACAGCGCTATCTGCAATCGGTCGCCCAGCGGCTGGATGAACTGGAGATCCGGCGCAACAACGCCTGGCGTTATCAATTGCGCGAGCGCGCCTCCCGGCTCAACACCGTGCGCGAACGACTGCAACAACACAATCCCCGGCACAATCTGCGTCACTTTGAGGCCCGGCGCCAGCACCTGACGAGTCGACTTGGGCGCGTCATGCGTCACCAGTTGGACGACAGCGGACAGCGCCTGCAATATCTGGCCCGGGCACTGGAAACCGTCAGTCCGCTGGCCACCCTGAGTCGCGGATATGCTATTGTCAGTACCGAAGCCGGGGACAGAATCATTACCGATGTGAAGCAAATCACATTACACAGTCGTATCCGGGCACGCCTGCACCGGGGTCGTTTTACTGCCGTAATCGATGGGATCGAAGATGAATAAAACCAGTCTTTTGTTACCGACACTCACTGTCGCCGTACTGTTTTACAGCGCCGCGTTGTCCGCCAAGGTGATGCCCCGTCATCAGGCCATCCCCGGTGGCGTTGCCGTCATTACGCTGAACGAGATTGATAAAGCCAGACCCGGCGCCACCTATCAGAAGAAGAAAGTGATGGTGCGCGCCAATAACACGCACTGGGAAGCCGTCGTCGGAATTCCCCTGTCCGCCAAAGCCGGTATCCATCGTCTCAAGGTTGACAACGGTCGAAACGAATACCACAAGGAATTTCGCGTGGTAGACAAGGATTACAAAACCACCCATATCACCATTAGTGACGAAAGCAAGGTCTCCCTCAGTGAGGAAGATCTCCAGCGCCATTACCGGGAAAAGAAGCAGATCACCGCGGCGATTCACAGCTGGAGCGAGCGTGACGACGTGGACGCCAGCTTTATCACGCCGGTAGAGGGCCGCTTCAGCAGCCCCTTCGGACTCAAGCGGATCTACAACAACCAGGATCGCATTCGCCGCCATACCGGGCTGGATATCGCCGCACCCGTGGGGACACCGATTATTGCTCCCGCTTCGGGAACAGTCATCCGCACCGGCGACTACTTTTTTACCGGCAACACCGTGTTTATCGACCACGGCCAGGGCCTGGTCACCATGTATTGCCATCTGGACAGCATCGATGTCGAAGAGGGCCAGCACATCAACCAGAGCCAGCAACTGGGCGAAGTCGGCATGACCGGCCGGGTCAGCGGCCCCCACCTGCACTGGGCGGTCTTCCTCAACCAGTTCAAGGTCGACCCCAAACTCTTTATGAGCCAGCTCGAAGACTGAACGAACGTTTCGTATATCAATACAGGCAAGCGGAACAGCGGTATCTGTCATGGAAAAGGGACGAGGGACGAGGTACGAGTGACGAGGAAGATCCAAACCCGAACCACGAGCGGCTGCGCCGCGATAAACCTGACTGCGCGGCACGCCCTATCGAGCCAAAGGCGCTCCTGCAAGCCATCGGTTCACAAGGTATTTTACTCGTCACTCGTTCCCGAGCCCTGTATTTTAGATACCGTTACGCTATCAGGTTAGCGGCCTGATAGCAGACTGCATGGTGGCGCTGTCCTCGGTATCGCGAACGATGTATTCGCTGCAGGCCACCATATCGTTCCAGTCGATGGTAAAGCCGACCGAACCGAAGGACCCTGACTCCCTCGTTCAACCCAAACGACGCGGCATTCACATCCGTCTCGTAATAACCCGGGCGGAAGGTGCCGATGTCGTCATCTTCGGTATCGAAACGCGCGGAGTCGTCCACCAGTCCGAAATAACAGGGGACCGGGTCGCCGCTATTGGCGTCTTCGCTATCGCTACAGGTGCCCGCGAAAAAAGCGCGCTATTGTAGCGAAACAGTGGTCAGAATCAAACCACTATCCGCGCGAACACGGCAAACCACTGACTTACGGTTCCACCAGATTGTCACCAAGATCGGTGGGGAGTTACTTGCCGCGTTTGCTGACAAAACGCCGCAGGCGCTGGCGCTTTTGTACCTGGCGGGCGGTCAGCTTGTTCTTCTTGCCGGCGAACGGATTCTCACCACTGCGAAACTCCACCTGCACCGGCGTGCCTTCCAGGCCGAGATGCTTCTGAAACCCGTTGATCAGGTAGCGCCGATAGCTGTCCGGCACCGATGCAGTCTGGTTACCATGAATGATGATTACCGGGGGATTCTGCCCGCCCTGATGCGCGAAGCGCAATTTGATCCGGCGGCCGCGGACCAGCGGCGGCGGATGAGCCTCGACCAGATCCTGCAACAGGCGGGTCAACCTGGCTGTGGAGAGCGTCTGGGTGGCGGATTCATAGGCGGTGACGATCGAGGCGAACAGATGGCCGACGTTGGTCCCATGCAGGGCAGAGATGAAATGGACCTCGGCGAAGCTCAGAAACGGCAGCCTGGCGTCGATCTCCCGGCGTATCCAGTCGCGCTGATCTTTCTCCAGGCCGTCCCATTTATTCACCGCCAGCACCAGCGCCCGCCCGCTCTCCAGCACAAAGCCGAGCAGGCTGGCATCCTGATCACTGATCCCCTGCTGGGCATCCAGCAACATCAGCACCACATGCGCATCCTTGACCGCCTGTAGCGTCTTGATGACACTGAATTTTTCGATAGCCTCGTGGATCCGGCTGCGGCGCCGCACGCCGGCGGTGTCGATCAACACATAATGTTGATCATCACGCTCGAAAGGCAGGTAGATACTGTCGCGGGTGGTGCCCGGCATATCATAGGCCAGCACCCGCTCTTCCCCGAGGATCCGGTTGACCAGGGTCGATTTGCCGACATTGGGCCGGCCGATGATCGCCACCTTGATGCCTGGCGGCGCCTCCTGCGCCGACTCGTCGGCATCCGGCAGGGAGGCCAGAACCTGCTCCATCAGCGGCCTGATTCCCCGTCCCTGACTGGCGGCGATGGCGTGGGGTTCCCCCAGTCCCAGGGCATGGAACTCGGCGGTGGCCAGCGCGGCCTCCGCGCCGTCGACCTTGTTGACTACCAGAAACAGGGTCTTGCCGCTCTGGCGCAGGCGCTCGGCGATGGTGTAATCATCCGCCAACAGACCGGCCCGGGCATCGACCATAAACAGCACGATATCGGCCTGTTCCACCGCCAGCCAGGCCTGGCTGGCCATCAGGCTGTCGAGATCCGCGTCCTCGCCGCTGAGTCCGCCGGTGTCCACCACGATATAGGGCCTGTCACCCAGCTTGCCCTCGCCGAACTGCCGATCCCGGGTCAGGCCCGGCTGATCCGCCACCAGCGCATCACGCGAGCGCGTCAGCCTGTTGAACAGAGTCGATTTGCCGACATTGGGGCGCCCCACAAGGGCGATGACCGGTTGCATGGGATATCCTGATCAGGCTGCTCGCATTGGCTCGAAAAAGGCCGGTTAGTCGATGCGCCGAAACGCATCCAGCGAACCGTGGCGATCCACCGCTATGATCCGTTCCTTCGTGACCAGTGGGGGGACAAGCACGTTATTTTCTTTGCGAAAGGCCAGCTCGTAGCCGTCATACTCATCGGTAAACAGATAGGAGTTGGCATTGATCCGGGCCCGGCCCTTCAACCGGCCGCTCTCGCGCAACAGCCAGTGCAGATAACCGTCGTAATCAGCCACCACCAGATAGGGACCGTCGAGTTGCGGCCGGGTCAAATCACGCCGCAACAGCTTGTCCTGTCGCCACAAGGTGGCGCCGTTGCGCCGATTCAATGCCAGAACCTGACCTTCGCTGTCACTGAGATATATCCGGTAATCATCCGCCACCATACCGGTATAGGAGGACATATCGCGAGCCCACCGGATATCCCCGGAACGGATATCCACTGCGGCCAGCCGCCCCTGATAGGTCACGGCATAGACCACATCATCGACCACGATCGGATCGGCATCGATATCGATCATCCGTTCCAGCTCGGTCTTGCCTGTGGGATGACTGATCGCGGTCTCCCAGAAGACCGAACCGTTGTTGAGCACCAGTGCTGCCAGGCGGCCGTTATCGAAGCCGGCAATGACCAGATCATTGACAATGATCGGGGCGCTGTTGCCGCGCAGGGACAGGTCCGGGACACTGCGATCATACACCCAGCGACGCTCGCCATCGGCCGTCTCCAGCGCAAACAGTTTGCCGTCATGAGTTCTTGCGACCAGGATATCATCAGCCACCGCCGGGCGGGCAATCACCTCACTGGAGAGTTCACTGCGCCACAGTTCGCGCCCGTCCTCGGCCGACATAGCCACCACTTCGCCCTCCCGGGTACCGAAATAGAGCCGGCCGTCGTGATAGGTGGCGCCGGTGGCCAGTTGCAAACCGGTCTGCCGCTCCCAGTGGACCTTGCCGCTGTCGATAGCGAAGGCTTTCACATGGCCCTGATAATCCGCTGCGTAAGCCGTATCCTCATGATGGCGCACCGGCAATTGCAGATACTGCTCTCCGGCACCCCGGCCGGCCTGGCCCGACCACACAGTATCGATCCGCAAGGGCTTGTCAATCGGTTCCAGCTCCCGGGGGGGCTGCAGATTGGGCGAAGAACCGCAAGCGCCGAGCAGCAACACCAGACTCAGTAATCCCAGATATCTCACGGCATGACCTCACTCTCCGGCGCCACGGCCACCGCCGCCAACTCGGCCAGTTTCATCTCCAGCATTTGACGACGCAGGGCATTTTCGGCGCCCAGCAGCGCCCGCTGATAGTGGCTACGCGCCTCGCCCGGCTGTTCCTGTGCCTGGGCAATGTCGCCGCGGATTTCGGCATAGATCGATCCGTAACCGGCCTCATCCACCCCCTCGAGCAGTTCGGCCGCCTGTTCGGGCTGCTCTTCGGCCAGCAGCAGGCGCGCCAGACGCTGGCGGGCCAGATGCCGGTACTCTCCGTCGCTGTTGTCCAGCGCCCAGCGCAGGTAGCGCCCGGCTGCCTCGGGCCGGCCGGCTTCCAGCTCCAGCCGGCCCATAGCCAGCGCACCCAGTACGGCGTACGCCGTGGTGTCGTATTCTTCCATCAGGGCATCGACCGCCTTGCCGGCCAGTTCACGATTACCGGATTGCAATGCCATCTGGACATTGCTGTAGGCCTCGGAGGCCTGGTGCCGGGTCTGCTGCTGGTGATCAAACCAGTAACGAACCCCCACGATTCCGCCGATCCCCAGCACCACGCCGGCAATCACGGCGCGCCCGTTTTCTTTCCACCAGTCCTTGATCGCCTGGATGGTCTCTTCTTCACTACGCTCAAACTGTGCCATCATTTTATCCAGTCTTTTTAATTAAGTGCGTGGTGGCCCCGAATCCGCTCAGATGTCCACGCTCAATCCCGACCCAGAGCAAATTCACGGGCCAAAAAGCCGTCGAGTTCGTCCTGCGTGACCTGTTGCTGCGGCGTGTCGCCGCGCAAGTCCTTCACCGTCACCCGCTGTTCGGCAAGCTCCTGTTCACCCAGGATCAAGGCGTAAGCGGCGCCGCTGCGATCCGCTTTTTTCATCTGGCTCTTGATGCTGCCGCCGCCGCAGTGGACCTGCAGACGCAATGCCGGCAAACGGTCACGCAGCTGCTCGGCCAGTTGCAGCCCCGTGGTTTCAGCCTGCTCCCCGGCCAGCAGCAGATAAGTGTGCGGGCGATAGGGCGTTTCGTCGAACGGCCGCTCATCGAGCAGTGCCACCAGCCGCTCCATCCCCAGGGCAAAGCCCATCGCCGGGGCGGGCTTGCCGCCCAGCTGCTCGACCAGGCCGTCGAAACGGCCGCCGGCACAGACAGTGCCCTGGGCGCCGAGCCTGTCGGTGACCCATTCAAACACGGTTTTGGTGTAATAATCGAGGCCGCGCACCAGTCGCGGGTTAATCCGATATTGGATACCGACCGCTTCCAACAGTTCCCGCAAACGGGCAAAGTGCGCGGCCGACTCGTCGTCAAGGTGGTCCTGCAGGCGCGGTGCGGCCTCGATCAGTGCCTGCATATCGGGATTCTTGCTGTCAAGAATACGCAACGGATTACTGTGCAGGCGGCGCTGACTGTCCTCATCGAGCTGATCGAGGTGGGCGTTGAAGTAATCCACCAGTACCGCCCGATAGGCGCGGCGCGCCTCGCTGGTACCCAGGGTGTTGAGCTCCAGACGAACATCCTGCGCCAGACCGAGCCGCTGCCACAGCCGGGCCGTGAGCACGACCAACTCGGCGTCGATGTCCGGTCCGGTCAGGCCGAAGACCTCGACGCCGAGCTGGTAAAACTGGCGATAGCGCCCCTTTTGCGGCCGCTCGTGACGGAACATGGGGCCGGCGTACCACAGCTTCTGCGCCCCCTGGTTCAACAGACCGTTCTGAATGGCGGCGCGGACACAACCGGCGGTCCCCTCCGGGCGCAGACTCAGGCTGTCGCCGTTGCGATCCTCGAAGGTGTACATCTCCTTTTCGACGATGTCGGTCACCTCGCCGATGGAGCGTTTGAACAGTTCGGTCTTTTCGACAATGGGCAGGCGAATCTGCTGATAAGCGTAGCCGGCCATCAGCTCACGAAATGCCTGCTCCACGAACTGCCAACGCGGCGTCTCTGCCGGCAGAATGTCGTTCATGCCCCGGATTGCCTGGACTGCGTTTGCCACGTTGATATCCTGTGTTCGATGCGCCGGACCATTTTGTCCTGACGCTGAAAAATGGCCGCCATTATACGCGATTCAGACGCCGATGAGGCGGGGGATCGGGGTGCAATTTTGGCAAAACAGGGGCATCGACAAAACCCGATGCCGGCCTGTGCAGGCGACAAACGACACAGCCCGGCAGGGCGCGCCGCCCGGGCGTGCTAGCCCAGACCGAAAGGCAACAGGGAGGGCATACCGAAAAACAGTCCGATGAGACCGGCAACAATCAACAGAATCAACACGCTATAAAACAGCGGCCGGGTGCGGCGCGGGGTCAGGCGGATCGGTTTGTCATAGTCGATATGTTCGGGGAGCAGTTCATTGGTTTCGACATGGTCGATCTGGACGGCGGCGATAATCTCGTTCTCCGGCAGCTGCAGTAAACGGGCATAGCTGCGCAGGTAACCCAGGACATAAGTTTTGCCCGGCAGGCGGGCATAGTCATCCTCTTCCAGGGCCTCAATGGTGCTCAGCTCCTGATGCAGCTGGTGAGCGACCTGCTCGCGACTCAGGTTCCTGGCTTCACGGGCTTCGCGCAAACGTTTGCCGGGCCACATACGCGGTTCGGCGGGGGGCATTTCCGGTTGTTGTAATGCCTCCCGTTCCATATGCGTCCCCTACAGTTTACCCTGGCGTTCCAGTTTTCTCAGTTTTCGGGCTTCCCCGGAATCGGGAAACCGTCCTTTGAGTAACATGGCATAGTTGGCCACCCGATTTCTGTTACCTGCTCGACGTTCCAGCAAAATACCGAGCCACAGGCTCTGGGCATTGTGCTTGCGATGCTCCAGGAACTGCTCCAGATACTTGCGGGACTGGGTATACAGGCTCATGTCGAAGGTCAGCCGGGCCATGCCCAGATTGGCATTGGGCAGTTCGGGATCCAGCCGCAGGGCCTTGAGATAATATTCTTCCGCCTGCTTGAGATTGTTCTGGCCTTCGGCGCATTCGGCCATGTTGGCGTAAATACCCGCCTTGCCGGAATAAACCGGATCATCCAGTGCTTTTTCGAAATAGCGCTCGGACGCTTCATACTTCTCCATGTCACATAACAGCACGGCATAATTGTTCAACAGCGAGGGATCCTCGGGGGTGATATCCAGCGCTGTTTTGAAATGCTGTTCGGCCTCATCGGGTCTGTCGACACGGCGATAGAGTTCACCCAGGTAGTGATGGGCCCGGGCATTGTCCTCATTGTAGTTAATCGCCTTTTGCAGCTTGCCCATCGCCCGTTCGTTATCGCCCTGTTGCATGTACTTCACGCCCAGCTCGGCATTCAGTTCAGAAGCTTCTTGCAGGCGTTCGTCTGACAAATCCGGTTTGCTGCTGGTAGTACAGGCCCCCAGCAACAGCGTCGAGGCGATCAGCACGACAAAAGGCAGATATCGGTTCATGTTCCCACCCTGTAGATTGGCATCTGTTCGGCAGTCCGCCGTAATTTGCGTTTGGTCTTGTCCAGCACCTGTCCCGCCAACTGACCACAAGCGGCATCGATGTCATCACCGCGGGTCTTGCGGGTCACGGTCATCAGCCCGGCTTCCATCAAGATATCACGAAACCGGTTAATGGTTACCGCATCGGAGCATCGATAGTCGGTACCGGGAAACGGGTTAAACGGAATCAGGTTAATCTTGGAAGGCACCTGCCGCAGCAGCTTGATCAGCGCCCGGGCATCGGCCTCGCTGTCGTTAATTCCCGCCAGCATCACGTATTCAAAGGTAATCTTGCGTCGCGAATCGCCGTCAATATAACGCAGGCAGGCCGCGATCAGCTCCTTGATCGGATATTTGCGGTTGATCGGTACCAGCTGATCGCGCAATTCATCGGTCGGCGCATGCAGTGACACGGCCAGGCTGACATCACTGACCTGCCTGAGACGATCGAGCGCCGGAATCACGCCGGAGGTGCTCAGGGTCACGCGCCGCTTGGACAGGCCATAGGCGTTGTCTTCCATCATGATATTCATGGCCCGCACCACATTGTCGAAATTGAGCAAGGGTTCGCCCATGCCCATCAACACCACGTTACTGATGCTGCGCTCCAGGCGCGGAATACTGTGCAGACGCTGGTTGGCCACCCACAACTGACCGATGATCTCGGCGGCGGAGAGATTGCGATTGAAGCCCTGCCGGGCGGTGGAACAGAACGTACAGTCCAGCGCGCAGCCGACCTGCGAGGAGACACAAAGAGTGCCGCGATGATCCTCGGGAATAAACACCGTTTCGATGCAGTTGCCGTTGTCGACCCGCAGCAACCACTTGATGGTGCCGTCGTCGGAGCGCTGTTCGCTGACCACCTCGGGCGGCCGGATCTCCGCGACCTGATCGAGCTTCTCGCGCAGCCCTTTGCCCAGATTGGTCATGGCATCGAATTCGTCGACGCCGAACTGATAAATCCATTTCATCACCTGAGTGGCGCGAAAGGCCTTTTCGCCCTGCTCGGCAAAGAAGGCCTGCAAGCCGCTCTGATCCAGATTCAGCAGATTGACTTTATCGCGCTCGCTCAAGGTGATAAATGCTCCTGTGATGCCCTAACGGGTACGCGGACAGATTTCATCGTCTTTGAAGAAAAACGCGATCTCCGCTTTCGCGGTTTCCGGTGCGTCGGAGCCGTGTACCGCGTTTTCATCCACGGTTTTGGCGAAGTCGGCGCGAATGGTGCCCGGCGCGGCCTCGGCCGGATTGGTGGCGCCCATCACTTCACGGTTTTTGGCGATGGCCTCGTCGCCTTCGAGCACCTGTACCATGACCGGCCCGGAGGTCATGAACTCGACCAGTTCATCATAGAAGGGACGCTCCTTGTGCACGGCATAGAACTCCCCCGCCTGCTCCTTGCTCAGATGCAGCATCCGGGCGGCGATGATTTTCAGGCCCGCCTTTTCAAAACGGCTGTAGATCTCACCAATCACATTCTTGGCAACGGCATCGGGCTTGATAATGGAAAGGGTACGTTCAACGGCCATGCAAAATTACTCCGGGATCAGGTTCGCAAGATAGCACAAACCCGCACCACGGCGCGGGTTTATATCACAAATGGTGATAGGGAATTTTATCCCCATGGCGGGGTAACAGGCAATCAGCAAGGCCGATTTCCTGGCGTACGGAGGCGATTAAACCGTCAGCCCGGCGAGCAGGCGTGCCGCCTGGCGCCGGGGCGCTGAACCCGCGGAACATTCCCTTGCCTCGTGGAACGAGGCAAGGGGTGACAGGGCATCAGGATTCGACCGCGACTTTGCCTTGCGGGGACTGGAAGGTTGCCTGTTGTTGTTGCTGGCGTTCCTGGCGGGCGGCCACTTCCTGGACACCCTGGCGCTCGACCAGCTGACCCAGGCTGATCCCTTTGAGAAAATCGTGAATCTGATAACTCAGATCGGTCCACAAGTCATGCGTCAGGCACTGCTGATCATCCTGGCAGTTCGACAGACCGCCGCAACGGGTGGTTTCGACCTTCTCATCCACGGCGGTGATGACGTCGGCCACGGCCACTTCGTGTGCATCGCGGCTGAGGCGATAACCGCCACCCGGTCCGCGGGTGCTATCGACCAGACCGTTCTTGCGCAGCTTGGAGAACAGCTGTTCCAGATAGGAAAGGGAGATCCCCTGGCGCTGGGAAATATCGGCCAGCGTGATCGGCCCTTCTTTGTAATGCAGCGCCAGATCCAGCATGGCGGTAACTGCGTAGCGACCTTTGGTAGTCAGTCTCATTGCACTGTCCTGTCTCGTAAAATATGGATTTACCGATTTAGCTTACGGTTAATCTAGCAAGCCCTACTATTTTAGTCAAGATTATTCCGGGCGGATTTTACCCTATTATACTCATGGCTTCTCGGGTTCGCCCGGTTCCTCCGTGACGCCGATCTCATCGGGACCTTTCAGATCCTTGCCGCTGATATCGCAAACTTCGAGATCGGGCAGCTCGGGGACCTCGATCTCCATGCCAAGCGCCTTGAGTGACTTGCACATAGTCTCCATCTGCTGATCCATGGCATGAATGTGGTCCAGCATGCAATCGATGGCGTTGGCAACCGGATCGGGCATATCCTGGGTGGTGCCGTAGGCGTCGAAGCCGATTTTGGCGGCGAAGGCCTTGCGGCGCTCGTCCTGCGGGCCCGGTTTGGCCTTGGCCACGACCCGCCCCGGAATGCCGACCACGGTCGCCCCGGCCGGGACGTCCTTGACCACCACCGCGTTGGAACCAACCCGTACCCCCTCGGCCAGAGTGATCGGTCCGATCACCTTGGCGCCGGCGCCGACGACCACGTTGTTGGCCAGGGAGGGATGGCGCTTGCCCTTCTGCCAGGTCGTCCCGCCCAGGGTCACGCCGTGATACAGGGTGCAGTCGTCGCCGATTTCGGCGGTCTCGCCAATCACCACGCCCATGCCGTGATCGATAAAAAACCGGCGGCCGATTTGCGCCCCGGGATGAATCTCGATCCCGGTCACCCAGCGACCCAGATTGGAGAGCACCCGCGCCAGCCATTTGAGGTGAGCGTTCCACAGCGCATGGCTCAGACGGTGCAGCACCACCGCATGCACGCCCGGATAGGTGGTCAGTATCTCGAAGGTATTGCGCGCGGCGGGATCCCGCTCGAACACGCACTGAACGTCTTCTCTGATCCGTCTGAACATAATTTGTTTACCGACACCGACTCTGTCTGTGGATGATTTTATTGACTTTACCATTAACGCTCTGATTCTTCAGTCCTTTCGCCGCGGTTTCGGGACTGGATAGCGCTCAGAATACCGCGCAGGATATTGATTTCCATGCGATCCAGCTCGGCCCGGCCGAACAGCCGCCGCAGGCGGCGCATGATCTGGCGTGGCGCACTGGGCTTGAGAAACTGGAGCTCGGTCAGGGTCTGTTGCAAATGTTCGTAGAGGCGCTCCAGTTCGTCGGCCGTGGCCCGCGGTTGATCGCTGTGGAAGCGGTTATCCCGCCGCCCCGTCTGTTCCAGCAGACTCATGCGCAGTTCGTATACCAGCACCTGCGCAGCGGCGGCGATGTTCAGCGAGCTGTAATCCGGATTCGCCGGGATATGCACCAGGTAATTGCAGCGATCCAGCTCGTCATTGCTCAGGCCGTTATTCTCGCGCCCGAACACCAGCGCGGCATTCGCCGAGCCGACCACATCCAGGACCTTGTCGGCGGCGGCCCGCGGATCCAGGCTGGGCCAGGGAATACTGCGCAGCCGGGCACTGGCACCCAGCACTACGGCACAACCCGCCACGGCTTCCTCCATCGAGGTCACCACCTGCGCCTGTTCCAGAATATCGGTCGCCCCCGAGGCCCGCGCCCGGGCCTCGCCGCTGGGGAATTCGGCCGGGTTGACCAGCACCAGTTGGGTCAGGCCCATGTTTTTCATCGCCCGGGCCACGGCGCCGATGTTGCCCGGATGGCTGGTGTTGACCAGCACCACCCGCACCCGCGACAGGCGGGCGTTGAGCGTATCGTCCTGCGTTGCCGACATCGCAAATCATCCTGTCAGTTTGATTCCAGCCTGCTACAATAGCGCACCTTGACGTCCGGCGCCCGTGCCGGCGTTTTGTTCTTTGGCAACCGGATTAAGGAAAAACTTGTGCACCCGATGTTGAATATCGCGGTCCGCGCGGCGCGTGATGCCGGTTTTATCATCGCCCGTAACGCGGACAAGGTCGATACCCTGACCATTACCGAAAAAGCCGACAACGATTTTGTCAGCGAGGTGGATCGACGCGCCGAACAGGCGATCATCCGCACCCTGCACAAGGCCTATCCGGACCACAGCATCCTGGCCGAGGAAAGCGGCATTCATGCCGGCAACGACTACGAGTGGATTATCGATCCGCTCGACGGCACCACCAACTTTGTGCACAACTTTCCGCAATACGCCGTTTCCATCGCCCTGCGCCACAAAAACCGGCTGGAGCAGGCAGTGGTCTACGATCCCCTGCGCGAGGAGCTGTTCACCGCCAGCCGGGGCGAAGGCGCCCAGCTCAACGGCAAACGCATCCGGGTCACGCCCCGTCGCACCCTGGAAGGCGCCCTGCTGGGCACCGGGATCCCCTTCCGCGACGAGCATATGCCCTGTATGGACGCCTATCTGCAGATGATGCAGGCCCTGCTCCCCGGCAGCGCCGGGATCCGGCGTGCCGGCTCGGCAGCGCTGGATCTGGCCTACGTGGCCGCCGGCCGCCTCGACGGCTTCTGGGAATTCGGACTCAACAGCTGGGACATGGCTGCCGGGGTGCTGCTGATCGAAGAGGCCGGCGGCCTGGTCAGCGACTTCAGCGGCAATGCCAACCATATGAAAAACGGCAACATCGTCACCGCCAACCCGCGCCTGTTCAAGGCCATGCTGCAAAAAATCCGCCCTCATGTGCCCGACGCTCTCAAAAGCTGAATCTTTTTTCGAAAAAAGAGACGAACGCAGAGGGTCGCTTCCGGCTTCCTGCCTCCCGCGACATTAGTACGTCCCTGTACGTCACGCAGAGGGGCGCGGAGGACCGCAGAGAATAAATATAAATTGGTCAGGTTCTGCTGCAGGTCTGGTTGGGTGTAGCACTACCGATACCCCCTGTTAGACAGGTGCCACAAAGGAGCCATGCCGTACGGTACAGCAGGGGGCTCATAATAATTTTCCTTTGCGTTCTTTGCGCCTCTGCGTTGGATTTTCCCTGCCGCATTAATTCAACATTCAAAATTTTCTTCCATCCCCCCTTCAAGATCCCGGAACAGGTCCGCTATCGGGACAACCCCGTTCAATCCATGGCTAAAGACGGTATCACCTGCGGCGCGGCCCAGGCGCCACCACGCAGGCGGGGGCGCTGGTGGTTTTTTGCTCGCCGCCCCTGCACATCGGGGGCAAAATTCATTTGACCGGGATCAAAAATTCATGCTTACTAGTCAGTAACCGTACACATCACCAGAATATTCTGCCCGAATATTTATTTAAGGAGGGGATGGTGAAACGTAGTGCTTTCGCTTTAATCGCACCGCCGGTGGCAGTCTGCCGCTATGGCTGCGCCGGCTGTTGCGCCGCACCGATCACGGTATTCTGGATCGCCGGCATCATCAGCATCATTTATGCATTTTTCGGCGGCCCCCTTGCCACCGAAGGCATCAGTCTCGGGACCCTGGCACTGGGCGCGGCGCTGTGGGGGATCGCCGCTATCTGGGCGGAGACGGTTATCAAAAACGTGGAAGAGGATGCAAATGATCCCGAATGCGAAACCCGCACCAGCACGGTCTGTCGCATGGTCCGCCCCCGCGCCGATGACTCCGACCCGATGGACGAAGTGAAAAAATTCCAGTCCCGCTAAAACCAAAAGCCCGCAACCGCGGGCTTTTTGCACTCCGTAACAAAAGCAAAATAAACGCAGAGTTCGCAGAGACGCGGAGGCGCAGAGTTAAAATTAGTTAAGCTAAAGAAGCTCTACCAATTTAAACCGGTGCAGCATGCCTGGCGATATTTAAATGACAGAAACGAAACTTGGACATCCGGGTTAATTCACGTTTCCCCTTTCCCGGAAAGGGCATTCAAAATCATTC
>JBKGZJ010000024.1:0-20668 GCA_046545635.1 Thiohalophilus sp. | reverse complement strand
GCACAATACCACAAGCGTCGCTCAGGTGCCTGCACGGGGCGGTATTGCCGGGGCGGTTACTGGTCGTTTTTCATACAGATACAACCAGCCTTTAACAATGCGGTAAATGACCCAGAAGAAGGTGGCAAGCAGGATCAGATAACCGATCAGGATATACAGACCGATGACGCCGACTATCAAGCCGATCAGACTGTACCAGAAGGTGCGGATCTGCCAGCGAAAATGGGATTCCAGCCAGGTGCCGCGCACGTCATCCAGTTTGACGTAATTGACAATCACCGCAATGACGTAAGTGATCGCCGTGACATAGCTCAGGGCCTGCAGCAGATAGACAATGTGGGTCAGTTTGACCAGATTGTCGAGTGGGTCATGATAAGGATCGTAGGTCGGTTGCATGGGTCCGGATAGGGTTATTGTTTAGTGGTTAACAGCCTGTTTCACGCTCTGACTGTCCCGGTTTTGTCCCAGCCAGCGTTCACGGGCCAGTGATTGCCGGGTGGTTGACCGGGCCTTGAGAGCTAAATAGACCGTATCCGCCGGGGCGGGTTCCAGCTGAAGCCGGGTTTCAAACAATTCATCGCGCCGAAAGGCGTGCACTGTCACGGTCGAACCGGGTGGATAATCGGCCAGCAGGGTCTCCAGGTTGTTTTTGTTCACCTTGATGTTATCGCAGGCGATGATCACATCGCCGGCCGACAGACCGGCCTTTTGCGCCGGGCTGTTGTCAAACACCTGGGCAAGACGGGCGCCGATGCTGTCGTTGGCCACGCGGGCGCCGAGCCAGACGGGAGGTTGTTGTTCCGTTGTCTCCGCAGGGGCGCTGCCGCCCTTGTCATCGGCATTGCGCGCGGGGCGCAGACAAAAATCAATGCCGACATGTTCCAGCAGGCGCTGCAAGGGCGGGTCCCCGGTGCCATGCACGTAACGGGCAAAAAAGTCGCTCAAATCGGCATCGGCGATCTCCGCTGCCAGGCGTTCGATCTCGCCTTCGGGGACGCCGACACCGGGTTTGCCGTAGTCCTGCCAGAGACGGCGCATCAGATCATCGAGGGACTTTGCATCATCGGTGCTCTGGCGCAGGGTCAGATCCAGCGCCAGGGCGATCAGGGCGCCCTTGGTGTAGTAGCTGACGATGTTGTTCGGCGCGCTTTCATCCTGCTTGTAGAACTTGCTCCAGGCATCGAAGCTGCTTTCGGCGACGCTCTGTTTGAAGCGTCCGCTACCGCGCCAGACCCGGGTCGCGGTCTGGCCCAGCAGTTGTAAATAACTTTCGGTTCCGATTAGACCACTGCGCACCAGCGCCAGTTCGTCGTAATAGGAGGTAATGCCCTCGAAGGCCCACAACTGGCGGGTCGGGGTTTCGCGGCTGAGGTCGTAGGGCATGAATACCGCGGGTTTGATGCGTTTGATATTCCACAGATGAAAGTATTCATGACTGCACAGGCCGAGGAAATTGCGATAGTTGTCGTTAATCGTTTCCTGAGCGGGCAGCGGCAGATCGTTACGACTGCACAGCAGGCTGGTGGAGCTGCGATGCTCCAGTCCGCCGTAGCCTTCACCGACCGCCATCACCAAAAACAGATAACGCTCCATCTTCGGCAGTTCGTCAAACATGGCCACATGGGTGGTGCAGATCTTTTCCAGGTCCCGGCACAGACGCGGCAGATCGGCGCGATGTTTACCGGTGATGGCAATATCGTGCGGCGTGCCGGCGACTTCGAACGAGGCCAGATCGAACTCGCCCATCTCCACCGGATGATCGATCAGTTCATCATAGTCACGGGCCTGATAGCTGCCGAAGCGGTACAGCCCGGCATCCAGGCGCGGCAGGGTGGTGGCGATTCGCCAGTTTGCATAGGCGTCACCCGCCGGCGGCGCAATATCAATCCGGCAGGGACGATCGCGCTGACCGTCAACGGCCACAAAGACACTGGTACCGTTGAAATAGCCGTGGCCGGTATCCAGATGTGCGCCGCGCACCGACAGATCCCAGGCATAGACTTCGTATTCTATATACAGGGGACCCTCGCAGGGAGCTGCCTGCCAGCTCGCCTTGTCCAGCTTTTCCACCGTCACCGGGGCCTGTTTACCATCGGTTGCGTTGAGCCAGACAACATTTCTGGCAAAATCACGGATCATGTAACTGCCGGGAATCCAGTTCGCCATGCTCAGACGCTGGCCATCCGGATCCGGTTGTTCGATACAGCAGCGAACGCGAAACAGATGGGCTTCCGGTGAAACCGGAAAAAGGGAATAGGCGATAGAATAATTCTGACTCACAACGACCTCGGGGATTACGGCTGGAGCTCGATTTTAACAAAGACGCGCTGGCGCTGTTCGCTGTCATGCCGGGTGGAATGGGTGATACCACGCTGACGGCTTTGCCGGCTTTCGACCGTGCCGCCCAGATCAACCCATTCACCGAGACGGGTACTTACCGTCGTCTCCAGACCACCGACATTGATTTGTCCCTTGCCGGAATTGCTCACGGATGCCCGCTGCGGTCGAATAAACAGTTGCACCTGCTCGCCGTTGAGTTGGGGTCGGATCTGGAAACCGCTGGTGACGTTTTGATAACGGGTTGTGTGGGTGACGGTACCATCGGGGTTGGTGATCTGTTCGCGGATCGGCCTGGTCTGACCGGTATGGATAGTGGCCCATTGCCCCTCCTGAACCCGGATGGTCTGCGCGGACGGTGCCGTCGAGCGGCTTCGGGTACCGGACATTCCCACACCGCCGCGGGCGCCGCCCTCGATTTGCCGGCCGCCTTCGGTGACAATCGACTCTTTATCCTGATGCGGCGCTTCGCCGCGCATTCCGATGGAATCGTTACCGATCCGGCCCCGGGCCGCGATCGACTGCTCGGCTTTGATGGCTTCGTAATCCGTGGAGACGTATACGGTCAGTTCCCGCAGTGCGGTGTCCACCTTGCCCAGCAGCTGGCGAATTTCTTCAAGATTTTGCGGAGTAGAACGAATGATCAGCTTGTAATCCCTGCCGGTCACACTGCCGCCATTGATTACAAACGGTTTGACTATGGGGACTACCTCTTCGGCGGAGCGATGTCGCAGATCGATCACTTCAAGTTCCATCGTGTCAGAAAACACCGCTGGACTGACAAACAGCCCCGGCAACAACAATGGAATCAGCGTGAATTTTTTTATCACATATAAAAAATTATTCACTTTGCGTTCTCTGTACCCCAACAACGGGCATAAATGCCTCTGCGGTGAGATGATTTTACAAATAGAGCCGCCGGGCATCGGTCGGCACCTGACTGTGTTCCCAGATTTCATTAAAATGGTGTAACAGATAGTGGGCCAGTTTGGGATCGTTGTAGTTGGCAATGCCTTCGTAACGATCACTCTGCTTGCGATGCAATACGGCCCGCTCATCCACGATAAAAAAAGTCTCGTTATTATCCGCGTAATCCTTGTGGATCAGCCGGATTTCCATCGAACTGCTCAGGTGTCGGGCCAGTTCGATCAATCGATGTCCGTGTTTGACCAGGGGCTCGATGTCGCGAATCAGAATACGAACCTGTGACTGGGGGTGGCGGGTTGCCAGACGGCGCAGCGCAATACTGAATTCCTGCTGATCGTAGAGTTTACCGTCCAGATAACGGCTGTAGACAGCCAGGCTCCGCTGTCCTTTGTCGAGCATGTTGAGCAGGGTCTGATAATTATCCTGACTGTCATTGACGATCAGCTCGCCGGTCTGTTCGCCGATATCGGCCCGGGTCAGCGCGGAAGTGTCATGAATGTGTGTCATAACAAAATTCTAGCCGATCCGGATCAATTCCAGAACCATTCTTTTGTGCGGGATGCCGGCATCCATGAAAATTTCCCCCTCACTGTGGAACCCGGCTTTGGCGTAAAAGCCCTCGGCACTGACCTGCGCATTCAGAAAGACCCGGGACAGGTGTTGTGCCCGGGCCAGCTCCAGCAGACGCCGGAGCATCGCCGTGCCCACGCCCTGACCGCGCCACCGGGGCAGCACGGCCATACGGCCGATGTGGCCGTCTGGCAGCAGGCGGGCGGTGGCGATCGGGGTGTCGTCAGCGACCGTGACCAGCAGATGGATGGCCTGGTCATCCAGACCGTCCCATTCCAGTTCCTCGGGCACCTGCTGTTCCTCGATAAAGACCTGGCGGCGGATCGCTTCGATGGCCGGGCGCGCCCCGGCAAAGTTCACCCGGGCCAGCGCGAAGTCAGTCTGCTTCATCGATCAGGATTACCCCGAGGTTGATCAACTCGCGCAGCAGACCAGTAAACGCGGGATCGGTCTGCCAGTGCGGCACGCTCGACAGATTGTAAACCTCGTGATCACATAACCAGCGTATCGGTTCGAACAGCTCGCGCGCCACAGGCAGGCTGTGGCCGGCGGCAAACAGGATGAGATGTTGCTCCTCGTCGGTATAGATCAGCCGGGCCCAGGGATTGCGCACCAGTACCGACTGTTGCGCCAGGGTGCGTTCAACCGCGTGTCGGTCAAGGGGACTTTCCAGCGGCAGAACGGCATCGGCCTGTTTGGCTTCGGTGAGCAGGCGGCCCAGCCACTCATTGAGTTGGGCATCGGATAAAAACCGCAGACGCAGGATCTCGCGCAATTCGCGCAATGATTCGCCATCCAGGTGCGCGGGATGATCGGGCAGGGCCCGACCGGGATCGGTATAAAAGCGCTGACTCGTCTGTTGCTCCACATAGTCATCGGCAAAGCTGCCGATCAACTGGGCGTAAGAGGGCGCGCGAAAGCCCACCGACAGGGTCATGCACTCGCCTTCGGCAATACCGTGATGCGCCACTCCGGGCGGCAGATACAACATGTCGCCGGGTTCGAGCAGCCACTCCTGTTCAGCCTCGAACTGTTGCAGGATATGCAGCGCAATATCGGGAATGAAATTGTCCGCCGCGCTGGCCTGAGTATTGATCTGCCAGCGACGGCGACCGCTGGTCTGCAACAAAAAGACATCGTAATTGTCGACATGCGGCCCCACCGATCCCTGATCGACGGCATAACTGATCATGATGTCATCCACGCGCCAGTCGGGAATAAACCGAAACGCCTGCAACAGTTCGGCCGCGGCGGGGATATATTTGTCCACATCCTGTACCAGCAGGGTCCAGTGGCTTCGGGGCAGTTCGGCAAAGCGTTGCGGGGTGAACGGTCCGTTTTCCAGATGCCAGGGGACGGGGCCGTCTTTTTCCAGCACCAGACGCGATTCGATGTCATCCTCGCAGGCCAGCCCGGCCAGCTCGTCGGCACTGAGAGGCGGGTCATAATCGGGAAACGCCTGACGAATCAGCAAGGGGCGTTGTTGCCAGTAGTTCTGTAAAAAGTCGGCGGTGGAGAGTTGGCCCAGCGGAGTGCGTTTGGCCATGGGTGTCAGACGCCGCTGGCCTGTTCGGATGCATTACCCGTATAGGTTGCCGGGGTCATCTCCAGCAGGGGTTGTTTGGCCTGTTCGGGAATCTCCAGACGCTGGATAAACTCGCGCATCCCTTCGGGGGTAATGCGCTGGCCGCGGGTCAGCTCCTTGAGTTTCTCATAGGGCTTTTCAATCCCGTAACGGCGCATGACGGTCTGAATCGCCTCACCCAGCACTTCCCAGTTGTCATCCAGAACCTGTTGCAGGCGGGCTTCGTTGACTTCCAGCTTGCTCAGGCCGCGCAAGCTCGATTGATAGGCAATCAGCGAGTGGGCGATGCCGACGCCCAGGTTGCGCAGCACAGTGGAGTCGGTCAGATCCCGCTGCAGTCGTGAGACCGGCAGTTTGGCCGCCAGGTGATCGAACAGGGCATTGGCAATGCCCAGATTGCCTTCGGAATTTTCAAAGTCGATGGGATTGACCTTGTGCGGCATAGTGGATGAGCCCACTTCACCGGCCACGGTCTTCTGTTTGAAAAAGCCCATGGAGATATAGGCCCAGATATCGCGATCCATATCCAGCAACACGGTATTGAAACGCGCCACGGCGTCGAAAAACTCGGCGATATAGTCGTGCGGCTCGATCTGGATGGTATAGGCGTTCCACTCCAGCCCCAGCGAAGTGACAAACGCCTCGGCGAAGGCCGGCCAGTCGACTTCGGGATAGGCGGCCCGATGGGCATTGTAGTTGCCCACCGCGCCGTTGATTTTGCCCAGCATCGGCACCGCGGCGATCTGCTGACGCTGGCGTTTGAAACGGGCGACAAAATTGGCCAGCTCCTTGCCGACGGTGGTCGGCGAGGCGGGCTGGCCATGGGTATGCGAGAGCATCGGGATGGCGGCGAAGCGGTGCGCCAGTTCGCGGCAGGTGTCGATCAGCTCATCGAGCTGCGGCAGCAGCACCTGATTGCGCGCCTCGCGCAGCATCAGTGCGTAGGCGAGGTTATTGATATCTTCCGAGGTACAGGCAAAGTGAATGAACTCGCTGACCGCTTCGAGCTCGGCATTGCCGGCGATCTTCTCCTTGAGAAAATATTCCACCGCCTTGACGTCATGGTTGGTGGTTGTTTCGATGTTCTTGACCCGTTGCGCGTCTTCTACAGCAAAGTTATCGACAATGGCATCGAGTATCTTGCGGGCATGATCGGAGAAGGGCGGGACCTCGGGGATCGATTCACTGGCGGCCAGTTGCTGCAACCAGCGCACTTCCACCAGCACGCGCTGGCGGATCAGCCCGTACTCGCTGAAGATCGCTCGCAAATCATCGGTTTTGCTGGCGTATCGGCCGTCGATCGGGGAGACGGCGGTCAGGCTGGTCAGCTCCATTCGGGCTCCTGTCAGGCTCTTGAAACAGCCCCGATTTTACACGATTTGGCGGGGGCTGTCCGCTGCCCGTCGAATGCGCCACGATTGCAGGGACAAGGTGAGACCGCAGGTCGAGAGAGTGGCCCGGGTCATGCAATCGATAAGCTGTAGGAGGCCAGCCCCCTGGCCGATTGCTTGAGGATGATGCGATCCTCCTGATGGGTGGATCGCCGAGAGGGCCCGGCTCCCACAGGATCATCGGGTTTTAGCCGGGGGTGCCTGCCGGGCGGGGGGAGTAAACAGAAATTCGCTTAACCCGCCCGGCGGTAAATCAGCCCCGGCTTGAACAGGACTTCATTGGCCGCCAGCTGATGCAGGGGACAACCTTCTTCATTACACCATGCGAGGCGATCGTATTCGTAACGATAGCCGTTACGTTCGATGGACTGGTAGATCGGCTTGCCCAGATGGCTGCCGATTTTCGGTCCGTATGACGGTTTTTGCACGACATGACCTCCTGATTAATGGTTTTCGACATCACTTGCCCTGGCGGCAGGATGTCGTGGGACTTGAGTTCTTACATGGTCATGAAGCGGCCCGGTTTCAACCGGGCCGCTGTGCATATTGCTGTTAGTCGCGGTATAACTTTAGCGAGGGATCAGGCAGCAAGCTGTCGCAGCACATAGTGCAGGATACCACCATTACGGTAGTACTCGATCTCCTGTGGCGTGTCGATGCGTACCCGGGCGGTGAATGTGATGACCCGGCCGTCGGGCGCGGTCGCCGTCACTTCCACCTGTTTGGCGGTACCGTCCTGCAGACCGGTGATGTCGAACTGTTCCTCGCCGCTGAGGCCGAGGGAGCTGGCAGTGTCGCCGGGATTGAACTGCAGCGGCAGGATACCCATGCCGACCAGGTTGGAGCGGTGAATGCGCTCGTAGCTTTCGGCGATCACCGCGCGCACGCCGAGCAGGCGCGGGCCCTTGGCGGCCCAGTCGCGGGAGGAACCGGAGCCGTACTCCTTGCCGGCGATAACGATCAACGGCACCTGCTCGGCGTGATACTTCATCGCCGCGTCATAGATGCTCATGGTCTCGCCGTCGGGCAGATGGCGGGTCACGCCGCCTTCGGTGCCCGGCGCCAGCAGATTGCGCAGGCGAATGTTGGCGAAGGTGCCGCGCATCATCACCTCGTGGTTGCCGCGCCGTGAGCCCAGCGAGTTGAAGTCCTTTGGCGCCACGCCATGGGCTTGCAGATATTCACCGGCGGGACTGTCGGCCTTGATGGCCCCGGCCGGCGAGATGTGATCGGTGGTGACCGAATCGCCCAGCAGGGCCAGCAGGCGCGCGCCGCGGATATCGCCGACGGGTCTCAGTTCGCGGGTCATGCCCTCGAAGTAGGGCGGGTTCTGGATATAGGTGGAGTCGGCCTGCCAGTCGAACAGCTGGCCCTCGGGCGAGCTGAGATCGCGCCATTCCTGCTCGCCACGGTAGACCTCCTTGTAGGAACCGGAGAATTCCTCACTGTTGACGCTGTTGAGGATCAGTTCCTGGATCTCCTGCTGGGTCGGCCAGACGTCCTTGAGGAAAACGTCGTTGCCGTCGGCGTCCTGGCCCAGCGGTTCTTGATACACATCGATGTCCATGCGCCCGGCCAGGGCGTAGACCACCACCAGCGGTGGTGAGGCCAGGTAATTCATGCGCACCTCGGCATGGACCCGGCCCTCGAAGTTGCGGTTACCGGAGAGTACGGAACAGACCGACAGATCGCCTTCGGCAATCGCTCTGGAGACCGGCTCGGGCAGCGGTCCCGAGTTGCCGATGCAGGTGGCGCAGCCGTAGCCCACCACGTGAAAACCGAGGGATTCGAGATCGTCCATCAGCTCGGCCTGCTGCAGGTATTCGGTGACCACCCGCGAGCCGGGTGCCAGCGAGGTCTTGACCCAGGGTTTGACCTTCAGCCCGCGTTCGTGCGCCTTGCGCGCCACCAGGCCGGCGGCGATCATCACCGAGGGGTTGGAGGTGTTGGTGCAGGAGGTGATCGAGGCGATCACCACGTTGCCGTCTTCCATGGGGACCTCTTCGCCGTCGAGATGGGCGGTAACCGGCTTGCTCCGGAGCTGGCGTTCTTCCTTGAGTGACTTCAGGGCGGTTTCGAATTCGCGCTTGCTGTCGCTCAGGGCGACCCGATCCTGCGGCCGCTTGGGGCCGGCCAGGCTGGGGACCACGGTGTTCATGTCCAGTTCCACCACGCTGCTGTAGACCGCGTCGGGCTGGCCGGGCTCGTGGAACATGCCCTGTTCGCGGGCATAGGCTTCCACCAGATCGATCTGTTGTGAATCGCGGCCGGTCAGGCGCAGGTATTTGAGCGTTTCGGCGTCGATGGGGAAGATGCCGCAGGTGGCGCCGTATTCCGGTGCCATGTTGGCGATGGTGGCGCGATCGGCCAGGGTCAGATGTTCCAGGCCCTCGCCAAAGAATTCGACGAACTTGCCCACCACCCCGTGCTGGCGCAGCATCTCGACCACGGTCAGCACCAGATCGGTGGCGGTGGCGCCTTCGGGCAGGGCGCCGGTCAGTTTGAAGCCGACCACCTGCGGGATCAGCATGGAGACCGGCTGGCCCAGCATCGCCGCCTCGGCCTCGATACCGCCCACGCCCCAGCCCAGCACACCCAGGCCGTTGATCATGGTGGTGTGCGAGTCGGTGCCGACCAGGGTATCGGGATAGGCCTGCAGCACCCCGTTGTTCTTGCGCGAGAAGACCACCCGGGCCAGGTATTCGAGATTGACCTGATGCACGATACCGGTATCCGGCGGCACCACCTTGAAATTGGAAAAGGCCTTCTGTCCCCACTTGAGAAAACTGTAACGCTCCTGGTTGCGGCTGTATTCCAGCTCCGCATTGAGACGCAGCGAATCCTTGTTGCCGAAGCTGTCGATCTGCACCGAGTGGTCGATGACCAGCTCGGCCGGCTGCAGCGGATTGATGCGCTCGGGATCGCCGCCCAGCTTCTGCATCGCATCGCGCATGGCCGCCAGATCCACCACCGCCGGCACGCCGGTGAAGTCCTGCATCAGCACCCGCGCCGGAGTGTAAGCAATCTCCTGGCTCGGCTCGGCCTGCGGATCCCAGCCCGCCATGGCCTTGATGTCATCGGCACTGACCACCTTGCCGTCCTCATGGCGCAACAGGTTTTCCAGCAAAATCTTCAGGGAGTAGGGCAGCCGGCCGGCGCCCCCGACCGCATCCAGACGGTAGATTTCATGCTCCTGGCCATTCACGGAGAGCGTGGCGCGGGCGTTGAAACTGTTGCTCATGTAACAGGCTCCTTGGGAGAAAGCGATGAATTTGCTGGTTAATCCAATCCGGCGATTATACGCCAAAGCGGCGGAGGCTGAAACAAACGTGGCTCTTTTCGGAGGTGGGAAATAAAACGCGGAGGACGCAGAGGCGCAAAGGCGCAGAGAACAAAAAGCAATTTTGAATTTTTAATGTATGTTGAATGCTAAGTTCGATACAGAATCTTAATTTAAAATCCAACATTCAACATTCAACATTCAACATTATATCTCTGCGTCTCCGCGCCTCTGCGTCCTCCGCGTTAATTCCCAGAGTCTATCTAATGGCCAAGGAGCTGTTGGGCGGTGTCGACGATGCGTTTGCGTTTGAACAGGATATGCCAGCGGCTGCCGCCGACCTGGCGCCAGAGTACCGCGGCGCGGATGCCGGCCAGCAGCAGGGCGCGGATACGACTGACATTGTCGGGATTGGCGAGGTATTGCTGTTCGCCGTTGACCATGATCTTCGGTGTCATCTGACTCACGGTATCGCTGTAGATACCGGCCAGGTTGGCCAGCACGTTAGTGTGGGTCAGGGCGTAGTGTTCGGTCTGGGCGCGGGCCCGTTCAATCCCCTCGGCAATTTGCCCCAGCATGGCGGGGTTTTTGTCCAGTTTACGCTGCAGGTGCAGCAGCGCGATAACATAGCGGGCGATTTCGACCTTGCGGGTTTGTGCACTGGTCCCCAGCTGATTGATCAGGGTCTGCAAGCCGGTACGCAGAACCGCGGGTGGACCAAAGACATCGGTGACCGAGTCGGGATTGGTATTGAGGATCCCTTGCAGACAAACCTGCAGGTCATCGTCGTCGACGCGACCGCTGCTGGCGATGTTGTGCACCAGCTGGGCCGTTTGAAATACCGCGGCCAATGCCAGGGTCTGTTCTTCTGTCCGCTTCATGCCTGACTCCGCTGATAATCCTGAATAATACCGCCTCCGAGGCAGACCTCGTCCTGATAGAACACGATCGACTGACCGGGCGTGATCGCCCATTGGGGATCCGCAAAGGTGACCTCGCAGACGCCGTCACGCAAACCGGTAATGGTACAGGCCGTGTCCTGCTGGCGATAGCGGGTGCGGGCGGTGCAGTGCAGCGGCATGGGCGGGGCACTGCCGGCGACCCAGTGCAGATCGGTGGCGCTCAGCTGTCGACTGTAGAGCAGGGGATGATCGTGGCCGTTGACGACGATCAGCACATTATTGTCCAGATCCTTGTCAGCCACATACCAGGTGGCATCCGGGTACCCCCTGACGCCGCCGATGCCCAGCCCCTGGCGCTGGCCCAGGGTATAATACATCAACCCCTCGTGACGGCCGAGCCGATCCCCCCCGGGCGTGCGGATCTCCCCGGGCTGGGCGGGCAGATAGTGTTTGAGAAAGGCGCGAAAATCCCGCTCGCCGATAAAACAGATGCCGGTGCTGTCTTTTTTGTCAAAGGTCACCAGATCTTGCTGTGCGGCCAGGCGGCGGACCTGCGGCTTGTCCAGTTCGCCCACGGGAAACAGACTCCGGCCAAGTTGCTCCTGGTTCAGGGTATATAAAAAGTAACTCTGATCCTTGTTGTGATCCTTGCCGCGCAACAGATAATAGTGGCCGTTCTGTTCGCGGATCCGGGCGTAATGACCGGTGGCAATGCGCTCGGCGCCCTGAGCCAGGGCATAATCCAGAAAAGCCCGGAACTTGATCTCCCGGTTGCAGAGAATGTCGGGATTGGGGGTACGCCCGGCACCGTACTCCTGCAGAAAATAACTGAATACCCGATCCCAGTACTGGTCGGCGAAATTGACCCCCTGCAGCGGGATACCCAGCGCATCGCAAACCTGCTGTGCATCCTTGAGATCCTCCTCGGCGGCGCAGTGATCATCAACATCATCGCCTTCCCAGTTTTTCATGAATACCCCGCGCACGGCATGGCCCTGCTGCTTTAACAACAGTGCCGCCACCGACGAATCCACGCCGCCGGACATACCCACGATGATGTTCAATCCAGTCATATCAGGTTGTTTTGTTCATCTGTATGCTTTTTTTGCGTCTGGGCGTCTTTGCGAGAGATAAATGAATCAAGACAGCAACTCTCGCAGGGACGCGGAGACACAAAGTGAATAATTGTCCTATTGAATATCTCGATAGAGTTCGAGACTGAAACGCTGGCCGTTTAAATAATCCTTGATGCTTTGCATCACCAGCGGGCTGCGCAGTTTATCCGCCTGCGCCTGCAATTCGTCCGGACTGAGCCAGAGCGCGCGCAGGATACCCTCGTCCAGTGCCAGGCGGGTATCCGCTTCGCCGACGCTGCCGCAGAATGCATGGCGCACGAAAGTCAGCCCATTCTCCGGGTGTGTCCAGCGATAGATCCCGGTGACGGCCTGCGGCTCGAAGTAATGCGCGGTCTCTTCCAGGGTCTCGCGTTTGACCGCCTCGATAAAACTTTCTCCGGCCTCCACATGGCCGGCCGGCTGATTAAGGACGATCCGGCCCTCGACGTTTTCCTCGACCATGAGAAAACGGCTGTTTTGTTCGATGACCGCCGCGACGGTCAGGTGGGGCTGAAATGTCATGGGACTCGCAATACTGTTGCAGGGTGGGCCAGGGTTGTTCTATCTCTTGCCACTGTCCGGGTTCGAGCCCGTCGAGTGTCCAGGGGCCGATAGCATACCGGATCAGGCGCAGGGTAGGGTAGCCGACGGCGGCAGTCATGCGCCGCACCTGGCGGTTGCGACCTTCGCGCAGGGTCAGGGAAAGCCAGCTCTCCGGCACATTCAGACGGTGACGGATCGGGGGCTGACGCGGCCAGATAGCCGGTTCCGGGATGATCGAGACTTGGGCCGGAGCACTGGGGCCATCTTTAAGCCTGACACCGTGACGCAGTGCTTCCAGTGCGGCGCTGTTTGGCCTGCCCTCGACCTGTACCCAGTAGGTTTTCGGGAGCTTGAAAGCGGGATCGCTGATCCGGTTCTGCAGTTTGCCGTCGTCGGTCAGCAGCAGCAGGCCCTCGCTGTCCTTGTCCAGTCGTCCGGCGGGGTAAATCGCCGGGATGCTGATGTACCTGGCCAGTCCCGGGACATCCTGTTCACTCCGGAACTGGCATAATACATTAAAGGGTTTGTTAAAAACGATCAGCATAAATAACCCTGTCAAAAAAAAAGTATTAACAAAACGGCTTAATAATAAAGTATAAATGCCGACAAACAACCCGTTCCCGTAAAGTGATAAGCTGAATCAGTATGCCGCAACCCTCCCTGCAAAAACGATTTTTCGCCATGGCGCTTGTTATTCTGGCCGTGCTGGGAGGCGTTGTTTATTACAGTCATACCCTAGTAAATCAGGCTGCTGGCGAAGCGATACAGACAATTGCGGAAACGCGGGAACTGGAACAGCGTGTCAACGAATTGCGCAGCCGGTTACAAACCCTGATGCAGCTTGTCTATCAAAGAACCGTAATATCCTATAGTCAGGATGATCATATTAATCAGAAACTGCTCGAGCAGGTCGAGGTGGTTGATAAACAGATCGATAGCTTTTTCTCCATATCAAGCCGATACAGCTCATGGCGGGAGGAGTCCAAAGAGGAACCAGGTTCATTCGCGGCTTTAGCGGCCGATGTTAAGCAACACTTTCAAAAAATCAAACGTTATATTAATTATTACAATATGGTTCTGGAGGATCCGCGTTTGCGGTTCCCCTCTGCGGGACCCTTGAATGACGAGTTGCTGCCGTTAAACCGCAGTTTTATCTCCTCTCTTAATAACGCGATAAATGAAATGGAGAATACGGAGAGTTCAGATCAGAAAGAGACTGCTCTCGGTATACTGACGGATTTGCGTTACTCCTGGATTCAGCAAATAAGCGTATTCAGAATGTTTGCGCTATCACGCAGCGGAATGTTTGATACGCCGAAGACAGCCATGAGGACGACGCTTTTTGATCGCGAGTTGTTTGTCGCGCGTGTCAGCAGCCTGCTTTCCAGGTTGGATCGTCTTGACGGTCTGGGTGTTCTGCCGTTTGAAACAAGCGCGTCTGTCGAACAAATGATCGAAATCCAAAAACAATACGAGAAAAGATTCAATGAGATAAAGCCAATGCTGATGTCGGACGAATGGCGGATTGATCATTTGTTTTTGCAGGAAAATCTTCAGCCTGAATTTCAGGTTTTGAGCGACCTGATAAATCGAATCAGCGAGTCTATCAAGCAGCACTCCACGAATGTCATAACACAAACCCGCGATGTCGTAGGTAATATTAATGTGCTAATCATGCTTTCAGGTGCTGTGCTGCTGGGAGTGATGGTGCTTGGCTATCTGGCGTTTGAGCGATTAATACGTCGTCCTGTTCTGGTTGTGGCGGACGCGATGAATGCCGAAGCCAATGGCGAATCGTTCTATCCTATTATAAGCGCCAATATAAAGGAAACCCGCCTGTTAGTCGAAGCATTCCATAATATGCAGGGACAAGTCCACTCTCGACAAACCCGCCTGGAGTCGATACTGGGAAGTGCCGCTGAGGGCATTATCAGTATGGATGAGAACGGCGTTATCGAGGCCTTTAACAAGGCCGCAGAGGAACTGTTCGGTTATCGTGCAAGCGAGATTCTTGGAGAAAATATTAATCAGTTGTTCCCGGCCGAGATACAGGCCCGTCAGGACTCATTGGTTGCCGGCTTGTGTCAGGGCAAAATCCGAAAAACCGATTCCGAGGTCGAAACTGTCGGTTTGCACCGTGACGGCTTCACCTTCCCGATGTCACTCAAAATCAGCGAGATGACCGTTGGCGGGCGATCTCTTTATACCGCCCTGGTCGACGACGTCAGTGAGCGCATGACCATGATAAGCAATTTGCGCCATCTTGCCGAACACGATTCTCTGACTGGTTTGGCAAACCGCTATTTCTTTTTGCAGGAACTTGAGCGTGTGGTGCAGCGTGCTTCGCGCGGGCAGCATTCTGATGTGGCGCTGCTTTATATTGATATGGACAACTTTAAATACGTCAATGACACCATGGGGCATATGGCGGGCGACAAATTGTTGATTGAAGTTTCCGGTATGCTGAAACGACGCAGTCGCGACACGGACCTGGTAGCGCGTATAGGCGGTGATGAGTTTGCCGTGTTGCTCTATGATGTAACGCCGGAAGATGTATTGCACACTGCCGAGGCATTCCGTGATAAATTACAAAATCACCACTTTTCCTTTGAAGGCAGGATAGCTGATGTCGGGTGCTCCATTGGTGTGGCGATGGTAGAGCAAGGTGTCAGCAAGGATGAGTTGCTTGCGCGGGCGGATCTCTCCTGTAATGCCGCCAAAAGGGCAGGGCGCAACAAAGTGCACCTTTACAGTGATATCGACAAGCAGAATTTGGAGAATATCTCAGACGATATGGGCTGGGTGAGACGTATCAAGGATGCGGTACGTGATGATCGGTTTGTATTTGTTCTGCAGCCTATTATACATTCCGTTACCCATGAAGTCAGCCGTTGCGAAGTGTTGCTGCGTATGTTGGATGATAATGATAAATTTATTATGCCCAGTGGATTTATTCCGCCCGCAGAGCGATTCGGTATGATGCCGGAAATTGACCGCTGGGTCATTAATCATGCTGTCGATTTTCTCGCCAGCGAGGAAAGCGATGATATGAAGCTGTCTGTCAATCTTTCCGCGGCTTCATTTGATACTGAGGAAATGCTGACTTTTATTACCGACAAGATCGCTCAAACCGGCGTCGATCCTACCCGCCTGATTTTCGAGATCACCGAAACCGTTGCTATGGCCAACCTGGAACTGACCGCCTCGTTTATGGAGAAGTTGCGTAAACTGGGTTGTCGCACTGCATTGGATGACTTTGGTGTCGGTTATTCCTCATTTGCCTATCTCAAGGATCTGCCGGTCGACTACGTGAAAATCGACGGTTCATTTGTTTGTGATATCGACAGCAATGAATTGAATCGGGCAATCGTCAAGTCGATGAACGACGTTGCCCAGGCCATGGGCAAGCTGACTGTTGCCGAATTTGTGGAAAACGAGGCGGGTATGCATATGCTGGAGTTGATGGGGGTGGATTATCTGCAGGGACACCATATCGGTCGTCCGGTGATTCCCGCTTTTGAAACACGCCGTATCGATCTGGCACGGAGCACGGTTTCCTCCTCCTGGGATCCCCTGTAAGTTTGGTGTTGCCAGGCATTCTGTCCGGGGTATTAATCCTGATATAATCCGCTTTTCATATACGATAACAGGGTAGAGGTATGGCTTACGACAAGATCGTCGTCCCCACGGACGGCCGGGCAATTGGGGTCAACCCGGATAACTCACTCGATGTGCCTGATAACCCGATTATCCCCTATATTGAGGGTGACGGCATCGGGGTTGATATCAGTCCGGTAATGAAAAAGGTGATCGACGCTGCGGTGGAAAAGGCCTATGGCGGCAAACGTCAGCTGCACTGGATGGAAATCTATGCCGGGGAAAAATCCACCCGTCTTTACGGCGAAGATGTCTGGTTGCCCGACGAGACGATGGCGGCGATTCGCGAGTTCAGCGTGGCCATCAAGGGCCCCCTGACCACCCCGATCGGCGGCGGTATCCGCTCCTTGAATGTGGCGCTGCGTCAGGATCTCGATCTCTATGTCTGCCTGCGCCCGGTCCGTTACTATGACGGCACTCCCAGCCCGCTGCGCGAGCCGGAAAAGACCGACATGGTCATCTTCCGCGAGAACTCCGAGGATATCTACGCCGGCATCGAATGGCAGGCCGGTACGCCGGAAGTGAAAAAAGTCATCCAGTTCCTGCAGCAGGAGATGGGGGTCAACAAGATCCGCTTTCCCGACAGTTCGGGCATCGGGGTCAAACCGGTTTCCCGCGAAGGCACCGAACGGCTGGTGCGCAAGGCGATCCAGTACGCCATCGACAACGATCGGTCGTCGGTGACCCTGGTGCACAAGGGCAATATCATGAAATTCACCGAAGGGGCCTTCAAGCAGTGGGGTTACGATCTGGCGCAACGGGAGTTCGGTGCCGGGGAGATCGACGGGGGCCCGTGGTGCAGCTTCAAAAACCCCAATACAGGTACGGAGATCGTGATCAAGGATGCCATCGCGGATGCCTTTTTACAGCAGATCCTGCTGCGCCCGGAAGATTACGATGTGGTGGCCACGCTCAACCTCAACGGCGATTACGTCTCCGATGCGCTGGCGGCCCAGGTCGGCGGGATCGGCATCGCGCCGGGGGCGAACCTGTCCGATACGGTGGCGCTGTTCGAGGCGACCCACGGCACGGCTCCCAGGTATGCCGGCCAGGACAAGGTCAATCCCGGGTCCTTGATTCTCTCCGCGGAGATGATGCTGCGCCATCTGGGCTGGACAGAGGCGGCCGATCGGGTGGTGCAGGGAATGTCTCGCGCCATTGCCAACAAAACCGTCACCTATGACTTTGAGCGCCTGATGCAGGGTGCAACCCTGCTCAGTTGTTCGGCCTTTGGCGATGCACTGATCGCGCAAATGGATTGAGCCGGCGGGGTCTCTGGACAAAAAATAACCGCTCTTTAAGAGCGGTTATTGGTTGATGCGTGAATTTGTCGCCGGCCCGATCAGTGGGTTCCGGTGTCCTGGGGGGTGATGGTGGTGGCATGCATCCCCTTGGGGCCCTGTTGATACTCGAATTCAACCTGCTGGCCCTTTTTCAGGGTCTTGTAGCCCTCCATGCTGATGGCGGAAAAATGGGCAAAAATGTCGTCTCCGCCGTTTTCCGGGGCGATAAACCCGTATCCTTTGGCATTACTGAACCATTTTACTGTACCTGTCGACATAATCTCTCAGCCTCCTTGTCCATCGACGGGGTAACCCGGTTACCCCTTTTGTTGCCATGGAATTGCAGTGCCCCGGGGCCGGCCCGGGTGCAACTTTATCTCCTGACTATAGTCAAATTCAAATGAATTTCATCCGCCGCAGTCCATAAAAATGGGGGATGGGCATCTTCCTCGCGTATCGGCTAAAATCAGCCTATGAGTGATCAAGAGCATACCCATGACAACCAGGATGAGGGGCTGGTCCTTGACGAGGCGAAACCCAGGGTCAAGCGCCCGCCAATGTATAAAGTTGTGCTGATAAATGACGATTACACTCCCATGGAGTTTGTCGTTCATGTATTGCAGGCATTTTTTGGCATGGATCGTGAAAAGGCGACCCATATCATGTTGAACGTCCATACCAGGGGCAAAGGCATCTGCGGTATCTATCCCCGCGATGTTGCCGAAACCAAGGTGGCACAGGTCAACGATTATTCGAGGCAGAACGAACATCCGTTACTCTGTACCCTGGAGCCGGATGCCGATGAGCAGTAGGCGAGGAGGTCGTCATGTTGAACAAGGACCTGGAAAAAACCCTGAATGAAGCTTTCAAACAGGCGCGGGAGCAGCACCACGAATTTATGACTGTGGAGCACCTGCTTCTGGCGTTGCTGGACAATCCGTCTGCCATCGAAGTACTCAAAGCCTGCGGTGCCAACATCGAGGCCCTGCGCAGGGACCTGAATAAGTTCCTCGACGAGACCACGCCGCTGCTGCCGCCCCATGACGACCGCGAAACCCAGCCGACTCTCGGCTTTCAGCGCGTACTCCAGCGGGCGGTGTTTCATGTGCAATCTTCCGGCAAGCAGGAGGTCAGCGGGGCCAATGTCCTGGTGGCCATTTTCAGCGAGCAGGAATCCCAGGCCGTCTACTTCCTGAAAAAGCAGGACGTCAATCGCCTGGAGGTGGTCAATTACCTCTCCCATGGCATCAGCAAGGTGCAGGACGAAGAGCAGGTGGACCCGGAAAACCTCGGCGAGGAGGAGAGCGGCGAAGATGCCAGCAACCCGCTCAGGCAATTTACCGCCAATCTCAACGAGCTGGCCCGGCAGGGGCGCATCGACCCGCTGATCGGGCGCAAGAACGAGCTGGAACGCACCATCCAGGTATTGTGCCGCCGGCGCAAGAACAACCCGCTGTTCGTCGGCGAAGCCGGCGTGGGCAAGACCGCGCTGGCCGAAGGGCTGGCCAAGAAGATCGTCGACGGCGAGGTCCCGGAGATCCTCCGCGACAGTACGATTTATTCGCTGGATCTGGGCACCCTGCTGGCCGGCACCAAATACCGCGGCGATTTCGAAAAGCGGCTCAAGGCCGTGCTCGCGCAACTGCACAAGCAGGAGGGCGCGGTGCTGTTCGTGGATGAAATCCACACCATCATCGGCGCCGGGGCCGCCTCGGGCGGGGCGATGGATGCCTCCAATCTGATCAAGCCGGTGCTGGCCTCCGGCGAGCTCAAGTGCATCGGCTCCACCACTTACCAGGAATACCGCGGCATCTTCGAGAAGGACCGGGCGCTCTCGCGCCGCTTCCAGAAGATCGACGTGCCCGAGCCGACGGTGGACGAGTGCGTGCAGATCCTCGAAGGGCTCAAGTCCCGTTTCGAGGAGCACCACAGCGTGCGCTATACCCACCAGGCCCTGCGCCTGGCCGCAGAGCTGTCGGAGCGCTATATCAATGATCGGCATCTGCCGGACAAGGCGATCGACGTGATCGACGAAGCCGGCGCCAATCAGCGCATGCAGGCCCCGTCCAAACGCAAGAAAACCATCGGCGTGAAAGAGATCGAGGCCATTGTCGCCAAGATCGCCCGCATTCCGCCCAAGACCGTCTCCTCCAGCGATATGGAAACCCTGCGCAACATGGAGCGGGATCTCAAGCTGGTTATCTACGGGCAGGAAGAAGCGGTCGACAGTCTCTCCGCGGCCATCAAGCTCTCCCGCGCGGGATTGGGCAACGAGACCCGGCCCATCGGCTCGTTCCTGTTCGCCGGCCCCACCGGGGTGGGCAAGACCGAGGTCACCAAACAGCTGGCCCGGATCATGGGGATCGAGCTGATCCGGTTCGACATGTCCGAGTACATGGAGCGCCACACCGTTTCCCGGTTGATCGGTGCCCCCCCGGGTTATGTCGGCTACGATCAGGGCGGCTTGCTGACCGAGGAGATCAACAAGCATCCGCACGCCGTGTTGCTGCTGGATGAGATCGAAAAGGCCCATCCCGACGTCTTCAACCTGCTGTTGCAGGTGATGGATCACGGTACCCTGACCGACAACAACGGGCGCAAGGCCGATTTTCGTAACGTGATCATCGTCATGACCACCAATGCCGGGGCCGAAAACCTGTCACGCAGCTCTATCGGCTTCACCCGGCAGGATCACTCCAGCGATGCCATGGAAGCGATCAAGAAGACCTTTACGCCGGAATTCCGCAACCGCCTGGACGCGGTGATTCAGTTCAAGCAGCTGAGCCCGGATATCATCAGTCAGGTGGTCGACAAGTTCATGTTCGAATTCGAGGCCCAGCTGGAAGAGAAGGGCGTGAGCCTGGAAGTGGATGCCGAGGCCCGTACCTGGCTGGCCATGCGCGGCTACGATCCGACCATGGGCGCCCGGCCGATGGCGCGGCTGATCCAGGAGAATATCAAGAAACCGCTGGCCGAGGAGCTGCTGTTCGGCAAGCTGGCCAACGGCGGGCATATCCGCATCAGCGTCGACAACGACGAGTTGAGCTTCGAGATGGAAAGCAAGGACGAGCTGGCCAC
>JBKGZJ010000023.1:0-21533 GCA_046545635.1 Thiohalophilus sp. | reverse complement strand
TTGAGGATGC
Organism: Thiohalophilus sp.; assembly: GCA_046545635.1. GTDB lineage: Bacteria > Pseudomonadota > Gammaproteobacteria > UBA6429 > Thiohalophilaceae > Thiohalophilus. The sequence goes on along the minus strand of JBKGZJ010000023.1, from coordinate 21,523 downwards.
CGTCGGTGGGCACGGCTTCGTGGGGATAGATGTTGTAAAGCTCGATGAACAGATGTGCAAAGGCGGCGGTTTTGCGCCAGTTGAGTTCGGTGGCATGACTTTGGGCGCCACATTCGGGACAGACATAACGATGGTTTTGCGGATCGGCCCGCCAGGCGTCGATAATGGGGGCCCAGTCCGTCTCGCGGTGGCGGCACTGGCGACAATGGACCTGCACCTGTTGCGGCCCCCCGCGAAACAGCAAGCGCTCGCTGTAACGGATGCCGGCGTGACAAAACTGCTCGGAACCGGGGACCTCCGGCTCGAATTCCACCGCCGGCGAACAGCCAAGAAAACTGATGTGCTGCAGGAAACTGGGGCCGGCCGCGTAGCGTTGTCCCGGCAAGTCCTCAACAGCCTCGCCGATCAAACCGGTGTCTTGCAGACTGGCGATCAGGGTATCGGTATCCTCCGGCCGGTAGGCGGGATCCTGGGGATACAACAGCAGTGAAGGCAAGGACGATGACATCTACAACCCCGGTCAATACGAGGGTGGAGTATACCAGCGCCGCGGCGTGGATTAACCCCATGAATTTTCATGTATGCGGGAATTTTCGGGGCGATCCGGGTCCCGCAAAATGCTAGAATCGAAATGACACAGACAAGTAATGAATGATGGTGCCAGCGAATGAGTCGTGACGAATATTCCAAAGAAGAGCAGATCCTGCAGGTGATGCGCAAGGTCCTGACCGATGTGGCCAAGGATACCTATACCAAGCCGGGGCTCAAACATCCGCTCTCGGAGGAAACCATTATTTCCATTCGCGATTGCCTGGGCCTGATCGCCAGCCGCGAGAAGGAACTGGCCGATGAAGCCGGCCGGCCCAGCCAGAAGCGTCCGCGCTATGTGGACGAGCCGCAAAAATCCACGGTCATCCCCATCGATACCAGCGGTCTGAAGAAGAAGAAAAAGTCCCCGGACTCCGACTCCGACTGAAGCTATTCCAGCTCTTCCCAGCGCTGGAAACAGGCTTCCAGTTCCGCATCGATCTCATCGAGCCGTTGCAGGGTCTGCGCAATCGTCTCGCCGTCCTGCTGATAAAAGGCGGGATCGCCGATCTGCGTCTGTAACTGCTGCTGTTCCTGTTCCAGCTGTTCGATCCGTCCCGGCAACGCCTTCAACTCCTGCTGCTCCCGATAGCCGAGCTTGCGTCTGGTCGTGACCGCCTCACTGTCCTCCCGGTTCTGAGGTGATGACGCCGCGTCACGGCTCGCGACGGCGGTTTTTTCCGCGGCGCTAACATAGGGGTGCTGCTGGCGATAACGATACCAGTCGTGATAGCCACCGACATACTCGTTGACCACACCTTCATCCTCGAACACCAGTACGCTGGTGACGACATTATCCAGAAAGGTTCGATCGTGGCTGACCACCAGCAAGGTCCCTTCGTAATTCATTAACAGATCTTCGAGCAGCTCCAGGGTTTCCACATCCAGATCATTGGTCGGCTCGTCCAGCACCAGCAGGTTGGCCGGCTGGGTAAACAGTTTTGCCAGCAACAGGCGATTGCGTTCGCCGCCGGAGAGGCTCTTGACCGGGGCATGCACCTGTTGCACCGGGAACAGGAACTCGCGCAGATAACCGATGGCGTGACGCTTGCGACCCTGCACCTCGATCATGTCGCTGCCTTCGTTGAGGTTGTTGAGGACCGATTTTTGAGGATCGAGAATCGCCCGGTGCTGGTCGAAATAGGCCGTTTCCAGTTTGGTGCCCAGGCGGACCTTGCCGCTGTCGGGGGTCAACTCACCGAGCAGGATCCGGATCAGGGTACTCTTGCCGACCCCGTTGGGACCGATAATGCCGATGCGATCGCCGCGCATGATACGGGTGGAAAAATTTTTCAAAATGGACTTGCCCGCGTAGGCAAAGGAGACGTTCTCCACATCCGCCACCAGCTTGCCGGAGCCTTGCGCCTCATCCAGATTGAGCCGCACCTGCCCCTGTTGCTCCCGCCGTTGCCGGACATCCTCGCGCATGGCCTTCAGGGCCCGGACCCGGCCCATATTGCGGGTGCGCCGCGCCTTGATCCCCTTGCGAATCCAGGCCTCCTCCTCGGCCAGCTTCCTGTCCTGGCGGGCCCGCTCTTTCTCCTCGGCATCCAGCAGCTGTTCCTTCTTTTCCAGATAGTGCTGATAATCACCGGGCCAGGAGGTCAAACGGCCGCGATCCAGCTGGACGATGCGGGTGGCCAGACTCTGCAGGAAACTGCGGTCATGGGTAATGAACACCAGACAGCCTGCATAGCCGAGCAGGTATTGCTCCATCCAGGTGATGCCTTCGATATCCAGATGGTTGGTCGGCTCGTCCAGTAATAACAGATCCGGTTCGCTCACCAGCGCCCGGGCCAGTAGCACGCGGCGCTTCATGCCGCCGGAGAGGGTGGCCAGCGGCGCCTGCTCGGGCAGATCCATCTTGCTGATCGCCGAGGCGACTCGCTGCTCCAGTCGCCAGCCGTCCACCGCTTCCAGCTGCTGTTGCAGCCCGGTCAGCCGCTCGATCTGTTGCGGCGAGTCATCCAGCTGCTGCAGGGCCTGATGATAGGCCGCCAGCACTTCCCCGGTCTCCTGCAGGCCCCCGGCCACCACCTCGAACACGGTCTGTTCCAAGGTATGCGGGACCTCCTGATGCAGATGGGCGATGCGCAGGGTGTCCGGATGCCAGATCTCGCCCTCGTCGGGCTGGATGTCGCCATTGAGCAGATGCATCAGGGTCGACTTGCCCGAGCCGTTGCGCCCCACCAGGCAGACCCGCTCGCCGCGCTCCAGCTGCAGATCGACGTGATCCAGCAGCGGCTGTGCCCCGTAACTGAGGCAAACGTCTTTGAAAGTCAGAATAGGCGGCATTAACATCGGCACCGATTTGAAGGGCGCCCAGTATAGCGTATCCGGCCCACTGCTGGGCGCTTCCGCAGCGAACCCAGCTGGGCTAGAATAGGCCACTCCCGTCAACTGGTCCCGCGCTATGGATGATCACGAAGCTGCACAATTGCAGCACAAGTTGCAGTTACTGGAAACGGAACATCGCGATCTGGACGAGATTATCAACCGCCTGGTCGATGATCCGACCATCGATCAGTTGCAGCTGCGGCGCATGAAACAACGCAAGCTGCTGCTCAAGGATCTCATCACCCGGCTGCGCAGCCGACTGATTCCGGATCTCAAGGCCTGAGCGTTCCTCGGCCACAAGGACCCTGTATAGAAGCCATCCCGTCCATCACACTATTCAAGCGACGTATTTACCATGTCCCGACCTGTCCCAGATGCCGAAATTTTGATTGCCACCGGCTGCGCTCACTGTCCCGCCGTACTGCAGGCACTGTCCGATTTGATCAAGGAAGGACTGCTTCGCGAGCTGCGAGTCAGTAATATCGTGGTCGATCCCGCCCGCGCGCAGGAACTGGGGGTGCGCACCACCCCCTGGACCCGCATCGGCCCCTTCACCCTGCCGGGCAACTATTCACCGAAAGAGCTGCGCCACTGGGCACAACAGGCCGGCAGCGAGGAAGGGATTGCCGATTATATTCGCAGCCATCTCAAGGACGGGCAGTTGCAGCAGATCGAGGACTTTTTGAATCAGCATCCCGAGTGGCTCAAAACGGTCATTTCCCTGCTGGAGCTGGAGGATCTGGAGATCCAGGTCCGACTTGGCCTGGATGCGGTGCTGGAATCACTGGCCGGCAGCGAGGCGCTGAAACACCTGTCGCCCGAATTTGCCCGGCTCTCGGAACATGACAACGCCCAGATTCGGGGTGACGCCACCCACTACCTGGCCCTGACCGGCGATCCCGCCGTGCGTCCCCGGCTGGAGCAGCGGCTGCAGGACGAATCGGCGGAGATTCGCGAAATTGCCCGCGAAGGGCTCGAACGGCTCTCGGCAGCGAACTGAACAGGCGATCCGAATACCCGCCTGCAAGACGGGCGGTGCGCCGCGCGCCGCGGATGCCCAGCAAACAAAACGGAACATCGCGCCGTATTATTTCACTCCGCCGGGGCCAGCCGTTGCAGGGCGGCCTCCAGCTCGGCCTGATCGATGGGAAACGGCAGGGCCGCATGAATCGGAAAACGTTGGGCCACCCGTTCGAACTGGTGTAAGTACTCTTTTTCGTAAAATACGATCACCCGGGTCCCGGGCAGGCGCTGGACCAGCGCCATCAGAGTCTCCAGACTGCTGGTGCGATCCCGAAAATCCGACTGGAAATTGAACTCGGTAACGATCACCTGCGGCTGGCGCTTCTTCAACAACTTGGCGGCCTTGCGCATCGAGTCGGTGGTTTCGACCGCAAAGCCGTGCTGTCGATAGAGCGGACTGAAATCGGGATAACCGCCCAGCTCGACAATCGCCAGCAGTTCACGTGAATTCTGTGTGGAAATAGTCGGACTCCCTTGAAATAGCCTGATTCAAACCGCAAGTAACCTGATGTGTTCCGATCAGCTTATTGAGCTGCCGCAGATCAGGCAGTATGCTTGTCAGTCATTTTACAGCACAGCCGCCACAACGGCTTGTTTGTTAATCAACCGGTTAAACCAAACCGCTACATATCTCAGCACAAGGTGGAGATTATGCCGTATTACCTGTACAAGATGAACGAGGGTGTCAGCTCCATGATAAAAAATCTCGAATGTCTGGATGAGTTCGAGTCATTCCAGGATGCCAAAAAGCAGGCCCGCGCCAGGCGCCAGGAACAGGATCCGGATGACAAGGCCATCTACAAGGTGATCTTCGCAGCCAATCAACTGGCTGCCGAAGAGATGCTGACCGAAAAACGCGAAGAACCGATTCTGCGGGAATGGGAAAAATAACCCCCGCCGTTGCTGACCCGTGGAAGAAGACGAATACAGATCCACTTATCGCGAGATCAACGAGCGACGTTGCGTCTTCGAAAAGAGCATCAACTCGCGGCGCAGTACCTGCGAGCATGGCCGACGTTTTAATCTGGCAGATCGTGAAGGCGTTGCCTGCAGTTCCGAAGCCGGCAACCAGCGCTGCCAGGTGTTCCTCGAGATAATACGGCGTAATGCCAGCTTCGCCCTGCAGCAACGGCATATCGACGGCCCCCTGCCGCATGCCAAGGAAGTGAAAGTTCAGACCGGTGGCTTGTTAGGCCTGCAAGGTCTGTTGCATCCGCAACAGGCGGAGGCCGGGCAGGTCGATAATATCGCCGGCTTGCTGCGTGAAGCGCAGAATTGCTACAATGAATTTGATCAACTTCCCTATAGCGAACTGGTCAAGAGCATTGTCCGCTTCGAAGGCCGTCACAAACGCCGGCGCGACCGACGGTGAGTCCTGAAAAAATCTCAAAACAGACATTCTGAATGTCTGCTCAGTTTGACTTTAAGCGGGCTGCCGCTCGCGCCTCCCTCCGATAACACCGAGCACACAGAAAAAAGCGACTGACGTTTCGCTGATTCCGTATCTTTAGCGTCTCGGGACGGGTACTGCGCATCCGGCCGGATGGCGTTGTTGGCGTTAAATGGCGGAATCGCCCGGCGCCTGTCGAAGGTTATTCGCTACCGGTGCCGGATCGGCTGTCATTGAACCAGTCGTAAGCACAGTCCAGATGAGCACGAATGCGCATTATACCGTCCAGGCCCTCTTCGACCATCACCCGCAGGGGCGAGCGATCCTGAAACTGTTTGTTACGCTGCTTTATCCATAAAACACCCATCGACGGGTTGTGCGGATAGGTCGTGCGCAGGGCATCGACAATACCGACAATATGTTCCAGACGCTCATCCACTTCGTTGGTCTGCGGAAACGGCGTATCTTCTCGATAGCGACGCAAGGCGCGGGTGGGCGTTTTCGGCGGCAAATTCAACAACTCAACCTGCTGCTGGGCGCTCATGCCCCAGCTGTCCAGAATGGACATGATGACACGGGTCAATTCCACCCGCTCGACAGAACTCAATTTGCCTGTGTGAATCTCACTCATAATAATCCTGTTCGCTAACCGATTGCGTACAATCGAGTCTAATTTGTCATCTGTTATTATACAATAAACCGCACAAGCCGTATTCCATTAACCCGGTTGCCAGGCGAGGAATTTTCTCCGCGCGACTATTGGGGGCAAATCAAATCCCGGAAAGTTGATAAGGTTAAAAGACGACAGACGGGAACTGCCCGGATTCGAAATGGGCATTTGTGCGCCAGTCCAACGTGCACCATTATCATCAAACCGGTGGCGACTGACGCAGAATGTTCACACGAACCTTTTAGACTCTGGCAGGTCTTTTTATTATGACTGATTTGGGCAGCACATCCGACCGACAAGCATCGCAATACCGCTACCAGGCGCTGTCTCCGATTAATCAGCCGCAGGTGCATATTCGCTTTGCGGGTACGTTTGAAGGCAACGAAGTGATCTGGGATGCCCGATTGCACACTCTGCGCTACGAATACGAACACGAACAGTCACGCTCGCAGCAGACACCCCCGTCCGAAACGTTTCGTCAATATATCCATATCCATCCCGCACAGGGTGAACTCCTTCCGATTACGGTCGCACTAAATGTGCCACAATTTGACGAACCAGCAATACTCAAAACCATTATCATGATCCATAATTACAAAAGACTCCGGTTTGGTCGACATGAATTCGGTCAACCGGTCAGCTTCTCCAGCTAGCGTACAGGCGAATTGACGATGGATCGACTGCTGACAGTTTCACGCGCGGCACGACTGGTTGGGGTTTCGCGCGGGACCCTGCAAAAACAGATTCAGGATGGGGATCTGCCCAGCTTTGAAGGCATGGTCAGACTCGACGACCTCAATCATGCCTATCCGAACGTCGAAGTCGAAGACAACAGCATGCTCGAGAAGATCGAGCATATTATCGACAATGCCCTGCAGCGGGCGCGGGGCGACAAGCTGCGCCAGCTGCTCACCCCCGATCTGGGGACTCTGGCCGCCCGGGTCTCCCAGCTCAGCAAGGAACTGGCCGCCGCCCGCTATACCTCCGACTACCTGCAACAGCTTCTCGATGAGACTCGCCAGCGCCTGGGCGAACTGCAAGAGCACACGGATCCCCGCGAAGAGCTGCAACAACTTACCCGCTGGCTCGATACATCGCTCAAACAGGCCGGTGAAGCACCAAACCCCGATCAGCTGTTGACCAAGGACACGCTGTTGCGGGTGATTCTCGCCCAGGTCCACATCATGCCCAGCGGGCATGAATTTTTTGTCGAGGGGAACAACTCTATTCTGGACGCGGCGCTGAGTGCCGGCGTGGCACTGAATTACGGGTGCAGCAACGGTAATTGCGGTAAATGCAAGGCCCGGCTGATTTCAGGTGAAGTCCGCAAGATTCGTGATCATGAATACACGCTTGGTGAGGCGGAACAGAACCAGGGTTATTTACTGGCCTGTTCGAACACGGCAGTCACCGACATCGTGCTCGAAGCGGATGAAGCGCTCGATGAAGAAGATATTGAAGAGCAGACCGTCCCGGCCTATATCAAAAAAATCAACCACCTGTCCGATACGCTGGCTATCGTCTCTTTAAATACCGTACGCCGCAATCGCTTGCGTTTTCTGTCGGGACAAAAAGTTTTGCTCGGCAACGAGCATGGTGATAACAACTGGTATCATATTGCCAGTTGTCCCTGCGACGATCGAAGCCTGCAGTTTCATATCAGCCGGGAAAATACCCCGTTCAGCGATTACATTTTCAATCAGGCCAGGGCCAACGACACAATTGAGATTACAGGTCCGCAGGGCCACTTTATCCTGCAGCGGGATATCGACAAACCGATCCTGTTTCTCGCCGTCGACACCGGTTTTGCTCCGGTAAAAAGCCTGATCGAGCACGCATTGACCCTGGAGCTGGCGGATCATGTTCATCTCTTCTGGATTACCACCGATCGCCGGGCCCATTATCAGCACAATCTTTGTCGTGCCTGGATGGATGCCTTCGATCACTTTCACTACACTCCCTTGTCGCTGACTGATGGTACAGACGAGCAGCAGTGGCAGACTCAATTGAAACAGATTGGCGACGAGTACCCGGACTTGTCCGACTACGTGGTCTATTTCTGCGGGCCGGAGCAGATGGCGAAAACCGCGCGCGACGCTTTCACTTCACGCGGTTTGCCAAAGAAAAGACTGTTTACCGAGTATTATTCTGAATGAACAACAGGCGGGAGCCGACAGCGGATCACTCCGACTCTTTCAGCCATTTTTGCAGGGCATCGATAATTTTCTGTGCCTGATCACGGCTGGAAATATTAAATTTGGATTTTTGCTGGTACTGACCGTTACGCTTCTGATAACGCCGGATAGTAAACTTGTCCGGCCCGAACTCGCCGGTTTTGCGATCCATATCCTGATAACGAAAAATAATGGTCGACCAGGCGCCCTTGGTCAAAACGACCTTGTCCAGCTGCTTGGAAACCAGGTTACCATCTTCATGGTAGTCCACCGTCAGTTCGTCGATTTCTGCCGACATGGGTATATCCTCGTCTTTCGTCTGCTGAATAATAGCGCCTAGGGTACCACAACAAACCCCGGGAGATTCCAGCGCCCGATGCAAATACCCGGCTGCGTGGCCGCCACCTCACGGCCTGTTCCAGAACAGGCCTGTTATTTCCGTTATCCTCCGGGGTCAGCGCTGTTTACACGCAATCAACAACATCTGCGTCTGCTGGCGTGGCGCGGGATCCGTCCCGCCAACGACAACCCGGTCACACCGGCAGCCAGCCATACCACAGCGGCAGTGAAATCAGACTGAGCAGCGTGGTCACGGTCACCGCGGCGGCATAAACCGGGGTATCCAGGCCGTAGCGATCGCAAATCACCACCCCGATCACCATGCTGGGCATGGCGCCCTCCAGCACCACCGGGGCCAGCAGGCGCGGCTCGAGGTCCAGCAGCAGGGCCCCGCCCCAGACCACCAGCGGCATCAATAACAACTGGATCACCACCACGACGGCAACCGACGGCAAGCGTTCCCGGCGCAGCACCTCCCAGCGCAGGCTCATGCCCAGCACCAGCAACATCAGCGGAATCACACTCTCACCCAGCATGGACAGGGTGTTCTGTAACAATGCCGGTGCGGGGACAGCACCAAGGTTCAACGCCACGGCCAACAGGGCGGCCCACAAGGGCGGGATGCGCATTAACCGGTGACCGATCGACTCACGCACCTCACTCTGGCCAAACTGCTGTGCCAGCAGAATACCCAGGGTGAACAGCAACGGCGTTGAAGCGAACAGATCATATTGAATAGCCACGCTGGCGGCCCACTCGCCGAAAACCGACACCAGCACCGGCAGGCCCAGATAATTGGCGTTGGGAAACGCCGCCGCCAGAATCACCGCCCCGGTCACCGCCCGGGGCATCCGGCAACTGCGGCAGGCCAGCCAGCCGAGCAGCAGGCCGACCAGGATGCCCAGCGCGGCCAGCAGGCTGATCTTGATCGAGGAGATCCCCAGCGGGGCCTGCCACAAGATGGCAAGGATCAACGCCGGCAACAACAGGTTATAAACCAGGCCGGTGATCACCTGGCGTGCCTTTTCGCTGTCGACCCCGCCGGGCGCCAGATAGCGCCAGATGGCGCCACAGATGATGATAATCATCATTGAGAAAAGGGTATCTAACACGCTTTACCTGCCTCTCTGATCCGTATTCATGTCATTCCCAAACAACACGCCACCGGTCGTTGCCACCCACCCGGGCGACGCGATCTGTTCCAGGTCTGGCCTGAACAGGGGTACCGAATACCGGCTCACGCTGACTGACCCGCCACGGATATTCGCAACGCTTAGTTAGCCCGGCGGCGCGCATGTTATACTTTCCGGCCTGTCTGTAATCCACTTGATAGCCAAAGTCTGTACCGGAGAAGTTTATGCGCATACTGCACACCATGCTACGCGTCGGCGATTTGCAACGCTCGATCGATTTTTACACCAACGTATTGGGAATGAAACTGTTACGCCAGAAAGAATACCCCGAAGGCGAGTTCACCCTCGCCTTTGTCGGCTATCAGCCGGAGGAGGACGGTGCGGTGATCGAGCTGACCTGTAACTGGGGCACCGACAAGTATGATCTGGGCGACGGCTACGGTCACATTGCACTGGAAGTGGATGATGTCTACCAGGCCACCGACGACATTCGTCAGCGTGGTGGCAAGATCCTGCGCGATGCCGGCCCGATGAACGCCGGCACCACCATCATCGCCTTCGTCGAGGATCCCGATGGTTATCCGATCGAATTAATTGGCAAGAAAAGTTAAGCCAATTTTACTCTCGCAGAGACGTTTATGCCCGTTGTTTGGGTGCCAAGACGCGGAGAATGACATTGATGGCTTGCGGTCTCTGCGTCTCTGCGAGAGACCAATAAAGACACCTAAAACAAACTATTTCGTTTTGTATTCGGTATATTTCTTGTAGCTGCCGCGTACCTTATCGGCGGGGTATTTGTCGGCGTTGATTTTCATTTTCTGCTGCACCGCGTCCAGCAAGTCGATATCCAGCCGCTCGGCCAGTCGCAATAAATAAATCAGGATATCGGCCATCTCAAAGGCCACTTCCTGATGTTTTTCCGGCGGCAGGCTTTCGCTCTCTGACTGCGGCAACCACTGGAAGTGCTCCACCAGTTCGGCGGCTTCGACGATCAGGGCCATGGCCAGATTCTTGGGCGAATGATACTGCTCCCAGTCGCGTTCTTCGGCAAAGGCTTTGAGCTGCTGCTTCAACTCCTGCAGGCTGATATCACTCATAGATGGCAGGTTCCCGGATGGATTTTATGAACGGTGGTATATTCCGCCGCGGTACGGCTTGAAGCCCGGCACTCAGGTCGAGACGTGACGCTGGGTGATCGAGATCATATCGCGATGTAACTCCAGCGCATACCAGTCACCAAGACTGATAATCTCGCGGTGACCATCAAGATATTCCAGCAGCAGGGCTGACAGATACTCATGACGATAGACCGCCAGCCGGAGTCTGAGTAACTCGCCGTTGCGATTGGTGTACCAGTTCCCCACTACCGGATCTTCGGCAATAGCCATTATCCTCTCCCCTTGTGTCCACACGTTACAGCGCCGCGTCAATCCCTGCCGGGCTGCGACTTTAGCCTGCTGTTGATACCTTCTCTCAAAAGGGTATACCTATTCGTCGGTAACGCAACCGTGCGAAGCGTCCTTGACGGTCTTGACATATTTGAACAGGGTGCCGCGCCGGGCGATATAGGGCGGCATCACCCACGCCTGGCGCCGTTGTTCCATCTCCGCATCGCTGACGTCCACGTCCAGCCGGCGGGTTTCGGCGTCGATGGTAATCACATCGCCATTTTGTATCAGTCCCAGCGGACCGCCTTCCTGTGCCTCGGGCACCACGTGACCGATGATAAAACCGTGCGAACCGCCGGAGAAACGCCCGTCGGTGATCAACGCCACATCGCCACCCAGCCCGGCACCCATAATCGCCGAGGTCGGGGTCAGCATCTCCGGCATGCCCGGGCCGCCCCTGGGGCCTTCGTAGCGGATCACCACCACATCACCCTTTTGAATCTCGTTGTTTTCCAGTCCGGCCAGCATCGCCTCCTCGCGATCGTAGACCCGCGCCGGCCCGGAAAAGCGCAGCCCCTCCTTGCCGGTGATCTTGGCCACCGAGCCGCCCGGCGCCAGGTTGCCCTTGAGAATCTGGATATGTCCGCTGGCCTTGATCGGTTTGTCCAGCGGCATGAACACCTCCTGACCGTCCTTGAGCGCCGGGAGTTCAGCCAGGTTCTCGGCCAAGGTCTTGCCGGTGACAGTCAGACAATCGCCGTTGAGCAGATCGTGTTCGAGCAGGTACTTCATTACCGCCGGCGTGCCGCCGACATTATGCAGATCTTCCATCACGTACTTGCCGCTGGGTTTGAGATCGGCCAGGAACGGCACCTTGTCACTGATGGTCTGAAAATCGTCGATGCTCAGCGGGACATCCACCGCACGCGCCATCGCGAGCAGATGCAACACCGCGTTAGTCGAACCGCCCAGCGCCATCACCATCACAATCGCGTTTTCGAACGCCGCGCGGGTCATGATGTCGCGCGGCTTGATATCCTGCTCCAGCAGATGGCGGATCGCATGACCGGCCTGCAGACACTCATCGAGCTTGCCCGGATCCACCGCGGGGATCGAGGAGCTGTAGGGCAGACTCATGCCCAGTGCCTCGATGGCCGAGGCCATGGTGTTGGCGGTATACATCCCGCCGCAGGCACCGGGACCGGGACAGGCATGTTCGACCACCTCTTCCCGTTCGGTTTCGTTGATGCGGCCGCTGATGAACTCGCCGTAACTTTGAAACGCCGAGACGATATCCAGCGTCTTGTTGTGCCAATGGCCGGGCTTGATGGTACCGCCGTAAATCATCAGCGACGGGCGGTTGATGCGGCCCATGGCGATCAGCACGCCGGGCATGTTCTTGTCGCAACCGGGCAGGGAGATATTGGCGTCGTACCACTGGGCGTTCATCACGGTTTCGATCGAATCGGCAATGATATCGCGCGACTGCAGCGAATAGCTCATGCCGTCGGTGCCCATGGAGATGCCGTCGCTGACCCCGATGGTATTGAAGCGCATGCCGACCAGACCGGCGGCCTGCACCCCTTCTTTGACCCTGGCGGCCAGATCGTTGAGATGCATGTTGCAGGTGTTCCCTTCCCACCAGACACTGGAGATGCCCACCTCGGCCTTGTTCATATCCTCCGGCGTCAGCCCGGTGCCATAGAGCATGGCCTGCGAGGCGCCCTGGGATTTGGGCTGGGTGATACGGGAACTGTATTTATTCAACTTCTGTGACATGCAATGCGCTCCTGAACGTGTCCGCAACGGGGTTCTCCGTGGCACCGGCGGCGCCCCGGGGCACGCAGTATAAAACAATCCGCCCGGCCGCGCCGAATCGGCGAGCAGGGGCGCACAAATCCGGCAAAAAAACATCAACCCGGCGGCGCCGGAGTCGATATGCTTGAGGGGCAACCCGACATAGCCAAAACCGCGTCAGTACCATAAACTGGGTTTACAACTACTTAGACTAAAAAGCTTCCAAACAGGTTTAACGATCAGGGCACAGGTATGAGGCACAGGCTGACAATCCGGCGGATCCTTCCCCCCCTGCTGTTGGGCATCGGGCTGCTCGGCCCGGCACAGGCCCCGGCCGGGGACGACCGGCTTGCGAAACGTTACCAGTTCCAGGAAGCCCTGCAGGCGATCAAGGCAGGCAACAGGCCCCGTTACCGCAAGCTGGCCGCCAAACTGCACGACTATCCGCTCTATCCCTATCTCGAATACGGCGATCTGCGTCGCCGGCTGGGCCGCGCCGAGCCGGCCGAGGTCCGGAACTTTCTGCAGCGCCACGGCGACACCCCGATCGCCGGACTGCTGCATCAGCGCTGGCTCCATACCCTGGCCCGTCAGGAGCGCTGGCAAACCCTGGTGGACAATTATTACATCACCAATGACAAAAGCCTGCAGTGCCACTATGCCAATGCCCTCTATCGGATCAGGCAGCCGGAACGGGCCCATGCCCTGACCGAAAGCCTGTGGCTGACCGGGCGCTCCCTGCCGGACAGTTGTGATCCGGCTATCGCCGCCTGGCACGCGGCCGGCCGGCTGAACAATGAGCTGGTCTGGCAACGCATCCAGCTGGCGATCCGCGCCGGACAGATTCGCCTGGTCCTGTTTCTGGCCGATTACCTGCCCGAATCGGAACGCTATTGGGTCAATATCTGGTCCAAGATCCGCCGCGATCCGGCTTATTTGCGCGAAGTGACCAGTCACTTTGGGGATGTCGACCAGCCGGTGCTGCGCTGGATTACCGTCTATGGTCTCACCCGACTGGCGGGTCGCGATCCCGTCCAGGCCGCCCGTTACTGGGTCGATCTCAAGCCGCGGTATCAATTCACCCCGCAGGACCAGGAGCGGATCGAGCGGCGCCTGTCGCTGGCGCTGGTCCGCGCCGAGCAGCCCGAGGCCAAAGTCTGGCTGGCGCGGCTGGAACTGGGTAACGAGCGCACCGAGCTCAAGATCGAGCACATTCTTTCCGCGCTCGAGGATCGGGACTGGCAGACCGCCCTGGCGTGGCTGGATGAACTCTCCCCCGAAGTCGCCCACAGCCAGCGCTGGCGCTACTGGCGTGCCCGGGTCCTGGAACAGCTTGGCCGCGAGAGCGAGGCCCGCTCGCTCTATCAGCTGACCGCCAGTGATCGCAGCTACTACAGTTTTCTGGCGGCTGATCGGGCCGGTGATCCGTATCATTTCGCCCATCGCCCGCTGTCGGTCGGCAGCCACGAACTGAAAAGTATTCACCAGATCCCGGCCCTGCAACGGGCCGCCGAGCTGTACACCCTCGGCCGGGTGGCCGACGCCCGGCGCGAATGGAATCACGCCCTGCCGCGGATGAACCAGGATCAGTTGCTGCGGGCCGCCAAACTGGCCGACGAATGGGGCTGGCACGATCGGGTCATCATGACCCTGGCCCGGGCCCGCTACTGGGATGATCTGGAGATGCGTTTTCCGCTGGCCCATCAGCAGACGGTGCTCAATCAGGCCCGGAATCAGCAGATCGATCCGGCCTGGGCCTTCGCGGTCATTCGTCAGGAGAGCGCCTTTACCACCGACGCCCGCTCCCATGCCGGCGCACTGGGACTGATGCAGCTGCTGCCGCGTACCGCCCGGCATGTGGCCCGTTCCCTCAGTCTGTCGATGCACGGTCAGCGGGACATCCTCGACGTCGATAACAACATCAAGCTGGGCGTGAGCTACCTGCGCCGGGTCAAGGACCGCTTCCACGGCCATCCGCTGCTGGCCACCGCCGCCTACAACGCCGGGGGCACCAATGTGCGCCGCTGGCTGCCCCGGGACAAGGTACTGCCGGCCGATGTCTGGGTCGAAACGGTGCCCTTTAACGAAACCCGCAACTATCTGCAACGGGTCCTCACCTACACCGTGATCTATGAACAGCGTCTGGGTCGCCAGCCGGCGCCGATGCTCGAACGCATGCCGGCGGTTTCGACCGACCCCGATGTCACACTCTCCGAATCGGCCTCCCGCGATCGCGAATCCTGAATCTGTCCCGGCACAACGAAACCGGTAACCGGTCACGCTTTTGTTGCTCAAGCCCGCCGCACCGGGGCCGACAGGCTCAGGTATAAACACGGAGGGGGAACTATGCTGGAGATGATTCTGCTGCTGGGGCTGGTCGCCCTGCTCATGTTCCGGTTGGGCTACTATGTCGGCAACCAGGTGGGGCGCACCGAACATATCCGCAGCCACCTGGCCGAAATCCGCCACACCCGTCAGTAACGCTTTTGACCGCCGCCGGATTGACCCGCGGCCCTCCCGCGCTGCCGGGCACGCTGCACGGGCGCGCTTCAGCGGCAACATGTGATAAGAATAAAGCCATTAAATTCATAAAGTTATCGCATACTCTTGATATTTTTTCTCAACCGAGGTATACCATTAACCAGGGCGTTGGTAATGCGCAGGACAAACCACGTGCACCGTCCCGGCGGTGCTCCTCAAAGAGCCCTCCCTCGATAAATATCAGTTAGTTACAATTTATACTTGATAATTTACTTTAAGTACATATACTATCCGCATGATATCTTTCAGGAGGAAAGGCCATGCAGGATGAAACGATCCCGCTGTATGAGGTCGAGGAGCTGAGTCTGGAAGAAGCGATTCTGGCTCTGGCTTCGGAGCAGGAGAAACAGCAAACCGTCTATACCCGGGCTTCGGAACGGTTCATGGAGCTGGTGGCCTGAAGCCCGACTGACATGTTTACCCCTTGGGACAGGGAGGTCCCAGCCTAATACACAAACAGGCCGCGCTGTTTCCAGCGCGGCCTGTTTGATTCATTTGGGCTCAATCAGCGGGCGGACATGGCACGGATGATCTTGTCCTCGTACTGGATACGCTCGGCCAGGGCCTCGCCCAGCGCGGCGAGATCCTGGTCCAGCTCCGACAGGCTGTCGCAGCCCTCTTCACAGTCGTATTTTTCGTTGAACTTGAGAATCAGCCGGGTGATTTCAACAATGCGGGGGTAATACTGGTCGGTCAGCTCACGCACCGCGGCGCGTTGTTCATTATCGGATTCGCTATAGGAGTAGAGCTGAAAATGGGCGCTGGCGGAATAATCGACCAGCGATTCACAAAACTCCTGCAATACCAGCTGGACTTCCGTCTCCGGTTTGAAGGGCCGCATCCCCACCAGGGTACTGAACAGGGCCAGGGTCTCGGTGCGGGTCTCCAGCAAGGTATGGAACTTGTTGCGCACCGTTTGGCGGCGTTCTTCGAGTTGCTCAACGCTCACTGTTCACCCTCATCCATAAATACCAGGACACCTAATATGCCCTGTGCATCCGCCGGGTTCAAGTGGGCCGCCCGACGGATCAGCCGCCGGGTCGCGCCCACAGCGGCACCTCGGTCACGGCATCACGCAACGCCCGGTCCCGTTGCCGGTAATCGGGCAGAGCATTTTCCACCTGTTGCCAGTAACGCGCCGAATGATTGGGTTCGCGCAGATGGCACAGCTCGTGGACCAGCAGATACTCCACCAGCTCCGCCGGCAGAAACAGCAGATTGCGATTGAGGTTGATACGCCCGCTGGACGAGCAACTGCCCCAGCGGGTTTTCTGCGCGCGGATACTCACCCCGGTACAGATCAGGCCGAGCCGTTCACTGAGCTGTTCCAGCCAGGGCGGCAGGATCGCGCGCGCCCGGCACTGCAACCACGCCTGCAGTCCCGCCCGGGCCTCGGGCTCCCCGGGCGCCGCGCGCAGTTGCAAGTGCCTCGAGGGCCGGCACCCCCGCCAGCGCTGGCGTCCCAGGTCCACGGCATACGCCACGGTCCATTGTTCGTCGAGCGCCCGGAGATCGATCCGCGGTGGCTGCAGCCCCAGTTGCGGGGGCAGCCCGGCCAGCCGTTCGGCCAGTTCCGCCTGTCGCGCGGCGATCCAGTCATGGTGTCCCGCGAGCAGCTGGCGGATCGCCCGCTCGGTCAGCGGCCGGGGCACTACCACCACCACCTCGCCGTTGTGGTTGACCGTGATCCGCGCCCGCCGGGCGCGGCGGTTGACCCGTACCCGGTAATCGAAACCGGCCGATGTCGCTTGTTCACTCATTAATCCGTCCGCCTCAACCCCATGATATTCGCGTCATTGTAGCCGATGAAATCCGTTATAATTGAGTCCCATACACGGTTAATCAACTTGACTGGTCAAGCAATCATGTCGCATCCGGAACTGTTACTGCCCGCGGGAACCCTGCGTAACATGCGTTACGCCTTTGCCTACGGCGCCGATGCGGTCTATGCCGGGCAGCCGCGCTACAGCCTGCGGGTGCGCAACAACGACTTCACCCTGCAGAATCTGGCCACCGGCATCAGCGAGGCCCACGCCCGGGGCAAGAAGTTTTTCGTCGCCAGCAATCTGATGCCGCACAACAGCAAGATCAAAACCTACCTCAGGGACATGGAGCCGGTCATCGAGCTGGGGCCCGATGCGCTGATCATGGCCGATCCCGGTCTCATCATGATGGTCCGTGAACGCTGGCCCGGGGTGCCGGTGCATCTGTCGGTCCAGGCCAACACGGTCAACTACGCGGCGGTGAAATTCTGGCAGTCGCTGGGCCTGTCGCGCATCATCCTCTCGCGCGAGCTGTCGATCAACGAGATCGAGGAAATTCGCCAGCAGTGCCCGGACATGGAGCTGGAAGTGTTCGTCCACGGCGCGCTGTGCATCGCCTATTCCGGTCGCTGCCTGCTCTCGGGGTATTTCAATCATCGCGATCCCAACCAGGGTACCTGTACCAACTCCTGTCGCTGGAGCTATGGCATGCACAACGCCGAGGAGGATGTCAGCGGGGATATCCAGAAGATCGAGTTCGACGCCATGGCGGCGATCAACGATCCCGAGCTGTTCCCCGAAGAAAAAGTCGAGCGCCATCCGCTGGCCGATCGCGCCTATCTGATCGAGGAGGGCAACCGTCCCGGCGAACTGATGCCGATCCTGGAGGACGAGCACGGCACCTATATCATGAATTCAAAAGATCTGCGCGCCATCCAGCATATCGAGCGCCTGACCCGGATCGGCATCGACTCGTTCAAGGTCGAGGGACGTACCAAGTCCCATTACTACGTGGCCCGCACCGCCCAGCTCTATCGCCAGGCGATCGACGACGCCATCGCCGGGCGCCCGTTCGATCCGAGTCTCTACGGCAAACTCGAGGGGCTGGCCAACCGCGGCTATACCGACGGCTTTTACGTGCGCCATCCGGATCAGGCTTATCAGAATTACCTGTCGGGCTATTCCACCAGCGAACAGCAGCGTTTCGTCGGCGAGATCACCGACTTCGATGCCGAGCGGGGACTGGCCCGCGTGGAAGTCAAAAACAAGTTCGCCTGTGGCGAGCAACTGGAAGTGATTGCCCCCGGCGGCAACCGCACCCTGACGCTGGAACACATGGAAAACCTCCAGGGCGAACCGATGGACGAAGCCCCCGGCGGCGGCTACCAGGTGCGCATCGCGCTGCCGGCCGGCGATTACCGCCAGGCCCTGCTGGCGCGCTATAACCACCAGCCCTGAGGCGCGGGCCCTTCAGGGCGACGGCAGCACCTGCAATTCGCCTTCGATCAGCTGGCGATAAAGCGCCCTGTCCACCAGCAGCGCGGTCGCCTGCTCGAGTACCGGATCCTTCTCACCGGCAAGCTTCCCCGGCGCACGGGCGCATTGGTCGGCGTCCGCCTCGCCCGCGTTCGGAATCAGCCGGGCCCGGCCGTCCTCAAAACAGATATCCGGTATCACCCCGTCCCCGGCAAGCGGCCGATCGCCGGGACGATAGAGATGTCCGCTGGCCAGCTTGAGCCCGCGCCCGCCGGGCAACTGATAAACCGCGTAGAGCCGGCCCGCGCCGCGGCTGCGCTGACCGAGGATCACCGCCCGATGATGATCCTGCAGGGCGGCGGCGATGCTCTCGGCCCCGGCGGCGGTCTCGCCGTTGATCAGCAGCGCCAGCGGCAGTCCCTGTTCCAGGATCTCGGAACGGGGACGGGCCACATAGTGGGTCGAATCCGACTCCGCACGCCCGCGCAGGGTCAAAATGGTCCCCTCGGCCAGAAACATATCCGCGAGCTGGACCGCGCTGTCGAGTGCCCCGCCGCGATTGTGGCGCAAATCCAGCACCAGTCCGCGCGGCGCACGCAGCCGGCGGATCAATCCCAGAAAGGTCTCGTTAAACTCTTCCAGCGTGGTCCGGGACAGCGCCCGCAGACGTACATAGGCGATACCCTGATTCAGCCAGCGGCCCTCGACCAGGGGCAGATCGAGCGCTTCCCGTTGCAGATGGATGGTGCGGGTATCGCCCTGATCGAAACGTACCCGTAACGCCAGTGTCGATCCGGCCGGGCCGTGCAGGCGGGTTCGAATCACGTCCTGCGGCTGATCGGCGATCGCCTGCCCGTCAATGGCGAGCAGGACATCCCCCGGCTTGAGTCCCGCCCGCTCCGCCGGGCCGCCCGGGATCACTTCGCCAATCACGACCCGGGCGTCCCGCCTGGCGGTGAGGACGCCGATCCCGGCAGTCTCGGCTGCCGGGCGCTGCAACAGCGCGAACTGGCGGCGATCAAAATAGATGCTGTCGCTGTCGAGCTGCCGCACCACCCGGGCCAGGGCTTTATCCACCGCCGGCAGGAGCGGACGCTCGGGGCTGTGCTGGTGCAGGGTTTTCATGATCTCGCCCAGCGAAGCCTCCTCCAGGGTCGGACGGGATTCGCGCCACGGCCCTCCGGCCAGCTGGCCGGCAAGCTGCTCGACAAACTGCGCGGAGAGCGGCTCGATCGGCGTCGGGGTCACATGGCGGCGGGCGATGCGGCTCAGGGTTGTCTCGGCCAGGCGCGTGGCAACGCCCAGTTGCGGATCGGCCTCGATTACCGGCTCGGCCGGCGCCGGCGCCGGCTCCCCGGGCGGTGGCGTCGGTGTGCGCGCGCAGGCGACCAGCAGGCAACCGGCGGCGAGCAGTGCGCTCCACCGTACTCCCGCGCCAATATAGCCGATGTATCCTCGCCCCGTCCCCGCCACGCTGTGCAACCCCCTTGAAAACCGCTAGCCTAGCATATCCTCCCGGGCCGTCGGAGTGCGCGCGCGGGAGACAAATCCCTGGAACAGCCCGAACCCGGAGTCTCGCAACCGCATGTCTGTCACCCCGACCGATCCCCTTTATCTCTGCCTGGATCAGGGAGGCCATTCGAGCCGCGCCCTGGTGTTTGATCGACAGGGACGGCAGATCGCCACGGCCCGCCAACCCCTGACCGCCACCCGCTCCGATGACGAGCGGGTCGAATACCCCGCCGCCGCGCTGCTCGAGTCCCTGCAGCGCTGTCTGCAGGAGTGCCTGCAACAGCTCGGGGCGGCGCGCCAGCGGCTGGCCGGGGCGGCGCTGGCCACCCAGCGCGCCAATATCGCCTGCTGGGACCGGACCGACGGGACCCCGTTGAGCCCCGTCATCAGCTGGCAGGATCGCCGCCATCACCGCTGGCTGCAGCAGTTCGCGGATCGGGCTGACTGGATTCACCAGCGCACGGGCCTGGCGCTGTCGCCCCACTACGGCGCCAGCAAACTGCGCTGGTGTCTGGACAACCTGCCCGCCGTGCAGCAGGCGCAGCGGGACGGGCATCTGATGCTCGGTCCCATGGCCGCCTGGCTGGCCCGACAACTGACCCGCGAGGCCGAGGCCCGCGCCGATCCGGTCAACGCCTCGCGCACCCAGCTTTGGTCCCTGCAGGAACGCGACTGGGATCCGGCGCTGCTGGCGCTGTTCGGGATCCCCCGCACGCTGCTGCCCCCGTGCGTCCCGAATCTCAGCGCGTACGGCCGGCTGGCCGGGGCCGATGTCGCCCTGCCGCTGAAGCTGGTCAGCGGCGATCAGGCCGCGGCCCTCTATGCCTACGGGCCGTTGCGCCGCGACACCGCCTATATCAATCTGGGCACCGGCGCCTTCGTCTCGCGCGCCACCGGCGCGCAGCCACTCCCCGGGGCCGGTCTGCTGAATAGCCTGATTCTGCAGGATGCCGAACAGTGCGAGTATGTCCTGGAAGGGACGGTCAACGGCGCCGGCAGCGCGCTCGACTGGCTGGCCCGGCAGCAAGGTCGTGACCCCTTCACGCCCGAGCAACTGGCCGCCTGGTTGAACAGAGCGCATACCAGCCTGCCGCTGTTTCTCAACGGGGTCTCGGGGCTGGGGGCCCCCTACTGGCGGGCGGACTTCCGCTCCCGGTTTATCGGAGGCGACGGCGAGCCGGGGCAGCAGGCGGTCGCGGTGCTGGAGAGTATCCTGTTTTTGTTACAGACCAACCTGACCTGCATGCACCGGCAACTGACCCCGGCGCGCCGGCTGCAAGTGACCGGCGGCCTGGCCCACCTCGACAGTCTCTGCCAGCGGCTGGCCGATCTCGGCCAGATCCCGGTCTACCGGCCCGCCGAGTGCGAAGCCACCGCCCGCGGCAGCGCCTT
>JBKGZJ010000022.1:0-21574 GCA_046545635.1 Thiohalophilus sp. | reverse complement strand
CGGACGTTGCTCCACCAGATCCGGCAGGCGCCTTCGTCGGAGACCATGCAGGGACCGATGGGGTTGCGCGGGGTGCAGGCGGCGCCGTAGAGCTTGCATTCGGTGGGGTAGATCTTGCCCAGCACCACCCGGGCGCAGTCGCAGCCCGGTGGCATCTCGCCGGCCCGTTTGCGGGCCTCGTCCTGATAACCGGTGTATTTCTCGCGCGCATCGTGCAAGCGGTATTCTTTTTTCAGGCCAAAGCCCGAGGCCGGAATCGTCCCGATGCCACGCCAGTTGGCGTCGGTGACTTCCATGACGTTATACAGGTGCTGTTTGGCGTGGCGGTTGCCCTGTGCGCTGACCAGTTCGGGATAGCAGTTATCCAGAAATGGCCTGCCCTCCAGTAACTGGCGTAGCGTCGAATAGAAGGCGGCAAGCAGGCTCTCATTGTTGAAGCCGGCAACAGCTGCAGGCAGGCCGTGATCCTCGACGACGAAGCGCCATTCATCCGATCCCATGACCGTGGCCACATGCCCCGGCGCCACCAGGGCATCGAAGCCGGCATCTTCGGATTCGAGCAACATGGCGACCGCCGGCCAGGTGAGTCGTCCGGAAAGCAGCAGTAAAAGATTTTCCGGCGCACCTTCGGCCAGCATCGCCGCCACCGGTGCGGTGGTGGTTTCAAAGCCGGCGGCAAAGAAGACGACGTCTTTGTCGGGGTTGTCTGCGGCGATCCGGACCACGTCGGTGGGCGAGGCCACCGGACGAATATCGGCGCCGCGGGCTTTGGCCTGTTCCAGCGAGCGCGCCTCGCTTTTGCGCACATTCACCGGCACCCGCAACATATCGCCGAAGGCCACCAGAATGACATTCTCGTTCAGGGCGATCTGGATGGCTTCATAGACGTCTTCTTCGGGGCAGACGCAAACGGGACAACCGGGCCCGGGGATCAGCTCGATGTTATCGGGCAGGGCACTGCGCAGGCCGGCCTGGGTGATCGAGCGTTCGTGACCGCCACACACATTCATGATCCGCATTTTCTCCGGCAGGGGCAGTTGCCGGATCTGTTGCAGCCATTGTCGGGCGTTCAGACTCATCAGCGACTATGAGCTCAGGGATGGACCGGTTCGCCGGCGTGCAACCGGGCGCCGTCCGCCTGGATTTTAGGCAACACCGTTTCACCCTGGGCAAGCTGTTGTCTATGAGACGCCAGCGCGTTATCCAGCCAGTCGAGCCACGCTTCCATGCCCTGTTGGCGGGTGGCGGACAGCGGCAGCATGGGCGCCGGGTTGGCCAGCTGACGCAGGGATTGCTCGGCTTTTTGCGGATCAAAATCATCCAGCACCGCCAGCAGGTCGGTCTTGGTCAGCAACATCAGATCGGCGGCGCGGAACATCACCGGGTACTTGGCCGGTTTGTCATCGCCTTCGGTCACCGACAGCAGCGTGACGTTATGATGATGGCCCAGATCGAAGCTGGCCGGGCAGACCAGGTTACCGACGTTCTCGATAAAGATCAGATCATAATCGGCCAGATTCAGCTTATGCAGGGCATCGTGCACCATGTGCGCATCCAGATGACAGGCGCTGCCGGTGGCGATCTGGATCGCGGAGACGCCTCTGGCGCGGATGCGCTCGGCATCATTCTCGGTCTCCAGATCCCCTTCGATAACGGCGATGCGATAACGATCGGCCAGCGCGTCGATGGTCGCCTCGAGCAGGGCGGTCTTGCCCGCGCCGGGCGAGGACATCAGATTGATGGTCAGTACGCCATGTTTGTCGAAATGCTGGCGATTATGCAGGGCCTGATGGTCGTTTTCCGAGAGCAGACTTTTGAGCACCGTCACCGCCGATTTACCGTCGGCGGTTTTTTCCAGCTTGCCGGCCGGCTGCAGCAGATGCCGGTTACCGGAAGTAATATTGCAGCCGCAGGTATCACACATACGCCTTTCTCCGAATAGATCAAAAAAACATAACCACGAAGACACAAAGGCACCAAGGTTCACGAAGTATTCTTGCTTTATTGTGTTGTTTTCATTTTTATCCTGATGTCTTCGTGTCTTCGTGGTTAGCATTGTTTGTTAACCACTGGCCGCCTGTTCCTCTGTCGGGCGGTCCAGTTCCAGGCTGGTCAGCAGCATTTCATCGCCGCTGATCAATTGCGTTTGCCAGTGTCCGCATTCGCCACAGATCAATTTATTGGCGCTGGCCTCGCTTTCCATGCCGCACTGCCGGCAGCGCACGCGAATGGGCAACAGTTCGATCTCCAGTACGGCCTCTGCGGCGAGACTGCCGGCCACGGCGATGGGAAAGGCCTGTTGCAGTAATTGCGGCTCGACACCGGACAAGGGGCCAATCTGCACTTTGATACGGTGCACCGCTGTGGCCCGGTTTTCCATCGCCACGGCCTCGATCTGGCTCAGCATACTCTGACAGATCGACAGTTCATGCATTGGAGAGGGCCGATTCGGCGGCCAGGATCTCGTCGAACAGTTCCCAGCTGGAGCGGGCGTCCTGTTCGCTGATTTTCTGGATCGCGTAGCCGACATGTACCATGACGTAATCGCCGGGGGCGACGGCATCATCCTGCAGCATGAACAGGCTGATATCCCGCTCCACGCCTTTGGCTTCGCAGCGGGCGTTGAAGCCGTTGATTTCGACAATCTGCATCGGAATGCCCAGACACATGGCTTAGCCGTCCCGGCGTTTGCGAGCCGCCAGCCGGCGTGTGACGCGACTTTTCAGCATGACCACCGCGAACAGACCGGCAGCAAGGATCATCAGAAGATGATCCGGCTGGCCGAGCAGATGCAACAGGCCCTGGCCGAAGGGCATGCTGTGATCGGCTGCGGGGTGAGCCACAACGTGACCGCCGAATAACAGGCCGGGGGCGGATACCAAACCGCCGGTGAGAATACGGGACATGGTTTTCTCTCCTTGTTGTCAGACGACTTTGACCTTGACCAGTTCGTCTCCCTCAGTATCGGTCACATGCACGGCACAGGCAATACAGGGATCGAAGCTGTGAATGGTACGCAGGATTTCGATGGGTTGTTCGGGATCATGCAGCTTGTGGCCCCTGAGCGCCGCTTCGTAGGGACCGGCCTGACCCTCGGCATCGCGGGGGCCGGCGTTCCAGGTGCTGGGCACCACGGCCTGGTAATTGTCGATCTTGCCGTCCTTGATCACGATCCAGTGAGCCAGAGCGCCGCGCGGGGCTTCGGTATAGCCGACCCCGCGCGCCTCTTTCGGCCAGGTCGACGGATCCCAGAGTTGGTCGTTATGGGTTTTGACGTCACCATTGCGAATGTTGGTTACCAGCTGGTCGTACCAGTCCATCATGCTATCGGCGAAGATCTTGGTCTCCAGGGTTCGCGCGGCGGTGCGTCCCAGGGTCGAGTACATCGCCTCCAGCGGCAGATCGAGCTGGGTGAGTGCCCTGGTCGCCAGTTCTTTGGTCTGCTCGTGGCCTTTGGCATAGAGCAACAGCACCCGCGCCAGCGGCCCGACTTCCATGGCGTGGCCTTTCCAGCGGGGCGATTTCATCCAGGAATAGGCCTGTTCCACGTCCAGGTGCTGGTAGGGTGGTTGCGGGCCGTCGTAGTTGAGTTCGGTTTCCCCCTCATAGGGATGCAACCCCTGATCCTTGCCGTCCCGGTAGTTGTACCAGGAGTGAGAAATGTACTCCTTGATCTGGGTGTCATCATCGAGATCGATATCGTGGACGGTGGACAGATCACGGTTCAAAATGGCGCCACGGGGCACCAGAAACGAGCCGATATCGTCCATGCCATTGGCCGGGAAGTCGCCATAACTCATGAAATTGCCGACCCCTTCGCCCTGTTGAGCCCACTCTTTATAAAAACCGGCAATGGCCAGGGTATCGGGCAGATAGACCTGGTCCACAAAGCGCTGCATGTTCTCGATAATGTCCTTGATCTTCGACAGCCCGCTCTGGTTCAGGGCGGTGGCGCCGACGCCGCCGCGATAGCGCGGGCCCTTGCCTTTGCCCTGATGGCCCGGATCGATACTGATCGCAGAGGGTGAACCGCCGACCAGGAAATTGGGATGCGGGTTCTTGCCGCCGAGGATGGTGTGCAGCTGCACCACATTACGCTGCCAGGCCAGGGCCTCGAGATAGTGGGCGACGGCCATCAGGTTGGCTTCGGGCGGCAGCTTGTAGGCGGGATGCCCCCAGTAACCGTTGGCAAATATCCCCAGCTGGCCGCTTTCGACAAATTCCTTGAGGCGCTTTTTCGTATCGGCGAAATAGCCCGGGGAGCTTTTCGGGTTCGCCGGGCTGACTTTCTGTGCCAGTTGCGAGGTGGCCCTGGGATCGGCATCCAGAGCGGAGACCACATCGACCCAGTCCAGGGCATGCAGATGATAAAAGTGCATGACATGATCATGCACGTACTGGGCGGCGATCATCAGGTTGCGAATCAGCTGGGCATTGGGCGGGATCTCGTAATTGAGCGCATCTTCCACCGCGCGGACCGAGGCAATGCCGTGTACCAGGGTGCAGACACCGCAAATGCGTTGCGCAAAGGCCCAGGCATCACGGGGATCCCGGCCACGCAGGATGATCTCGATGCCCCGCACCATGGTGCCGGAGGAATACGCTTCGGTAATGGTGTCGCCATTGGTCTGTGCCTCGATACGCAAATGGCCTTCGATGCGGGTAATCGGATCGACAACAACGCGTTCACTCATGATTTATCTCCTGCGGCATCGGCGGGCGGGGCCAGGTAGTCGGCCAGCCATTCGCTGAGGCCGATCACTTCGATCTCCTCCATATGATTATCCTCCAGTCCTTCCTCGAGCATGTTGCGGCAGTTGGAGCAGGCGGTGACAATTCGTTCCACGCCGATTTTGTCCAGTTGTTGTTTTTTGGCACTGAAGACCTTACGGCGCAACGGTTCGGCCCGTTCGCTGGCGCTGACTCCGCCGCCGCCGCCACAACACCAGTTCATCATGCCGTGATCCGGCATCTCGACAAAGTCGGTGGCGAGCAGATTCATCAGGTTGCGGGGCTGGTCCACCACGCCGCCGCGGCGCACTATCTGGCAGGGGTCGTGAAAGGTCTGGCGGGTATCGTCCTTGCCCTCAAGCTTGAGTTTGCCCTGCGCGCGTAACTGATCCAGTAATTCGATGATATGCACCACTTCAAAGGGGTAGGGCCTGCCGATCAGGTTGGGGCCTTCCCAGCGCAGGGCGGTATAGGCATGGCCGCACTCGGGGCTGATGACGTAGTTGACTTTCAGCTTCCGGGCCCCGTCGACAATCCGCTGGATCAGTGCGGCCGCAATATCCGAGGAGCCGATCTGGATGCCGCTGTTGGTGCCCTCAAAAGCCGTGGAACAGAGGGTCCAGGAGACGCCGGCCTGATGGAAAATGCGGGTGACCGCCGGGATGATCTCATGGAACTGGGCGATTTCGGCGGACGAGAGCAACATCAGGTAATCGGCACCTTCCCTGTCCAGCGGGATTTCCAGGCCGGTCTCCTTTTCAGCATGTTTGATCCGGGCCTCCAGGGTCTTCAGGGTGATGCCCATGGGGCTGCCGATCTCCACCGAGCGTTTGCTGGCGTGACGCAACCCTTCGGGAGCATGACCGGCGGCGACCATCGCCTCGCGCATTTTGCGCACCATGGTGACAATGTCATTGCCGACCGGGCAATAGAGGGAGCAGCGCCCGCACAGGGTACAGCTGTCATACACCAGCGTTTCCCATTTTGTCAGGTCATCGTCGCTAATCTTGCGACTGAGGCCGAGCCATTTTTTAATGCGTCCGGCAAAGGTGTATTCCCGCTCCCAGACCCGGCGCATCAAATCGAGTTTGTGGATCGGGGTGTATTGCGGATCGCCGGTTTCGGTATAGAACAGGCAGGCATCGGCACAGATGCCGCAATGCACGCAACTGGAAAAATACGCTGCCATGGGCGCGTCGATCTGCTCTTTCATGGCATTGACCGCCCGGTCGACGGATTCGCTCATACCCGCACTCCTTTACGCCCGGCATTGGCGCCGTTGTACCAGCGGGCAAACAGTAAGGTCACCGCATGGGCCAGCTTGGTAAACGGGAAAACCACCAGCAGCAGATTGACGCTCATAATATGCAGCGCCAGCATCATCGTGTAATCGACCGCCACATTGTGAAAGGCCAGATAGCCGGTCAGCAGGGGCAGAAAAGTGACCAGCCAGGCAAAATAGTCCCCCACGGTCGATAGCATCCGGCGCACCGGATCGGTGAAACGCAGGAACAGGGAGAACACCAGCGCGGCCATGGTGACAATGGTGATGACGTCGATCAGCGAGGTGGGCAGGGCCGGCCAGGCAATGCCGAAGCCTTGCTTGAACAGCAGAATATGTGGCGCATAAAACAGCAGCACCACAATAAAACCGATATGCCACACATAGCCGGAGAGGTGTTGCTTCCAGGTGCCACTGACCGGAAGACTGCGGGTGATGATGGTGCGCAATCCGGCGCCAAGCTGGCCGCCGCGCGCGGCCGAGAGATCTTTGTTGCGTCCGAGCAGCAGCAGCTCGAGGATGCGGATCAGCATGCCGAGGATGAAAATCACCAGCGCGGCCTGTAGCGCCGGTCCCCGTGCCCAGGTCAGCAGTTCCAGCGCGCTCATGACGAGCCTTCCTCCATGTCGTCGGTGGTGACCGTATAGTGCTTGTCCTTCGCCTTGCTGTGTTTGTAGTTGTTATACAGTCCCAGTGCCGCACCACCGGCGGCGCCGGCGATGACCGCGCCGGTGGCGGCGCTGGCGAGATCCGCGGGCGAGGAGGAGAGCGCCTGGTAAAAGCTGCCGGCATCCCAGAAGTCGGGTTCCGAGCAACCGATGCAGCCGTGCCCCGACTCGATGGGAAAGCTGGTGCCGTTGTTCCATTTGGCGGTGGCGCAGGCGTTGTGGGTGGTCGGTCCCTTGCAGCCCAGCTCATACAAACACCAGCCCTTGCGCGCGCCTTCATCATCGAATGTCCTGGCGAACTTGCCCTGGTCATAAAACGGGCGGCGATAGCAGCGATCGTGAATCGTGTCGCCGAAAAAGGAGAGCGGGCGTTTGAGACTGTCGAGTTCCGGCAGGCTGCCGAAGGTCAGATAATGGGAGATGACGCCGGTAATCACGATCGGAATCGGCGGGCAGCCCGGCACGTTCACAATCGGCTTGTCGTGGATCAGCTCCATCACGGAGCGGGCGCCGGTCGGGTTGGGATTGGCATGGGGGATCCCGCCATAGGCGGCACAGGTGCCAACCGAGATGATTGCGGCGGCATGTTTCGCGGTCTCTTCGAGCATTTGCAGGTTGCTGATGCCGGCAATGGTGGAGTAGCCGCCGCCTGCCCCGGTGGGGATGGAGCCGTCGACCACCAGCAGGTATTCGCCCTGGTTGTCGTGCATGGCCTGTTCGCGGGCCTGTTCGGCGGCAGTGCCGGAGGCGGCCTGCAGGGTATGATGGTAATCGAGGGAAATGGCGCTGAGAATCAGGCTCTCCACCGAGGGGTTATGCGAGCGGGTCAGCGACTCGGTACAGCCGGTACATTCCTGAAACGACAGCCAGATGACGGACGGGCGTCGGGCCTTGCCCAGGGCCCCGGCGATGGCGCCGGCCATGTTGGGCGAGAGGGCCAGCATCGAGGCGGTGGCGGCACAGAACTTGAGAAAGCCGCGGCGGCTGATGCCCTGACTTTGCAGATGATCGGCCAGCGTTTCATTCTGCTTCATCAGCTTCTCCCCGTTCGTTGTAGAGGCGGTCCCGGGTGTCGCTCTCGATCAGTCGTTGAAGTTGTTGTCCGGTTTGCCGGATATCCTCGTCAGCTGTTTTGAGAATATCGGGCAGGGGCGTGATTTCGATAAATTCGGCGATATTTTCATCGTCACTGTTGAAATGACTGATCCACCAGATACCGGGAAAGGCGGTTTCATAGATCTTGGTCGGGCCCATGGCATCGATGCTGACATGGATCTCCCCGTAACCGAGGATTTCCCTGAGCCGTTCATAGTCACCGGGAAACATCGGCAGGCTGCGCAGATCGACCGAATCCGTGATGCCCTGTCTGGCCAGGCTCTCGATCTTGGTCTGCAGCTCCGTGAGGATGGCCCGCACCTGGCTGGGCGAGGCCGGCGGTTCGATGCTGACGCCGATCTCGTCCAGTTTGCTCATACTTGCCAGCTCCGGATCTGTTCAGCAACCTGCTCACAGGCGAGCGGAATGGCGGCCGAGACGGCATCGGTGGGCGACTCGCCCCAGTCCAGTTTTTGCGGCTGGATACCGATCAGGGCGCGTCGGCCCGGGAAGCTGCCACTCAGGCGGCTGATGTGCATCAGATCCAGCAAACCCACCTCGTGAACGCTGCGCTTGTTGCCCTGGCCCAGAAACTGATCCATCGCGTCATTGACAAAGGTTTTCACCGTGCCGGGGTCGGCATGCAGCTGGGCTGCGTCGATGACGATCAGGTTATCGGCTTCCTCGATAGCGGTTGCCAGGGTGAAACTCAGGGTGCCGCCGTCGATCAAACGGACATCGGGAAGATCCGGATAATGGTCCTGAAGGTAATGAATGGCATGCACGCCGACACCTTCATCACTGAGCAAGGTATTTCCTATGCCGAGAATGAGTGTCTGCATGCGTTGTTTATGATTGCTGTTGTTTGATGTGATCGACAATGGCCTGCACAGTCGCCTCATCGAGGCTGAAACGGTGCTGGCGTATCGTTTTCTCGTTAAGTAGTTCCATGATCTTTTCCGGCGTACTCCTGATTTTGCCGGCCGACTGATGGCAGCGCGCGCAGTGTTGTTGAAACAAACCAGCGCCGTCACTGGCATGGACTGGAGTGTTGATGGCGAAAAAGCCGAACCCGAGAACAATGCCTGGGAAAAATGACAGGGTTTTATTGTTGTGCATGCGATTATCCTGTTTTAACGCTTTCGGTTGTACGTTTTGGTTATGACAAGGTTATGACCGAAAACGTCTTCACAAAGACTAGCAGGCGAGCCGGGTTTGGCAAATGAAATAAGGGCCCTTCATAGCCATACTGGCATTACAGGTTTGATGTGATGGGAACGAGGAATTGTCGGCAGTTTGCAGCAGAACGATCCTGGTTTACGCTGATAATTGATTAGCAGATCCGGGGCAGGGGATCGTCTTCCAGCTCTTCCAGTGCCCGTTCGCCCCCGAGTTCGGTCTCCAGCACCGCACCCGGATCGTCGCGATTCAGTTGGCCGATAATGGCGGCCGCCTCACCGCCGGGAAGCGGCTGCCAGGCATCCAGCAAAGTCCGGGCCTGTTCGCTGGCAATAACCGCCACGATGCGCCCTTCACAGGCCAGGTAATAGGGATCGTACCCGAGCATCTCGCACACCGAGCGCACCGGCTCGCGCACCGGAATCCGGGCCTCCTGGACACGCACACCCAGGCCGGTCGCACGCTGAATCTCATGCAGGACCGTGGCCAGTCCCCCACGGGTAGGATCGCGCATATAACGCAGGCCAGCCAGTTCGGTTGCCGCCCGTGCCAGGGGCAGGACACTGGCCGCATCGGAGCGGACCTCGCCGCGCAGGCCGAACTGTTCGCGGGCCAGCATCACGGCGATGCCGTGGTCGCCCACCGGCCCGCTGACGAGGATCGCGTCGTTATGCCGGATCCGGGACAGGCCCAGTTGTAATGCCCTGTCCCGCAGGCCGACACCGGTGGTGGCGAAATAGATCCCGCTGCCTTCACCGCGCGGTACCACCTTGGTGTCGCCACAGGCGATATGCACCCCGGCGTCACGGGCGGCGCCGGCCAGGCTGTGGAGCAGACGTTGCAGTAACGCCACCTCGAGTCCTTCTTCGATAAACAGGTTCAACGTCAGGTAACGGGGAATCGCGCCGCTGACCGCCAGATCGTTAACCGTGCCGTGCACTGCCAGCGAACCGATATCGCCGCCCGGGAACTCCAGCGGCTTGACCGTAAAGCCGTCAGTGGTGATCAGCAGCTCGGCACCGTCACATGCCATGTCGATACCGGTCGCATCATTTTCAAACTCCAGCAGCCGATCGCCCAGACAGTCGGCAATCAACCCCTCGATCAACTCGCGCATCAGCCGCCCGCCGTTGCCGTGGGCGAGAGAAATGTGCGTGTCAGTCAGTATTGTCATGTTTGTGTTTTACCGCAGAGATGGAAACATAATGTTGAATGTTGAGTTGAATCTGGATACAGGGGTTCAATTCAAAATTCAACATTTAAAATTCAAAATTACCTAACCGTCTCTGCGGTGAATTCCTTTATTGCGCTTGAAGCCGGGCCTGCGCCTCGATGATCTGACCGTAACACAGTCCGGCGTCGTTGACCGGCACCTGCTGCGGCAGGTAGACGCGAAAGCCGGCCTGTCGACACTGTTGCATGACCTGCTCGTCGAGTAAACGGTTCTGAAACACGCCGCCGGACAGCCCGATCGCAAAGTCGCCGTGGCGCTGTTGTAATTCGACAGCCTGGGCGAGCAGGGCGCGGGCCAGGCTGTGGTGAAAGGCTGCGGCCCGCTCGGCAATGGTTAATGTTTTGTCCAGTAATAACGGCAGCAGCGGTGCCCAGTCGCTGCGTAACACCTCCGATGGTTCAAACCAGGGCAGGTCGATGCCCGCATGTTGGCCTTTGTGTGCCTGTTGTTCCAGCCACATCGGTCCCTGGCCCTCGAAGCTGGCATGTTGACAGAGGCCGGTGAGGGCGGCCGCGGCATCGAACAGACGTCCGACCGCGGTGGTTTGCGGGGCGTTGACGCCTTTGTGCCAGGCTTCCTGTAACAGCGCGGTATTGTCGGGGGCATCCGGCCAGTCGGTTTGAGACTGCCAGCACAGCGCCAGGGCCGCCCGCCAGGGTTCACGCGCCGCGCGCTCCCCGCCGGGTAAATAAAACGGCCGCCAGCTGGCCACCCGTTGCCATTGGCCGGGGCGGCCCAGCAGGGCCTCGCCTCCCCACAGCGTGCCATCCGGCCCCAGCCCGACTCCGTCCCAGGTAAACACCAGCCAGCGTGGCTCGTGCGGGTATTCCCCGGCGAGGATCGCGGCGTGGGCATGGTGATGGGGTACCGTTTCCAC
This sequence comes from Thiohalophilus sp., assembly GCA_046545635.1. GTDB lineage: Bacteria > Pseudomonadota > Gammaproteobacteria > UBA6429 > Thiohalophilaceae > Thiohalophilus. Next base: position 10,508 of record JBKGZJ010000022.1, on the reverse strand, counting down.
CGGCAGATTCTGTTGTTTTGCCCAGCGAGTGCTGAAATAGTCGGGGTGGTTGTCACAGACCAGCGCGGCGGCGTCGACGGCATAGAGTTGTTGCAGATCGGCGATGACCTGCGCGTAAGTTTGTCGACTGCGCGGCGAATGGAGATCGCCGATATGCGGTGAAATGACAATCCGTTGATCCCAGGCCAGCGCAATGGTGGTTTTCATCTGTCCGCCGCAGGCGAGTAACGGCTGACCGAGTGGTTGGGGCAGTTTCAGCTCCAGTGGCGCGGTACCGCGTCCCGGGCGCAAGTGACGGGGCAGCTGATCGATAAGGCGTATCACCGGGTCATCGGCCGGGCGCACAATGGGACGATTGTGATGCAGACGATAAGGCGTGACGTTGGCAAGCCGGCGGTTGACTTCGGCGGCAGCGGTCAGTACCGGTTCGCCGCTCAGGTTGGCGGAGGTTGCCACCAGTGGTTTGCCGAATCGGCTTAGCAACAGATAGTGCAGCGGGCTATAGGGGAGCATGGCGCCGATCTCTGTCATACCGGGCGCCAATTCCCCGGGCAGAGTGCAATCAGGGCGTTTTGTGATCAACACAATGGGGCGTGCGGGCGAACGCAACAGTCTGCCCGTCGTTTCATCCGGTTGTAATGCCAGGCGTACTGCCTCCAGCTCGTCGGCCCCCCGGGCCGGAAACATCACGGCCAGTGGTTTATGCGGGCGTTGTTTGCGTTGACGTAATTGTGTGACGGCTTGCGCGTTGGTGGCGTCACAACAGAGGTGATAACCGCCGATACCTTTAATTAAAACAATGTCGCCCCGCGCTAACAGTTCCAGAACCGGTTTTATCGGGTCTAAGATGGTTTGAATTGCCTGGCCGTTATCAAATTGCAGTTGCGGTCCGCAATCGGGGCAGGCAACAGGTTCGGCATGGAAACGGCGTTGTGCCGGATCACTATATTCGGCCTGACAGGCCGGGCAGAGCGGGAATTCCGCCATTGCGGTGTTGGCCCGGTCGTATGGCCATTGTCGAATCAGGGTGTAACGCGGCCCGCAAACCGAACAGTTGATGAAGGCATAGTTGTAGCGGCGGTTGGATGGATCGTTGAGTTCGCGCAAACAGTCGGGACAGAGAAAATAATCGGGAGGAATATGGATGTCCGTAGCGGACGTGGCCTGCGACGCGAGTATGGAAAAACTGTTTTCATCAACAAGTGTCAGCGTCGTGTTCCGGCTGATTACGGGGCAGGCGGTGACAGGCGGGTTGGTCTGAAGTTCATGGATAAAGGCATCAATGTCCTGGTAGTTACCCTGGATTTGAAGCTGCACGCTGTCGCCGGTATTTCTGACCCAGCCCCCGAGTTGCAGGCGCCGGGCAAGTTGATAGACAAAGGGACGAAATCCGACGCCCTGCACCCTTCCGCTGATAATAAGTTCCCGTCGCTCTGGCATAGGTGGTAAACCCGAAATCGTCGCCTCGTCATCGAGATCAGTAAACGCTATAATGCAATCAAGCCCCGTGACAATGCTTGCGGGTGAAGATTATCCGGAATCGACTCCCATGTCATAATAAGCGTTCTGTTGACACTGTAAAGCCTGTATTGTTGTACCGCTGCAGGCGGGTCGTAACCTTTGCAGTAACCGGAGCTGACTGGATATATGGAACTGTTGAATAACCTGTTGTTGATTGCGGCCCTGCTGTTGTTCGGCAGTATCGTGATCAGTTCCGTTTCAGCGCGGGTCGGTGCGCCCTTGCTGCTGATCTTTCTGGTTATCGGCATGCTGGCCGGCGAGGAAGGGCCGGGTAATCTGGTCTTCGATGATATCGGCACTGCTTATTTAATCGGTTCGGTGGCGCTTGGCATTATTCTGCTGAACGGCGGCCTGCACACCAGGGTGGAAAGTTTTCGGGTCGGACTGCGACCGGCATTGAGTCTGGCTACTGTCGGCGTATTGGTTACCAGTGCACTGGTTGGCTTCGCGGCAACCTGGATTTTCGAATTACACTGGATGCAGGGGATGTTGCTGGGCGCGATTATCGGCTCCACGGATGCGGCGGCGGTCTTCTCCCTGTTACATGCCCGGGGTATGAATATCGAACGACGGGTGGGTGCCACCCTGGAGATCGAATCGGGCAGTAATGACCCGATGGCGATTTTTCTGACCATCATGCTGATTGAGGTACTCCAGACTCAGGAGCCGTTGCTGAGCTGGAATACCCTGTTAATGTTTACTATCCAGATGGGAATTGGTGCCGTCGCGGGCGTGTTGGGGGCACGCCTGCTCGGCTTTATGATTAACCACCTGAGTCTGGCCAATGGTCTGTATCCCCTGTTGGTGACCAGTGGCGGCCTGCTGGTGTTCGCCCTTGCCAACAGTCTGGGCGGCAGCGGTTTTCTGGCGATTTATCTGCTGGGGGTTGTGCTCGGTAATCGCAAGCTGCATGCCGGACAGAATATTCTGCGTGTTCACGATGGGCTGGCCTGGTTAAGCCAGATCGGTATGTTTCTGGTTCTGGGGCTGCTGGTAACGCCATCGGCGCTGTACCCGGTGGCCTGGCATGCCTTGCTGGTGGCACTGATTCTGATCTTTGTGGCCCGCCCACTGGCAGTATTGTTATGTCTTCTGCCATTTCGTTTTGCCTGGCGTGAACAGGTTTATATCGCCTGGGTCGGTCTGCGCGGAGCCGTACCGATTATTCTGGCGCTGTTTCCCTTGCTGGCCGGACTGGAGCAGGCCGAGCTCTATTTTAATGTCGCCTTTTTCGTGGTCCTGGTCTCGCTGTTACTGCAGGGCTGGACCGTGGCGCCTGTGGCGCACTGGTTGCGCCTGGATATTCCGCCCGGGCCGGAACCTGTTATGCAAATCGACACCCTGATTCCCGGTCATCCTGAATGCGAGATTCTGGTTTATCATCTGGGTCGCAACAGCCCGTTGCGGCATCGCTCTCCGGAGTATTTTATTTTACCGGGAACAGCCCGCCTGACCTCTATAATACGTGGCGGTGTTTCCTATGATGCACATAATATAAGCCGTTTTGAAGCCGGTGACTATTTACATATTCTGGCGGCCAGTGATGAGGTCGATCAAATAAACCGGCTCTTTACCACGCTTGAGTACGCTTCGGATCATCAGTTTTTTGGCGATTTTATTCTCGATCCCGGGGCCAAACTCTGTGATTTGTCGACGGCCTATGGCGTGTCAGTCCCCGAACGCTGTGACACGATGACGGTAGGCGAATATCTCGCACAACAGTTTCGGCACAAGCCTGTAATTGGCGACCGGGCGCGTCTTGACAAGGTTGAACTCGTAGTGCTGGAAATCGAACAGGGTGAGATTGTCAAAGTCGGCTTGAAAATCTCATAATCCTTATGTTGAAAGATATTCAGGTGGTAGCCAGTTTCGAGCGGATGCGTTGATACATTGTTGTAGTGGATCGTTGCCGAACAGCGGGCTGATGGGGTCGTTGCCCGACGCTCCTCAACTGTAATGGCAGTGATAAACGGGCGGGACAGCCGTTGTGTAGCATTTCTGGTGCGTATTGCCGAGAAAACACGACCGGCATAAAACTTGATAAACAGCCCCCGGTTGTGGTTCAATTCGGCGCTTGTGGGGCCGTTAGCTCAGTTGGTAGAGCAGGGGACTCTTAATCCCTTGGTCGAAGGTTCGAGTCCTTCACGGCCCACCAGTTTCCTGGCCGATTTCCCCGCAAAGCGCACGGATTACACCTCCACCCACGGTCTCTGTATAATCCCCCTGACGAGTATTCGCGGAAGTGGTGAAATTGGTATACACGCCAGATTTAGGTTCTGGTGCCGCAAGGCGTGTGGGTTCGAGTCCCACCTTCCGCACCAAACGACCGGCATCTGATTAACTATCTGAATTTAAAGAAATAAATAACGAGGGCAAACACATGCAAGTCTCTGTAGAAGCCACCGAGGGTCTGGAGCGCCGGATGACGGTGAATGTCGATGAGGAACGGATCGCTTCCGCAGTCGACGATCGACTCAAAAACATGACCCATACCGTCAAGCTCAAGGGCTTCCGCAAGGGCAAGGCGCCGTTCAAGGTGGTCAAGCAGCAGTTTGGCAAGCAGGTGCGCGAGGAAGTGATCGGCGAGGTGCTGCAATCCACTTTCTACGAGGCCGTCAGTCAGGAGCAGTTGCAGCCGGCGGGGAACCCGAATTTCGAGGATCTCAAGAACGAACCGGGCCAGGGGCTGGCCTATACCGCCAGGTTTGAAATTTACCCGGAAATCGAGCTCGCCCCGCTGGCCGAGCAGACCGTGGAAAAACCGGTTGCCGAAATCGGCGATGCCGATATCGACCGGATGATCGAAACCATACGCAAGCAGAACGTGACCTGGCAGACGGTGGATCGGGAAGCCAGGGAGGGCGATCGGGTCAATCTCGATTTCAAGGGGATGATCGACGGCGAGGCGTTCGAGGGCGGCACTGGCCAGGACATGCAGGTGGAGCTCGGTCAGGGGCGCATGATCCCGGGCTTTGAAGACGGCTTGATGGGTGCCAAAGCCGGTGAAGATCGCACCCTGGAGGTGACTTTCCCCGAGAATTACCACGCCGCGGAGCTGGCCGGCAAACCGGCGGTCTTCGAGACACATATAAATAGTATCGAGGAACCGGTGCTGCCCGAAGTGGATGCCGAGTTTGCGAAAAAACTGGGCGTGGAAAGCGGTGATCTGACCGAGATGCGCAACGAGATCCGCGAGAACATGCAGCGTGAGCTGGACACCCGTTTGCGCAGCCGTCTCAAGGAGGCGGTGATGGATACCCTGCTGGCGGCCAATCCGATCGAGGCGCCCAAATCCCTGATTGAAAGTGAGGAGCGCACACTGTTACAACAGATGCTGCAGAATCTGGCCAGCCAGGGCATGCAACAGCAGGATCTGTCCGGCATTAACCCGGAAATGTTCCGCGAACAGGCCCGGAAGCGCGTCAGCCTGGGGCTGATCATGTCCGAGATCGTCAAGGCCAACGACCTCAAGGTCGAGCCCGAGGCCGTCAAGGCCCGGATTGAGGAGATTGCCGCCCCTTATGAGCATCCGGAAGAAGTGGTCAACTGGTACCAGTCCGATCGTCAGCGTCTGAGCGAGGTCGAATCGCTGGTATTTGAGGACCAGGTGGTCGACTGGGTGCTGGAGCAGGCCAGGGTAGTTGAGAAACCGGTCTCATTTGATGAAATAATGACGTCCGAAAACGCGAAATAACAAGCTAGCAGCTTAAAGGATAGGTAGTCGTGACCGATAATCATTCCAAGCACACCGATACCGTCGCCCAGCTGGTGCCGATGGTGGTTGAGCAGACGTCCCGGGGCGAGCGCGCCTATGACATATACTCGCGTTTGCTCAAGGAGCGGGTGATCTTTGTGGTGGGGCAGGTCGAGGATCATATGGCCAACCTGATCGTGGCCCAGCTGTTGTTCCTCGAGTCCGAAAATCCGGACAAGGATATCCACCTTTATATCAATTCACCCGGCGGTTCGGTGACGGCGGGGCTGTCGATTTATGACACCATGCAGTTTATCAAGCCGGATGTCAGTACCATGTGTATCGGACAGGCCGCGAGCATGGGGGCAATACTGCTGGCCGGCGGTGCGAAGGGCAAGCGTTATGGCCTGCCGCATTCGCGAACCATGATTCACCAGCCGCTGGGCGGTTTCCAGGGGCAGGCGTCGGATTTTGAGATCCACGCCAGGGAAATTCTGGATGTACGCGAGCGGTTGAACCGGATTCTGGCCGAACATACCGGCCAGCCGCTGGAGCAAATTCAAAAAGATACCGACCGGGACTTTTTCATGAGCGCATCCCAGTCGGTGGAATACGGTCTGATTGATGAGGTGATGACCAACCGTAACGCTGACCCGGACAAGTAAACCGGTTCTCTTTGCCCGGAAAGCCCCGTTGGGCGGGTAAAAGGCCTGATGGTGATAGGGCGTTAAAACAGGCAACTGCTACTTGAAAAATGCGCCAAATCGACGCATGGTATGAAGACAGTCAGCACACATATTTTGAGGTAGGGACATGAGTGACGACACAACCAATTCCGGTGATAACGGCAAGCTGTTGTACTGCTCTTTCTGCGGCAAGAGCCAGCACGAAGTACGCAAGCTTATCGCGGGTCCCTCCGTGTTTGTTTGTGACGAGTGTGTTGAGTTATGCAATGACATCATTCGCGAGGAAGTTCAGGAACAAAGCGGTTCGGTAACCGGCAGCAAGCTGCCGACCCCGCATGAAATCCGTGACAAGCTGGATGAATACGTCATCGGCCAGGAGCGCGCCAAGCGGGTGCTGGCTGTCGCGGTCTACAACCACTACAAGCGGCTGGAAAGCGGTCAGAAAAAGGACGACGTGGAGCTGGCCAAGAGCAATATCCTGCTCATCGGGCCGACCGGCTGCGGCAAGACCCTGCTGGCCGAGACCCTGGCCCGGCTGCTGAACGTGCCGTTCACTATCGCCGACGCCACCACCCTGACCGAGGCCGGTTACGTGGGCGAGGATGTGGAAAACATCATCCAGAAGCTGTTGCAAAAGTGCGACTATGACGTCGAGAAGGCCCAGACCGGGATCGTCTATATCGACGAAATCGACAAGATCTCCCGCAAATCGGACAACCCGTCCATCACCCGGGACGTTTCCGGTGAGGGCGTGCAGCAGGCGCTGTTGAAGCTGATCGAAGGCACCGTGGCCTCCGTACCGCCCCAGGGCGGGCGCAAGCATCCGCAGCAGGAATTCCTGCAGGTCGATACCGGCAATATTCTGTTCATCTGCGGTGGTGCCTTCTCCGGCCTGGACAAGATTATCCGCGATCGCTCCGAACGCGGCGGGATCGGCTTCGGCGCCGAGGTCAAAACCAAGCAGGAGAAGAAAAGCGCCAGCGAAGTGGTCAGTGAAGTGGAACCGGAGGATCTGACCCGTTACGGCCTGATTCCCGAGTTCGTCGGCCGTCTGCCGGTGATCGCCACGCTCAACGAGCTGGACGAGGAAGCCCTGGTGCAGATCCTGACCCAGCCCAGGAACGCGCTGACCAAGCAGTACCAGAAGATGTTCGAGATGGAAGGCGCCGAGCTGGAGTTCCGCGAATCCGCGCTCAAGGCGGTGGCGCACAAGGCCATGGAGCGCAAGAGCGGGGCGCGCGGACTGCGCTCGATTCTGGAGCATATTCTGCTGGATACCATGTACGAGCTGCCCTCGATGGAGGATTTGAACAAGGTGGTTATCGACGATTCGGTGATACGCCAGGAGGGGGATCCCCTGTTCATTTATGAAAGTTCCGACTCCAGGGCGGCATCGGCGGAAGACTGAAGAGTTAAGGGGTATTTCGATACCCCTTAATTTTTTCGGGCATGTGAAAAACAGAGCGCGGGATGTTGAATTCCCGAGTGCCAAACCCCAGATTAGCCTGTAACGGTCCCCGGGACCCCACGCAAACAAGAGTACCAGATTATGTCAGATATGATTGAAGAGCCGTTGACCGAAATTCCGGTCCTGCCGCTGCGGGACGTGGTGGTCTATCCCCACATGGTCATTCCGCTGTTCGTCGGTCGTGAAAAATCGATCAAGGCGCTGGAAGCGGCTATGGAAGACAACAAACAGATTCTGCTGGTGGCGCAAAAGAGCGCTGCCGAGGATGATCCCCGGGCCGACGATATGTACAACATCGGCACCGTGGCCAGCATCCTGCAACTGCTCAAACTGCCCGACGGCACCGTCAAGGTCCTGGTGGAAGGCGGCAAACGCGCCAGGGTTCTGAACTTCAGTGAATCTGAAGAGGAATATTTTACCGCCCAGGCCAAGGCCTACGAGGAAGAGACCGTGGATGATCGCGAAGCCGAAGTGCTGGTGCGGTCCCTCACCACCCAGTTTGATCAGTACGTCAAGCTGAACAAGAAAGTCCCGCCGGAGATTCTTACCTCCCTGTCCAGCATCGATGATCCCAATCGTCTGGTGGACACTATTGCCGCGCACATGTCGCTGAAGATCGAGGAAAAACAGAAGATTCTGGAGAATTTCTCGCTGCGCGATCGGGTCGAACAGCTGATGGGCCTGATGGAATCGGAAATCGATCTGCTGCAGGTGGAAAAACGTATTCGTGGCCGGGTCAAGCGCCAGATGGAAAAGAGTCAGCGCGAGTACTATCTGAACGAACAGATGAAAGCCATCCAGAAGGAACTGGGCGAGATGGACGATGTGCCCAACGAGCTCGAGGATCTGGAAAAGAAAATCGAGTCCGCCGGCATGTCCAAGGAAGCCAAGACCAAGGCCAAAGCCGAGTTCAACAAGCTGAAAATGATGTCGCCCATGTCGGCCGAGGCCACCGTGGTGCGCAACTATCTCGACTGGCTGGTGGGTGTACCGTGGAAAAAACGCAGCAAGGTGCGTAATGACCTGACCCGTGCCGAACAGGTGCTGGAAGAGGATCACTATGGCCTGGAGAAGGTCAAGGAGCGCATTCTCGAGTACCTGGCGGTGCAGACCCGGATGAAGAAAATGAAAGGCCCGATCCTCTGTCTGGTGGGGCCGCCGGGTGTGGGCAAGACCTCCATCGGCAAATCCCTGGCCCGCGCCACCAACCGCAAGTTTATCCGCATGGCGCTGGGCGGCGTGCGTGACGAGGCCGAAATCCGCGGTCACCGGCGTACCTACATCGGCTCCATGCCGGGCAAGGTGATTCAGAACCTGTACAAGATCGGCACGCGTAACCCGCTGTTTTTGCTCGATGAGCTCGACAAGATGGCAATGGACTTCCGCGGTGATCCGGCTTCGGCCCTGCTCGAGGTGCTGGATCCGGAACAGAACCATACCTTCAACGATCACTATATGGAGGTCGATTACGATCTTTCCGAGGTGATGTTTGTGGCCACGTCCAACACCATGAACATTCCGGCGCCGCTGCTGGATCGGATGGAAGTGATCCGTCTGTCGGGTTATACCGAGGACGAGAAGGTCAACATCGCACTCAAGTACCTGGTGTCCAAACAGATGAAGGCCAACGGCCTCAAAGAGGGCGAACTGGAGATCACCGAAGAGGCGATCCTCGATATCGTGCGCTATTACACCCGTGAAGCCGGGGTACGTAACCTGGAGCGTGAGATCGCCAAGATCTGCCGCAAGGTGGTCAAGGAGATCCTGAGCGAGCCCTCCGAGGAGACCGTGGTGGTCAAGGCCGACAGCCTGGAGAAATACCTGGGCGTCAAACGCTTCCGCTTCGGCCTGGCCGAGGAAGAAGATCGCATCGGCCACGCAACCGGCCTGGCCTGGACCGAGGTGGGCGGCGAACTGCTGACCATCGAGACCGCGGTCATGCCCGGCAAGGGCAAGCACAACATCACCGGCCAGCTGGGCGACGTGATGAAAGAGTCCATCCAGGCGGCCCTGTCGGTGGTGCGCAGCCGCGCCAACGTGCTGGGGCTGGAGCCGGACGTCTTCGAGAAGAAGGACATCCATGTCCATGTGCCGGAAGGCGCTATCCCGAAGGACGGCCCCAGTGCCGGGATCGGCATGTGTACCGCCCTGGTCTCCGCACTGACCGGCATCCCGGTCCGCGCCGACGTGGCCATGACCGGCGAGATTACCCTGCGCGGCGAAGTGCTGCCCATCGGCGGGCTCAAGGAAAAACTGTTGGCGGCCCACCGCGGGGGCATCAAGACCGTGTTGATCCCGCATGAAAACGAGCGGGATTTGACCGAGATCCCGGAGAATATCAAGGAAAAACTGGATATTCACACGGTGCGCTGGATCGACGAAGTTCTGCAGGTGGCACTGACCCGCCAGCCGGAACCCCTGGAAGAGAAGGGGGAAGAGAAAGCGACCGAGGTGGTCAAAAACAGCGAGAACCCCGACTCGCCCGGCACCCTGCGGCCGCATTGAGCTCGTCGCGACAGGGGGTACTGACAGGTTGTCAAGGGTTTTATCATTCTGGTCGGGAATTAAACCGGCAATGATTCCTTGACCGCCTGGCAGTCCCGTTGGTATAAAATTTCCCAAATAAATATTATCCAGACCGCCGGTTCCGTGCTGGCGGTGTTTTTTTACCTCAAACAACACTGAAAACAAGGGGGACCCCCACTGTGAATAAAGCCGAACTGATCGATGCAGTTGCCGAAGGCGCCGATATTTCCAAAGCCGCCGCGACCCGTGCCGTTGACACCATGTTTGACAGGATTGCTGACTCTCTGAAACAGGGTGACCAGGTGACCCTGGTCGGGTTCGGAACCTTCTCTGTAAAGGATCGCGCCGCCCGTACCGGGCGCAATCCGCGTACCGGTGAGCCCATCCAGATCGCCGCTTCCAGAGTTCCTGGATTTAAGGCTGGCAAAGCGCTTAAAGATGCCGTAAACTAGCGCGCCTTTGCTGGGGTGGTTAGCTCAGCTGGGAGAGCATCGCCCTTACAAGGCGAGGGTCGCAGGTTCGATCCCTGCACCACCCACCATCCGGACCGGTAGTTCAGCTGGTTAGAATGCCGGCCTGTCACGCCGGAGGTCGCGGGTTCGAGTCCCGTCCG
>JBKGZJ010000021.1:0-21683 GCA_046545635.1 Thiohalophilus sp. | reverse complement strand
CGCGGAGCCGCAGAGGAGATTCTGTCAAAACCCACAAAAGCCTTTTCTCCGCGCCTCCGCGACTCTGCGTCCTCCGCGTTTTTATTCCAGAGAAGTTCAAAAATGGATCGCCGGAAATGAAACGGGGCACCGAAGTGCCCCGTTACAGGAACTGACGAGTAAGGCAAAGCCGGGGTGGCTTTGCCTCGTCCCTCGTAACTCGTCCCTCGGCCCTGAGATCGTAATTCAGTTGTTCTGAATCACGATCTTGGGGAAGCTCGCGCTGTAGTCCCTGGCCTTGAGCGACAGCTTGGCCGCAACGCCGCGGGCGATATCGCGATAGATTTCCGTGATACGGCTGTCCGGGTCGGCCACCACCGAAGGCTTGCCGGCGTCGGTGGAGCTGCGGATGGACATATCCAGCGGCAGGGAGCCCAGCAGTTCGACATGGTTCTCGTCAGCGATGCGCTGACCGCCGCCTTCGCCGAAGACATGCTCTTCGTGACCGCAGTTGGAGCAGATGTGGATGCTCATGTTCTCGATGATCCCCAGCACCGGCACTTCGACCTTCTCGAACATTTTCAGACCCTTGCGGGCATCGAGCAGGGCGATGTCCTGCGGGGTGGTGACGATGATCGCGCCGGTGACCGGCACTTTCTGCGCCAGGGTCAGCTGGGTGTCGCCGGTGCCCGGCGGCAGGTCGATGATCAGATAATCGACATCGTTCCACTGGGTATCGTTGAGCAGCTGTTCCAGTGCCTGGGTGACCATGGGACCCCGCCAGATCATCGGGGTCTCTTCGTCGATCAGGTAACCGATGGACATGGACTGGACGTTATGACTTTTCATCGGCTGCATGGTCTTGCCGTCGCTGGATTCGGGCTGACCGGTGACACCCAGCATGCGCGGCATGCTGGGACCGTAGATATCAGCATCCAGGATACCGACGTTGGCGCCTTCGGCCGACAGGGCCAGAGCCAGATTGACTGCGGTGGTGGACTTGCCCACGCCACCCTTGCCGGAGGCCACGGCGATGATGTTCTTGACGCCCTTGATGGGTTCGACGCCTTTTTGCACGCTGTGGGATACGATCTTCCAGCTGATGTTGAACTCGGCGCTGCTCACGCCGTCGACTGCTTCGACCTTTTCCCTGAGCTGGTCGGCCAGCTTGTCCTGGTAACCGGCGGCCGGGTAACCGAGCTCGATGTCGACGCTCACCTTGTCACCATCGATCCTGATGTCCTTGACCGCTTTGGCACTGACCAGGTCTTTTTCCATATTCGGATCGGTGACCTGCTTCAGCGCTTCTTCAATCTGTGTCTGGGAGACGTCTGCCATCTCGTATCTCCTGATAGTTTATGTGGCTAAATACCCGAGTAAAATAGACAACTAATCCCGGGGTCGCGTATCTTACACAAATTCCCCGACGAGTGCGAATTTCACCGCAAAACCCGGCAAGAAACAACGGAAATAATTTGCAACTGGCCGCAAACGCCCATTCCTGCTAGGGTATGCGGCTTTTGAGCCTCACGATTTCGGTGCTTTGAAACCATGTCCACGCCGCGTCATATCCTCGTCACCAGCGCCCTGCCCTATGCCAACGGGTCAATTCATCTTGGTCATCTGGTGGAGTATATCCAGACCGATATCTGGGTTCGCTTTCAGAAAATGCAAGGCCACCGATGCACCTATGTCTGCGCCGACGACGCCCACGGCACGCCGATCATGCTGCGCGCCCAGAGCGAGGGGATCGAGCCCGAGACACTGATCGCTCGTACCCACGAGGAGCACACCGCCGATTTTGCCGCCTTTGGCATCGGTTTTGACAATTACCACACCACCCATTCGGACGAGAACCGCGAACTGGCCACGCTGATCTACGCTCGCCTGCGCGATGCCGGGCATATCCACACCCGGGTGATCAAGCAGGCCTTCGACCCGGAAAAACAGATGTTTCTGCCGGATCGCTTCATCAAGGGCGAATGCCCCAAGTGCGGCGCCGCGGACCAGTACGGCGACAGCTGCGAGGCCTGCGGGGCCACCTACACCCCGACCGAGCTGAAAAACCCGGTCTCGGCCCTCTCCGGCGCCACGCCCATAGAAAAGGAATCGGAACATTACTTTTTCGCGCTGGGCGATTTCGAGGCCATGCTGCGCGAATGGACCCGCGGCGACCATGTGCAGCCGGTGATCGCCAACAAGTTACACGAATGGTTCGACGCCGGGCTGAAGGAGTGGGACATCTCCCGCGATGCGCCCTACTTCGGTTTCGAGATCCCCGACGCCCCCGGCAAGTATTTCTATGTCTGGCTGGATGCGCCCATCGGTTACATGGCCAGTTTCAAACAGCTGTGCGCCCGTCGCGAGGATCTCGACTTCGACCGCTACTGGGACAGGGAAAGTGACTGCGAGGTCTATCACTTCATCGGCAAGGACATCGCCTACTTCCATACCCTGTTCTGGCCCGCGATGCTGCACGGCGCCGGCTTTCGCACCCCCAGCGCGGTCTGGTGCCACGGCTTTTTGACCGTCAACGGCCAGAAGATGTCCAAATCGCGCGGCACCTTCATCCAGGCGCGGACTTATCTCAAACATCTCAATCCCGAGTACCTGCGCTATTATTTCGCCGCCAAGCTGGGCAGCGGCATCGAGGACATCGACCTGAGCCTGGAGGATTTCCAGCAGCGGGTGAACTCGGATCTGGTCGGCAAGGTGGTCAACATCGCCAGCCGCTGCGCCGGCTTCATTCACAAGCGCTTCGACGGTCGGCTCGCCGACGCCTGCAGCGAGCCCGAACTGTATCAGCAGTTTGTCGAGGCGCGAGAATCGATCGCCGAGCTGTATGAGAACCGTGAATTCGGTCAGGCCATGCGCGAGATCATGGCCCTGGCCGATCAGGCCAATCAGTACATCGACCTGGAAAAACCGTGGGTCATCGCCAAACAGGACGGCAGTGACGACGCCCTGCAAAACATTTGCAGTGTCGGTCTCAACCTGTTCCGGGTGCTGGTCACCTATTTGAAACCGGTATTACCCAAACTGGCGGCCGGCGCCGAGGCGTTTCTCAACATCGATGCCCTGGATTGGGATGACGTGCGCGAACCGCTGACCGGCCACGGGATCAACAAGTTCAAACCGCTGATGACCCGGATTGAAAAGGAGCACATCGACGCCATGATCGACGAATCGAAACAGGACCTGCAGCAGACCGCGCCCGCCGCCTCAAAACCGGCCGCCAACATCGAGCCGATCGCCGAACCGATCGAATACGACGACTTTGCCAAAATCGATCTGCGCATCGCCCGTATCGTCAGGGCCGAACACGTGGAAGGCGCCGACAAGCTGTTGCAACTGACCCTGGATATCGGCGATGGCACCCGCAACGTCTTCGCCGGAATCAAATCGGCCTACCGTCCCGAGGATCTGGAAGGCAAGCTGACCGTGATGGTCGCCAACCTCAAACCGCGCAAAATGCGCTTCGGCGTCTCCGAGGGCATGGTCCTGGCCGCCGGGCCCGGCGGCCAGGACCTGTGGATCCTCGAGCCACACGCGGGGGCGCAGCCGGGGATGCGCGTGAAATAACAGGGCCGAGTTACGAGGGACGAGGAAAACCTCAGTTTCTCATCGAAGCATGCACATAACCTGCAAGGACTTTGATCGACCTCAAAGCGAGTTGAAGCAAGCTATGCTTAAAATTCTCATCCTGACGGAGTACGCTTATACCTCGTCACTCGTCCCTCGGCCCTCGTCACTGTGATGTTATGATGGAATATGCCCTGATTCTTGTCAGCACCGTCCTGGTCAACAACTTCGTTCTGGTGAAGTTCCTGGGGTTGTGCCCATTCATGGGGGTCTCGCGCAAGCTGGAGACCGCCACGGGCATGGCGCTGGCGACCACCTTTGTGCTGACGCTCGCCTCCATCTCCAGTTATCTGGTCAACGAGTATCTGCTCACACCTTTGGGGCTGGAGTATCTGAGGACGATCGCCTTTATCCTGGTCATCGCGGTGGTGGTACAGTTCACCGAAATGCTGGTGCATAAAACCAGTCCGCTGCTCTATCAGGTGCTGGGGATCTTTTTGCCGTTGATCACCACCAACTGCGCGGTGCTGGGCGTCGCACTGCTCAATGTGCAGACCGAGCACGGTTTTATCGAATCGGCCCTGTACGGCTTCGGCGCCGCGCTGGGCTTCTCGCTGGTGTTGATCCTGTTCGCCGCCATGCGTGAGCGCCTGGCGGTCGCCGATGTGCCGGAGATCTTCCGCGGCCCCTCCATTGCGCTGATCACCGCCGGGCTGATGTCGATGGCCTTTATGGGTTTTGCCGGGCTGGTCAGAGGATAAGCCACCGTCATGTTTGAAGCCATTATCGTTCTCGCTGTGCTTGCCGGGGTCTTCGGCCTGTTGCTGGGCTTTGCCGCGGTGCGCTTCAAGGTGGAAGGCGATCCGGTGGTGGATCAGATCGATGCCATCCTGCCCCAGACCCAGTGCGGACAGTGCGGCTACGCCGGCTGCCGTCCCTACGCCGAAGCCATCGCCAGGGGGGAGGCCGATA
This sequence comes from Thiohalophilus sp., assembly GCA_046545635.1. GTDB lineage: Bacteria > Pseudomonadota > Gammaproteobacteria > UBA6429 > Thiohalophilaceae > Thiohalophilus. The sequence goes on along the minus strand of JBKGZJ010000021.1, from coordinate 17,150 downwards.
TCAACCAGTGCCCGCCCGGCGGCGAAACAGTAATACACGCCCTGTCGGATCTGCTCGGCGTCGATCCCAAACCGCTGAACGAGGAACATGGCGAACACGGTGAGAAAACCGTGGTGGTAATCGACGAAAACGAATGCATCGGCTGCACACTCTGCATCCAGGCCTGCCCGGTGGATGCCATCCTCGGCGCGCCCAAGCAGATGCATACCGTGATCGAATCCGAATGCACCGGCTGCGATCTCTGTATCGAACCCTGCCCGGTGGATTGTATTCATATCAAGCCGGTGGAAGAGACCCCGCAGACCTGGAAATGGCCCGCGCCGCCGCTACCGCTGGAAAAGCCGCCCCGTGAAGCCGGAGGGTCAACGTGAAGCGTCGGCTTTGGCATTTTCACGGCGGCTTGCGCCTGCCCGGTCACAAGGCCGAATCGATGCAGGAGCCGGTTCATATGGCGACCTTGCCCGATCGGCTGATTATTCCCCTGCAACAGCACATCGGCGAGCCCGCCGAGCCGGTGGTGGAAGTCGGGCAACGGGTATTGAAAGGCCAGATGCTGGGCCGCGCCAGTGAATACATCAGTGTCCCGGTGCATGCCTCCACCTCCGGCACGATCGCCGCGATCGAGGATCGCCCCATCCCCCACCCGTCAGGCCTGCAGGCACCGTGTATCGTCCTCGACAGCGACGGACAGGATGAGTGGATCGAACATGCACCGATCAATGACTATACCGAACTGGAACCCAGCGCCCTGCGCAACTTGATTCGTGAAGCCGGCATCGTCGGTCTGGGCGGCGCCGGCTTCCCGGCTTTTATCAAGCTCAATCCCGGTCCCGGTAATGTGGTCGACACCCTGATCCTCAACGGTGCCGAATGCGAACCCTATATCACCTGCGATGCGATGCTGATGCAGGCGCAACCGCGCAAGATCATTGACGGCTTGCTGATCATGAAACATGCTCTGCAGGCACGGCATTGTATCATTGCGCTGGAAGACAACCAGCCCGACGCCTGGCAAAGCCTGAATCACGCACTGGAAGAGGACGAAAAAACCTTTATCGAACTGGTAAAGGTACCGACAATTTATCCCACCGGCGGCGAGAAACAGTTGATCAAGGTGCTTACCGGCAAGGAAGTGCCCAGCCACGGCCTGCCGCTGGATATCCAGATGGTCTGTCATAATGTCGGCACCGCCGCCGCTGTCGCCGACACCGTTCACCAAGGCAAACCGCTGATCTCCCGCTATGTCACCGTCACCGGCGATGCTGTCGGTCAACCCTGTAACCTGGAAGTGCTGATCGGCACACCCTTCGAAGCTTTGCTGGAACAGTGCGGCTGGCGCGATGACCGTAACGACGAAATCATCATGGGCGGCCCGTTGATGGGCTTTACCGTGGACAACCCCGCCGTGCCGGTTATCAAGACCACCAACTGCATCCTCTCCTGGCCCTCAACAAAAGAGCAGCAGACACCGATGCCCTGTATTCGCTGCGGCGAATGCGCGCGAGTCTGTCCGGCACAACTGTTGCCCCAGCAGCTTTACTGGTATGCCCGGGCAAAGAATTTTGATCGGGTCCAGGATTTTAATCTGTTCGATTGCATCGAATGCGGCTGTTGCGCCTATGTCTGTCCCAGCCATATCCCGCTGGTGCAGTATTATCGGTTCGCCAAGACTGAAATCTGGGCCCAGGAACGGGACAAGAAAAAAGCCGATCAGGCCCGCGAGCGGCATGAGTTCCGCCAGCAACGCCTCGAACGGAAAAAACAGGAAGAGGAAGAGCGCAAACAGCGCAAAAAAGAGATGCTGAAAAAAACCCAGGGCGATAAAACGGACGGAGAGGACAGCAAAAAAGCCGCCATCGAAGCCGCCATGGCCCGGGCCAGGGCACGCCGTGGCGAAAAAAACCCGCAAACCGGGGACAAGGAAGACACATGAACCTGTCGTTACACAGCTCGCCACACATGCAGACCGACAACCGGGTTAACCGGATTATGCTGGCGGTCATCTTCGCCCTGATCCCCGGTATTCTCGCCTGTATTCACTTTTTCGGCTGGGGTGTGCTGATCAACATCACACTGACAGTCGTCACCGCCGTGGCGGTCGAGGCGCTGATGTTGCGCCTGCGCAAACGGCCGATCAAACCCTTCCTGCTCGATGGCAGCGCGGTGGTCACAGCCATCCTGCTGGGCGTGGCCATCCCTTCACTGGCGCCGTGGTGGATCCCCGTACTGGGTGCGGCCTTTGCACTGATCATCGCCAAACACCTGTATGGCGGTCTGGGTTATAACCCCTTCAATCCGGCCATGGTCGGCTACGCCATGTTGCTGATCGCCTTCCCGCGTGAAATGACCCTGTGGTTGACGCCCGAGGTACACGACCTCAGCTTTGTGGATAATCTGCGTTACACCTTCCTGGAGCAACTGCCCGCCAACCGGACACTGGATGGTCTGACCGCCGCCACGCCCCTGGACGCGGTTAAAACCCAACTGGCGCAAAACCTGACACTGACCGAAATTCACCAGGGCAGCACGGAACTGTTTGGCATGCTATCGGCGCATGGCTGGGAATGGATCAATCTGCTGTTCATGCTCGGTGGCCTGGTATTGATCTATATGCGCGTGATCAGCTGGCATATTCCGCTGGCCATGCTGACCACCCTGTTTCTGGTCTCCGGCCTGTTTCATCTTAATGATCCGGATGCCTTTACCTCACCCCTGTTTCACCTGTTCAGCGGCGCCACCATGCTCGGTGCGTTCTTCATCGCCACCGATCCGGTGACCGCCGCGGCAACCAACCGGGGGCGGATTATTTTCGGCATCGGCATCGGCCTGCTGCTGTATATCATCCGCACCTGGGGCGGCTATCCCGATGCCATTGCCTTTGCCGTATTACTGATGAATATGGCGGTACCGACGATTGATTATTACACCCGACCACGGGTATTTGGCGAGAGTCGGGACTGATCCATGCAACTGTTCAAATACATGTCAATCAGTGCCGTGCTGCTGGGGGGCTTTGCCATTATCGGCAGCACTCTGGTAGCCTGGATCCACCAACAGACCGCCCCCACTATCGCGGCCAACGAACAGGCCGCCCTGCTGAGCAACCTGCATACCCTGGTACCGCCGGGTACCCATGACAATGATATAACCCGGGATACCATCCAGGTACGCGATGAAGCGCTGCTGGGCACACCCAAGCCGATTACGGTCTATCGGGCCCGTCAGGATGGCGAACCGGTTACCGCGATTCTCAATGTGATTGCCCCGGACGGCTATAGTGGACAAATCAGTTTACTGGTGGCCATTCGTTATAACGGCGAGCTGGCGGGGGTGCGTGTCATCAATCATCGCGAAACCCCGGGACTGGGGGATGCCATCGAGACCGAGCGTTCCGACTGGATCCACAGCTTTGCCGGTAAATCGCTCGATGATCCCGAGCCGGACGGCTGGCGGGTCAAAAAAGACGGCGGAGAGTTTGATCAGTTTACCGGCGCAACCGTAACCCCGCGGGCGGTTGTCAAAGCGGTGCATAACGCGCTTAAATATTATGCTGAACATCGCGAGCAACTGTTTCGCCCAACCGACAACACAGGCGACGAATCCGCATGACAAACAATCCTTACGGCACCCTGATCCGCGACGGCCTGTGGACCAACAATGTGGCCTTTGTCCAGTTACTGGGCCTGTGCCCGTTGCTGGCGGTCACCAATACCATGATCAACGGTCTGGGTTTGGGGCTGGCGACCATTTTGACACTGGTCGTGTCGAACACCACCGTCTCGCTGATTCGCGGCTGGGTGCGCCCCGAAATCCGGGTGCCGGTATTCGTGCTGATCATCGCCTCGGTGGTCACCGTGATTGAACTGAGCATGAATGCCTGGTTTCACGAGCTGTACAAGATCCTGGGGATCTTCATTCCGCTGATCGTCACCAACTGTTCCATTCTGGCCCGCGCCGAAAGCTTCGCCTCCAAAAACCCGGTGCCCCAGGCGTTTACCGACGGCCTGTTCATGGGGCTCGGCTTTACCGCCGTGCTGGTCGTGCTTGGCGCCATGCGTGAAATCCTCGGCTTCGGCACCCTGCTGCGCCAGGCCGAACTGATGTTCGGCCAGGGCGCCGAGTGGATGACAGTCGTGCTGTTCGAGGAATACCGCGGCTATCTGCTGGCCATCCTCCCCCCCGGCGCCTTCATCGGCCTCGGATTGCTGATCGCCGTCAAAAACCTGATCGACCAGCGCCGCGCCGAAAGCCGCAAAGTGGCCGTCGCCACCGAACAACCCGCCGGGGCGGCTACCTGATAAAACCCAACGCAGAGGCGCAAAGGACGCAGAGATTTAAAAATTTTGACTAGCGAGTCACTCCGGGATCGAAAATATAATTCAGCGAGTATGAACACCTATTGCTCGGCTTACGGGGTATATTGGCAGTAACCATCACATAATTTTCCTCTGCGTAACTCTGCGCCTTTGCGCCTCTGCGTTAAGCTCTTTTATCCAAATCAAGAAGCACAACAATGAACCCCGAAAAACGACGTGAGATTTTCAGGCGGCTGAAAAAGGCAAACCCGCACCCCACCACCGAACTGAACTACCGCAGCCCGTTTGAGTTGCTGATCGCGGTGGTTCTCTCGGCCCAGGCGACGGACAAGGGGGTTAACAAGGCCACTAAAGAGTTGTTCAAGGTGGCCCGCAGCCCGAAAAAGATCCTGGCGCTCGGGGAATCGGGGCTGAAGGAGTACATCAAGACCATCGGCCTGTTCAACAGCAAGGCAAAAAATATCATCAAGACCTGCCGGATCCTGGTCGACCAGCACGGCGGCAAGGTCCCCGAGGATCGCGCCGCGCTGGAAGCGTTACCCGGTGTCGGGCGCAAGACGGCCAACGTGATTCTCAATACCGCCTTCGGTCACCCCACTATCGCCGTGGATACCCACATCTTCCGGGTCGCCAATCGCACCGGCCTGGCACCGGGCAAGACGGTGCTGGAGGTGGAGAAAAAACTGCTCAAGGTGGTGCCCGGTGAGTATAAAAAGGATGCTCACCACTGGCTGATCCTGCTGGGACGCTACACCTGCGTGGCCCGCAAGCCGCGCTGCGGGGCCTGTATCATCGAGGATCTGTGCGAGTACAAGGACAAAACCTCCGACTGATTCCCTTATCTTATGGCCGGTGGAATAAACGTTTATGCCCGTTGTTTGGGTGCAGAGGACGCAAGGCGCGGAGAACGCAAAGATTGAATCAGTTTTATTTTCCCGCTTCAAAGTTGCGTATCTGACTGAATTTTACTCGCACCCAAGACACTCTATAAAAACGATTTTCCTGGCGTCCTTTGCGCCCACACAACGGGCTTGAATGTTATTTTCAGCGCCCGTGCGAGTCCCGGTAAAGGTTGTATATTAGAAACCGCTAATTTGCAGCCTCCTCGCGCCGGTCCCGCCAGGAACCATCGGGCTCTGACAGGGTCACAATTGGTGAATGGCGTGGTTTTTTTATCGTATTTCTGTTGTAAGGTTTGCCCCTGTACCACGACCAATAATCAACAAACAACACACATGGAGAATGCAGATTATGTCAAACAGTAAATCATCCAGGACCCTGACCCTTGCCCTAGGCACGGCCTTTGCCGCCAGCATGGCCGCCAGCAACGTGGCCACCGCCGCGGAATCCGGCAGCAACCCCTTTGCCATGAGCGAGCTGTCCAGCGGCTATATGCAGTTGGCCGAAAACCGAGCGGAAGGAAAATGTGGCGGTGACAAAAAACGCGACAAGGAAGGAAAATGTGGCGAGGGTAAATGCGGCGGCGACAAGGCCAAGAAGGAAGGCAAGTGCGGCGAAGGTAAACGCGGCGACAAGGCCAAGAAGGAAGGCAAGTGCGGCGAAGGTAAACGCGGCGGTAACAAATAAGCTGCCAGGGATACCGACATGAACACGACAAGCTATCCTGTTCATGGCGCCGGACTGGGTCTGCGGCGGTCCATCATGGAACCGCTCGCGGACCCGTTTCCTTCGCAGGTCGATTTCATGGAAATCGCCCCGGAGAACTGGATCGGCGTCGGCGGTCGTTACGGTCGCAAGCTACGCGAATTTACCGAACGCTACCCGTTTGTGACTCATGGCCTGTCCCTGTCGCTGGGCGGCCCCACCCCGCTGGACGAGGCTTTTTTGCAACGCCTCAAGCGATTTCTCAAACAGCACAATATCCGGATCTACAGCGAACATCTGAGCTACTGCAATGACGACGGACACCTGTATGATCTGATGCCTATCCCCTTTACCGAGGAGGCGGTCCATTACGTGGCCGGTCGGATTCGTCGTGTCCAGGAAATACTCGAACAACCCATCGCCGTGGAGAATGTCTCCTACTACGCCGCGCCGGGCAAACAGATGGAAGAAATCGAGTTTATCAACGCCGTGCTCGAGGAAGCCGACTGCAAACTGCTGCTGGACGTGAACAATATTTACGTCAACAGCGTCAATCACCGCTATGACGCGGAACAATTCCTGCGTGCCCTGCCTGCCGAACGCATCAGTTATATCCATGTTGCCGGGCACTACAATGAGGCCGAAGATCTGATTGTCGACACCCACGGCGCGCCGGTGATCGATCCGGTCTGGGAGTTGCTGAAAAAAACCTATCAGCACTTCGGCGTGATCCCGACCATGCTGGAGCGGGATTTCAACCTGCCGCCGATCGCGGAACTGCTGGACGAAGTTGACACCATCAGCGCCCTGCAACAGCAAGCCCGGCCGCAACCGGCATTGCATGAACAATCGAACTGAAATGACGGATTTTCAACAACAGCAATATCGCTTTGCGGCACACATTCGCGATCCGCAGGCCAACCCGGCGCCGGCCGATGTCGAGGACCGGCGCATGGCCATTTACCGGGAGCTGTTTTACAACAATGTCGAAGGCTTCATGGCCGACAGCTTCCCCGTCCTGCGTCAACTGCTCAATGACGAAAAATGGCACCGGCTGATTCGCCATTATTTTGCCAGCCACAGGGCCACCACGCCGCTGTTTCCGGAGATGCCCCGGGAGTTTCTTCACTACCTGGAGCACGAACGGCCCGCCGAAGCGGACGATCCGCCGTTTCTGTTCGAGCTGGCCCATTACGAATGGGTGGAACTGGCGCTGAGCCTCGCCGATCAGGAACCGGACTGGGCCCGGATCGTCCCGCAGGGCGATCTGCTGGCGGCGCAACCGGTACTATCACCGCTGGCCTGGCCGCTCGCCTACCACTATCCGGTCCACCGGATTGGCCCCGATTTCCAGCCCGGGCAGCCGGGCGAGCAACCCACCTGCCTGCTGGTTTACCGGGATGGGCGGGATGAAATCACCTTTATGGAGCTCAACCCGGTCACCGCCCGCCTGCTGGCCCTGATCGACGAGGACAACGGACAAAGCGGCGAAGCGCTGTTGCGCCAGATCGCCGGGGAGCTGAATCATCCCGATCCCGCCACGGTCATTCAGGGCGGCCAACAAATTCTGAACGATCTGCATCAGCGCGGTGTCATACCCGGTACCCGACGCTCTGACACTGACGTGTCGGCCTAGTCGGAACACTTTTTAGATCTCCTCCTGTGGTCTGTTCGCCGGTCGAAGTTTTGGCCGGCTTTTCTTTTTTCGCCAGGAGCGGCGTTGGATCACGCTTTTTTCGCGCTAACTTGCTGATAATGATGATATAATCCACTGCAAGATCGGTGGAGGGAATCCCCCTGCGCTGTACCTGTACTGGTCTCTTGTATTACACTGCACCGGCGCCGCTGTGGGCCACCCCCGGGCGGCACTCGGGGACTATCGGGGACCGGCCAAACCCAATCCGGATGCCGCATCACTCACATGCCAGCCATGCTGACAGCTGAACGACGTTTAACATGAAAATTTCCGCCTCGATTTATTCCAACAAGCACAAGGCACTGCAGGACATCGTTGCCGAGCTGGATGCGCACGGCACGGATTTTTTTCATATCGACTGCAATGATGATCCGAAGGTATTCGACGATATCGCGCAAATCCGCCGGCTCAGCAGCACACCGATCGATTTGCACATCATTACCCCCACACCGGGCAAGTATTACGATCTGATCGCGGCGCATGAGATAGATGCGGTCTGTTTCCAGTATGAGCCGTTGCAGGAAATGCTGGCGATCCCCGGATCGATTCAAGCCCGCACCGGCCTGGCCATCAGCTCGAATACCGATATCGACGTGTTCGCCCCCTACGCCGATCAACTCGACTTTGTACTGATCATGGCCACCACCCCGGGACAGAGCGGCGGCACCTTCGACAAGCACAATTTCCGCAAAATTCGCCAGTTCCGTCAGCGCTTTCCCCAGGCCCGGATTCACGTCGATGGCGGTGTGAATCACGAAGTTTCTTTCATTTTGCGCAACATGGGGGTGTATGCCGCCGTCTCCGGTTCCTATCTGATGAACAGCGACTCCATCGGTGCGGCCATGCTGAACCTCAAGACCCATGACATTGGCTCGCATTACCTGGTCGGGGATTTCATGCGTCAGCTGGATGAGACGCCGCTATTGCGCCCCGACCAGCTGAGTGTGCGCAATATCCTGCAGTCCATCGAAGACAACAAACTCGGGTTTACCCTGGTGGCCGATGAGAGCGGTGTGTTGCTGGGCATGATCACCAATGCCGATGTGCGCAAAGGGTTGCTGAAACATATCGATAACCTCAATGCCCTGGAAGTGGCCGACATGATCAACCCGTCGCCCGCTGCCGCACGCGAGGATTTTACCGTACAGGAACTGCTGGCCTATATTCAGGAACAGACGTTTCCCGTCAATTATTTACCCGTCGTTAATAGCAAGCATGAAGTGACCGGCTCGGTCACCTTCATGAATCTCGTTAAAGGTGAAGTATGATTATTCATTTAGACAAAGACACTGACCAGAAAACCCTCGACAAGATCGGCTGGGAACTGGACGCGTTTCATATCAAAAAACCGGACTATCATGTCATGGTCACCCCCTCGGCCCTGAAGGAGGTACCGAAAGCGTATCAGAGCATGGTGGTGGAAAGCTTTGTCTTCCCCAATGACATGCAATTATCCAGCGCCGACTACCTGCCGGAAAAACGTCGTATCGACATCGGTGATATCAGCATTGGCGGCAACACCCGCAACACCATGATTATCGGCGGCCCCTGCTCGGTGGAATCCGAAGCGCAAATTACCTCTTCGGCCAAACTGATGAAGGAACTGGGTATCTCCACCCTGCGTGCCGGCTGTTACAAACCGCGCACCTCGCCCTACAGTTTCCAGGGCCTGGGGGATGAGGGACTGCGCCTGCTGGACAAGATGCGCGGCGAATACGGTCTGAACATCATTACCGAAGTGCGTGACTCCACCCATGTGGACGAAGTGATCGAAACCACGGATATTGTCCAGATCGGCGCCAAGGCCATGTACGACCAGGGCATCCTGCGTAGCTGCGGCCGCAGCAACAAGCCGATCCTGATCAAACGCGGCTTTGGTACCACATTGCAGGAATTCGTCCAGGCCGCCGAGTTTGTGCTCTCCGGCGGCAACGACAACGTGATCCTGTGCGAGCGCGGTATTCGCACCTTTGAGACCAAAACCCGTTTCACGCTGGATCTGTGCGGTGTGGCCTATCTGAAGGAATACACCAACCTGCCGATCATTGTCGATCCCAGTCATGCCATGGGCTATCGCTACGGCGTGCCGGATCTGGCCCGCGCCGCGACAGCCATGGGCGTCGACGGTCTGTTGATCGAGGTCCATCCCGATCCGTCCGTCGCCAAATCCGATGCCTCCCAGCAGCTGGATCACGATACCTTCCGGCAGCTGATCGGGACCCTGCGTCCTATCGCCGATGCCATTGGCTATCATATTGTCTGAGCCTGTGGCGATTCGCGCGGATATCAAACTGCTGGCCCTGGATATCGACGGGGTCATGACCGACGGCGGTATGTATTACACCGAAGGCGGTGAAGAAGTCAAACGCTTCGACACCAAGGACGGGCGCGGCATTATTCACCTGCAGCGCGAGGGCGTGCCGGTGGCGGTCCTGAGCTCCGGCTTCAAAAGCACGATCATCGCCGAACGCTGCAAGACGCTGGGGATTGAAAAGTTTTATGTCGGTACCGAGCCGAAACTGGCGATTCTCGAGCAGTTCTGCGCCGAGCTGAAGATTGAACTGACCCAGGTGGCCTATATTGGCGATGATATCAACGATCGCGACATTATCCACGCCGTGGGCTTCAGCGCCTGCCCTGCCGACGCGGTCGGTTCAATCAAAAAGATCGTCGATGTAGTGCTGGAGAAAAACGGCGGCTATGGCTGTATTCGTGAATTTATTGACGAGCATCTGGGCTATCACTTTTAAACAACAAAAATAACGGTATGCCTCTGCCCTTTACCACGCCCCCGGACAGCCTGTGCATTTTGCGCCTCTCCGCCATCGGCGATATCTGTCATACCCTGCCGGTGGTGCGCACCATCCAGCAGACCTGGCCGCAGACCCGGCTGACCTGGATTATTGGTAAAAGCGAATACGCGTTGCTGGAGGGTATTACGGATATCGAATTTATTATCTTCGATAAATCCCGGGGAGTGAGCGCCTACCGCGATGTGCGTCGGCAACTCAAATCAAGAACTTTCGATGCGCTGTTGCACATGCAGATGTCATTGCGCTCCAGCCTGCTCAGCCTGTTGGTCAATTCACCGATCAAACTCGGGTTTGACCGCAAGCGCGCCGGCGATATGCAGTGGCTGTTCAGTAATCACAAAATTGCTCCACAACAAAATCAACATGTGCTGGACAGCCTGTTTGGCTTCAGCCAGTCGCTGGGGATTAAGGAAAAACTGTTGTGCTGGGATATTCCGATTGCCCGGGAAGACGTCCAACAGGCGCAGCAACTGGCCGATCCCGCCCGGCCTTACCTGGTTATCAGTCCCAGCTCCAGCAAACCATATCGTAACTGGCACACCAGCGGTTACGCGCAACTGGCCAATTATGCAGCGAACGAACATGGTCTGCGGGTCTATATCACCGGCGGCAATACCCCACTGGAGCGACAACTGGCGGAGGATATCTGCGCCAAAAGCACGAGTGACGCCATCACCAGCCTGGTTGGTAAAACCTCACTGAAACAGTTGCTGGTAATTTTGCAAAATGCGCTCGGTGTCATCGCCCCCGACTCAGGACCGGCCCATATGGCCACCACTGTCGGCACACCGGTTATCGGCCTGTATGCCTGTACCAATCCCGAACGGGCCCGCCCCTATTTAAGTGCCGAATGGACGGTCAACCGTTATCCCGACGCGGTACAGGCCAAATACCACAAACCGGTCGAGGCGCTGCCGTGGGGGCTTCGCGTGCGAGACGCCGGCACCATGGACCGCATCAGCGTTGAAGAAGTAAAATCCACCCTCGATCGGCTGATTCATACCACCGGCACACATTCATCGGCAAAAGATAACACCCTATGAGCTTTCATATTGTCATTCCCGCCCGCTACGCCTCCGGCCGCCTGCCCGGCAAGCCCCTGCGCGAGATCGCCGGCAAGCCGATGATCGCCCATGTCATCGACAACGCCCTGAAAAGTGATGCCGAACGGATCATTGTCGCCACCGATGACGCGCGCATCATGGAAGCGGCCGCCGGCTTCGCGGTGGAATGCTGCATGACCTCGGACAAACACAACTCCGGTACCGAGCGGATTCACGAGGTCATCGAAAAATTCGAGCTCCCGGATGAGACGATCATCGTCAACATGCAGGGTGACGAGCCGCTGATGCCGGGAGCGTGTCTTGACCAGGTCGGACATGCTCTGGCACAGGACAGCGGCGCGGAGATGGCCACCCTCAGCACCCCGGCCGAGACCGTGGAGGAACTGTTCGACTGGAATGTGATTAAACTGGTCCGCGATCATGACGACAACGCGATCTACTTCAGCCGCGCACCGATCCCCTGGGACCGCGAGGCGTTTCGCGAATCAACACCCACGCTGGATGACTTCAGCCACTTTCACCGCCATATCGGTCTGTATGCCTACCGCGCGGGTTTCGTCAAACAATACATTGAATGGGGCAGCTGTGCCCTGGAGCGGATTGAATCACTGGAGCAGTTGCGGGTGTTATATCACGGCAGGAAGATCAGGGTGGTTACGGCCACGCAGGTGCCCGGGCCGGGGGTTAATACCGAGGAAGAATTGCAGCGGGTGGAGAAAATTCTTCTGGCAAAACAATAGAGTCAACATACTGTCTCAGATGCTACTTCTCAACCAACTCGGGATAACCAATATGATATCCCTGTACATAATCAATACCCAGCTCCAGCATTTTCTCATAGATCATTTCATCCTCCACGAATTCCGCCACAGTAGCGATTCCCATGGCATTGCCAATGTCGACAATCGCCTTGACCATGGACTCGTTAATCTTGTTGGTTACGCTGTTACGCACCAGGCTGCCGTCGATTTTCAGATAGTCTACATGCAGATTCTGCAGATAGGCAAACGAACTTACCCCGCTGCCAAAGTCGTCCAGTGCAAAATGGCAGCCGACATCTGTCATTATTGACATAAACTTCTGCGCATTGACCAGATTGGTGATCATTGCGGTTTCAGTGATTTCAAAAATCAGTCCCTTCGGATCAATTTGATACTCTTCCAGCTTGTTGATCACGTAAGTGACCATATCGGTATCACCCAGCGCTTCACCGGAAAGGTTGATCGATATCTCATTGCTATCGATATGATCGGACTGAATCAGACTGAATGCCTCGTCAATGACCCATTTATCAATACTCTTTATGAGATTGAAACGTTTCGCTGCCGGTATAAATGCTCCGGGGGCGTAAAGCTTGCCTTCTTCATCCCTCATGCTGACCAACAGCTCGTAGCGATCGCGCTTTCCCGCTCGGGTCGGTCGTATCAGCTGTTTACGCAGACAAAACCGACCTTGACTCAATGCCTGCTGCAGGCGATGCGCCCATTCGATATTCTTGATATGGCGGTCCAGCTCGTAGTCATCCTGATGGTACACATGCACCCGATCCCGCCCGGTATCCTTGGCAACATAGCAGGCCGTATCCGCCGCCTGCATAACATCCTTGACACCGCCGCTGTGGCGATTAATCGGCACCAGGCCGATACTGGCGCCGACAGTAAAGGTGTGACTCTCCCAGGAAAACCGGTATTCGGCGATAACCTTGCGAATCGTTTCAGCGATCTCTCTGGCTTTCTCGATCCCGCAGCCCGGCAACAGCAAACCGAATTCATCGCCGCCCAGGCGGGCCAGCATGTCGGTATCCCGTATCTTTTCCTGTAACAACCGGCCCAGTTGGCGCAAGAGTTCATCGCCGGCACTGTGACCACATTTGTCGTTCACTATCTTGAACTGATCGAGATCGATATAACACAAGCCGTGTGTCTGATTCTCGCGCACACTCTGTTCGAGTAACTGGTTGATTTTTCGATCAAACTCACCGCGATTGACCAGTCCGGTCAATCCGTCATGGGTCGCGAAATACTCCATCTCGTCGGCCATATCCCGAATATCAGTAATGTCCCAGGAATAGATCTGCACAACATCATTTTCCCTGACGTAGGAAAACTGCTGTTCATAGACCATACCGTCCACCTCGATACTGCGTAACACCGGCCGATCACTTTTCACGACCTTATCGACCATGGCCTGCAAGTCGGACAGTGCCGGATGCGCGGTCCCCTGCGTGCCAAGTTCGCCGAAAGTGACCTTTGCTGCCGGGTTGGTGTAGGTGATCTCGCCTAGTCGGGTAATCTCGATAATCGGCATCGGGCTGAGTTCGGGAAAACTGGCCAGCCGCTGTAATTCCCGCTCAGCATCCTTACGCTCACTGATATCACGAATCACGGCGCATACGGAGATCACCTGGTCGGTGGTGATCGGGGTCAGACTGACTTCCACGGGAATCACGCGGCCATCCTTGCACAGACAAGTCAGTTCGCTCCTCCCCATGGGTCGTACCCGTGGCGCACTGTTAAACATCTGGCGAAAGTTCGCGTGACGCTGACGAAGATGCTCCGGCAGTAATACCTCGACTGACTCCCCGATCAGCTCCGTATTTTTGTAGCCGAGCACATCGAAACACTGGGCATTGGCCTGTTCGATGATACCGTCGCTGTTGACGATGATTTGCGGATCCGGTGAGGCTTCGAACAGGCTGCGAAAACGCCGCTGGGTATCAAGATATTTACTCTCGGCCTCGCGGATCAGAGTCAGATCCTGAATATGCTGCACAATGCCGGTGGGATTGCCCTGGGCATCGCGCACCACCCCGATACGCACCTGGATGGAACGCCCGGCGTGATTGCGCGGATCGTCCGCCTCCAGGGTTACGACCGCATCGCGCCGATCATAGCGTGCCCGACAGACCGGGCAGGGGACTTCTTCACCCTCCGGGTGGAAGAACAGGCTGATCGGCTTGCCAATGACTTCGTCAGGCCGATGCCCCAGGCGCGCGAAGAAGGTTTTGTTCGCCTGGACCACTCGATCCTCCAGATCCAGCAGGCAGATGGGCTCGTCCAGAAAGTCGAGCGCGGTTTTCCAGCCGTGAGATAGGGTGTCGATAATCGAAACCTCGGGGACCAATGGCATAAATAAACATCTGTCTGCTCCCGTTCCCTGGCATTAGATGGAGAAATCCTCCCGGATTTCGCGGGTACAGGCGTATATCGGCCTGCGGCGGCGGAACTTTATTTCAGTCCCGCTACACCGCGACCCGACTCAGAAGACAGGATATGAGTGAGATTATTCCAGAACTTTGATTTTATAAGGATTTACGCCTCCGGACAGGATACCCGGAGACGACTTGCCAGCCTGAGCCGTCTCAGCGGCGGCGCCTGGCGGCAATACGCAGGCGCAGGGCGTTGAGCTTGATGAAACCTTCGGCATCCTTCTGGTCGTAGGCGCCGGCGTCTTCCTCGAAGGTGGCGATTTTCTCGTCGAACAGCGAGTCGCTGTCGGACTGACGTCCGGTGACGATGACATTGCCCTTGTAGAGCTTGAGCCGCACCAGCCCGTTCACATGCGCCTGCGAGGCGTCGATCATGGTCTGCAGCATCTCCCGCTCCGGCGACCACCAGTAGCCGTTGTAGATGAGCGAGGCGTATTTGGGCATCAGCTCGTCCTTGAGATGGGCCACTTCGCGATCCAGGGTCAGCGACTCGATGGCCCGATGAGCCTTGAGCATCACCGTGCCAGCCGGGGTCTCGTAACAGCCGCGGGATTTCATACCCACGTAGCGGTTTTCGACCAGATCGTCACGGCCGATGCCGTTGGCGCCGGCCACCTCGTTGAGAAAGCTCATGACCCGCGCCGGGCTCATGGCCTCGCCGTTGATGGCGACGATGTCGCCGCGTTCATAGCGCAGTTCCAGTTCGGTCGGAGTGTCCGGTGCGGCCTCCGGGGAGACGCTCCAGCGCCACATGTCCTCTTCCGGCTCGGCCCAGGGATCTTCCAGAATCCCGCCCTCGTAAGAGATATGCAGCAGATTGGCGTCCATGGAATAGGGTGACTTCTTGCCCGCCTTGGCGAAATCCACCGGAATGTCGTGTTCCTTCGCGTAGGCCATCAGCTTCTCGCGGGAGTTGAGATCCCACTCGCGCCAGGGGGCGATCACCTTCACGTCCGGCTTGAGCGCATAGGCACCCAGCTCGAAGCGTACCTGGTCGTTGCCCTTGCCGGTCGCGCCGTGGGAGACGGCATCGGCACCGGTCTGGTTGGCGATCTCCACCAGCCGTCTGGCGATCAGCGGCCGGGCGATGGAGGTGCCCAGCAGGTACTCGCCCTCGTAGACGGTATTGGCGCGGAACATCGGGAACACGTAATCACGGGCGTACTCCTCGCGCAGGTCCTCGATATAGATTTCCTTGACCCCCATGGCCTCGGCCTTGGCCCGGGCCGGTTCGACCTCCTCGCCCTGGCCTATGTCGGCGGTGAAGGTCACCACCTCGCAGCCATAGGTCTGCTCCAGCCATTTGAGAATAATGGATGTATCCAGGCCGCCGGAATAGGCCAGTACTACCTTCTTGATATCGCTCATGAAAATCGGCTCCGTCGCAAGTGCGCCAAAATCGGTGTAAATCGCCGCGCATTATAACGGAAAGTGACCGGACCGCGGCGCCGGATCCCGGCTTCTTTAAGGCAATGCCCGGGGCGAGAAAAAATCGGGCGCCGGGCCCGCAGCATGCTATATTGGGGCTGCGGTCTGTCTGAGTGCGCCGCACAAGTATGAACGCTTCCATCCTCGACAACCTCAGCGGTCCCACCCTATGCAACGGAATATCGGTCAAAAAATTGCCTTGCTCTTCGCTGTCATCTGTTATCTGGCGGCGATCGGCTGCCTCGTGGCCTCGGTCTGGTACGAGCCCGTTAAAGACAGCGACCCGATTCAGGCCTCGCTCATCGCCTCGATCATTTTCTTCGGCGGCTGCGGCATCGTCCTGCAGGTTATCGCCCGTACCCGGCTCAAGGGACTCGTGAGCCTGCAAGATCCGGAAAACAACCCAGAATAATCATTATTTTCCGCGATTTGTATCCACTTTCGCCAAAAAACAGTTATCTTCAAATACCCGGGAATTTGCCGGTTAAGTGACGGGAACACCGCAAAATCGGGCATAACAGGCCCAATTTGCCGGATTCATCACAAACCGGGACATTGGCCCCTTAACCCGCATCAAAAGTCATGCTATACAGGGTGACTCACTAACCATAATGTGGGATGGAGAAAATGGGACGACTGGTCTTGATCATTCTGGTTCTGTTTTCGGTGACCGCCATCTACAGCGAAGCCCATGCTGGCGGACAACGAAATCAGGCCCAGGAAACTACAGGTTCCCCGCAATGGCGGAATGCCGGCCCCGGCTGCCCCGAGGCTCGCCCGCTTTTGCGCGACCGCGCACGGCTCAACGGCTGAGGCGACCTTCTGGCGGATTGTCCCAGGCTGTGCGAACAGTGTGGCAGGGGTCCAGGTGGCACCGCCTTCAGGCGCAGCAGGCCTTGCCCGGCCGCTTTCGAATATCACTGCGATCATGGGTCACCTTTTGTACATAGCTGGCCGGCGGGCAGCCGGTAAATCGTGATCAGATTCTATAATGGTGAGACGCCGGATTACACCTCATTG
>JBKGZJ010000020.1:0-24075 GCA_046545635.1 Thiohalophilus sp. | reverse complement strand
ACGCCCCTGGCGGACAGTTCGATGATCCGGGTCGCCAGTGAGGAGACGAACTCGGTGTCGTGGCTGACGAAGATCAGCGTCCCGGGGTAATTCTCCAGGGCCAGGTTCAGCGCTTCGATGGATTCCATATCCAGATGGTTGGTCGGCTCGTCCATCACCAGCACGTTGGGTTTTTGCATGATCAGTTTGCCGAACAGCATACGGCCCTGTTCTCCGCCGGAGAGGGCCCTGACCGATTTTTTGATCTCGTCCTGGGAGAAGAGCATCCGGCCCAGCACCGCGCGTACGGCCTGCTCGTCATCGCCGGACTGTTTCCACTGACTCATCCAGTCAAACAGCGACAGGTCGTGACTGAAGTCACTGGCATGATCCTGGGCACAGTAACCGATGTTGATATTCTCCGACCATTTGACATAGCCGCTGTCCGCTTCCAGCTCATTGACCAGGGTGCGCAGCAGGGTGGTCTTGCCGATGCCGTTGGGGCCGATGATGGCAATGCGTTCACCCACTTCGATCAGCAGGTTCAGATCTTCGAACAACGTCTCGCCGTCGAAGCCCTTGCTCAGCTCGTTGACCTCCAGGGCGTTGCGGTAGAGTTTCTTGGCCTGGTCGAAGCGGATGAAGGGGCTTTGCCGGGATGAGGGTTTGACCTCTTCGAGTTCGATTTTTTCGATCTGTCTGGCGCGCGAGGTGGCCTGCTTGGCCTTGGAGGCATTGGCCGAGAAGCGGCTGACGAAGGTCTGCAGTTCGGCGATCTGGGCCTTCTTTTTGGCATTTTCATTCAACAGCCGCTCGCGCGCCTGGGTGGCGGCGGTCATGTACTCGTCGTAATTGCCGGGATAGACGCGCAGTTCGCCGTAGTCCAGATCGGCCATGTGGGTGCAGACGCTGTTGAGAAAGTGACGATCATGGGAAATGATCACCATGGTGCTGTTGCGTTCGTTGAGCACGCGCTCCAGCCAGCGAATGGTGTTGATATCCAGGTTATTGGTCGGTTCATCCAGCAGCATAATGTCCGGCTCGGCAAAAAGCGCCTGGGCCAGCAGGACCCGCAGTTTCCAGCCCGGGGCCACGGCGCTCATCAGGCCGCTGTGCTGCTGTTCGGGAATTTCCAGCCCCAGCAGTAACTCCCCGGCGCGGGCTTCAGCGGTATAACCGTCCAGTTCGGCGAACTCCACTTCCAGCTCGGCCACCTGCATGCCGTCCTCGTCGCTCATCTCGACCTGCGAGTAGATACGATCGCGCTCCTGCTTCACCTGCCACAGGCGATCATGGCCCATGATGACCGTATCCAGCACGGTATGTTCTTCAAACGCGAACTGATCCTGGCGCAGCTTGCCGACCCGCTCGTTTTCGTCCACCGAGACATTGCCGGAACTGGGGTCCAGATCGCCGCCGAGAATTTTCATCAGCGTGGATTTGCCACAGCCGTTGGCGCCAATCAGCCCGTAGCGATTGCCGTTGCCGAATTTGACGGAGATATTTTCAAACAGGGGTTTGGCCCCAAACTGCATGGTGATATTGGCGGTTGTAATCAAGGGAGACTTCCGGGGTAAGGAGTGTGCAAAGAAGCTCGCTATAATAACACACCCCGCTGCCTGAAAAGAGGGGGACCGGGCAATATATTGGTTCACCTGAACAGAAGTTCCGAATACCCGATCACAATGATGTTGCGAGGCCTCCTGCGTCCCCCGGGACAGCCGGCGATACCTCCCTGTGGCCGACGGTCCCGGGAGGCGCAGGGGGCACAAGCGTACCGGTATTCGGATCACGTATTTAGCGGGCCGGCCGCCCAAGCCGGGTCATTTTCCGCTGTTCGAAAAAGCCTTTGAGTCGCGCCGGCATGCCGCCCAGCCACAGGGGATAGATGATGACCAGGTGGTCGGCACGGCGCACCTGCTGCTGACACTCGACAATCGCCGCCGACACTTCACCCTGATGAAACTCATTGAGATTTTGCAGCAAGGGGCAGCGCAGCCACCTCAATGGTCGTTATCTCATGGCCGGCTTTTCTGGCGCCCTGGGCACAGGCTTCGGCCAATGTATGGCCGTCGTGCCGGGTACTGTGATCCGGGTTGCCCTGAATGATAACAATCTGCACGGTGATTCCTGTTTTTATCTGTGCCTGTGATATGTTATTGACTATAGTAATACGGTTTTAAAATACCGGTGCTATCTGCGAAACAGTTGAAAAAGGAGACTATTATGCCGGGACGACAGAACATCAATAGTTACTGCCTGGCCTTGCTTCTGTTACTGGTCAGTGTGGCGGTCAGCGCGGATCAAAAGACCCATTATGATCGGATTAACCTTTCCGTCACCGCCGGGCAAGAGATCGACAACGATACCCTGATCGCGGTACTCTCGGCCCGGGAAGAGGGTGAAGATCAGGCGGCACTTGCTAATGCCGTAAACCGCACCATCAAGCAGGCCGTCGAACAAAGCAAACAGGCGCCGGACATCGAGGTGCGCACGCTGAGCTATCAGACACAACCACGCTATCAAAAGCAGCGCTTGATTGGCTGGCTGGTACGTCAGTCGATGCAACTTAAAAGCGGTAACATCAGGGAATTGAGTCAGTTACTCGGAAAATTGCAGGATGATCTGGCTATCGACTCACTGCATTATACCGTTTCACCGCCGCAACGAGAAAAGATGGAGCAGATTCTTATCAAACAGGCGATAGAACGTTTCAAACGACGCGCTGAAAACGTGACCCGCCAACTCGGCCGCAAGAAATACCGTCTGGTGAAAATGGATATCAATACACAGGAGCAAACGGGACAGCCGATGCAAATGCGCAGTCTGTCGGTGGCGCAGGAGCGTGAGGCGGCGGCACCGCAACTGGAACCGGGAACACAAACCTTGCGTGTGACAGTCGAGGCCACTATCGAACTGGCGGTGAAGTAGTCCGCCGGGCGGGGCAAAGCCGACCCCGCATCAGCATAATCTCCTCAGTAGCGTGCCATTGCCGGCATGTTCAATTCTTGCCTTTGGTGGAAATCTTCAGTGGGGCGTAAACGGGACAAAAGCCGATAATGCTGGTGAGCAGGAACACCAGTGCAATAACTCCCAATACAATCGCCAGAGTACCGGATATAACATCGGTCAGATACAAGGCGGCAATGATGACGGCAATGATGATCCGGAGAGTCCGGTCAACCGTCCCCATGTTTGGATTCATGTTTCCTCCTGAATGAATTTATGTTGTTGGTTATTCACAGTGTAGTGCTTTCCCTTGCAGATGCAATTCCCTGTAAAATACCCTAGTATTTTACTCAAAAATTGGCTTATCCATGAATTAAATATATGAAGTGTCCTTGTCAGATGACAATCCCTAAACTGATGACCGCTATGAAAGGGCCCGGGATGCTTGTTTCGCGTGTCGGTGAACCGTAACTATTTTAATAATGAGGATTTGCCAATGGAAGATAAAGCCGTTAAACGCACCCTGACCTATCTGTTCGCCGGCCTGTTTGGCTTTTTCGTGCTGATGATTGTCCTGGCGCGGGCTATCGCATACTGAACCGCAGGCCGGCTGGCGGCGTTGGCTGCCAGTCCTGCCGTTAGCCCGGCACCTTGCCTTGTCCTTACTTTTTACAGGTTTCTCCGGGTTAACAAAGGCGGGCGTGTTGAGAACCGCGCATCAATCGACGAAAGGCCGAACCTTTCAAATGGATCAGATCCTCGTGGTCACCGGCCTCCAGATACACATCCGGACACTGGTCGAGACTCTCGTCGACAATCGTGGGCATCCCGTAGGCATCCCCCAATGGCGGTACAGCGCCCGGGTCGCAATCACCGAATAACGGCGTCAACTCGGCCTCGGTCGCGAGGCCCATGCGCCGGTTAAGAAGTTGATTGAGCCGCCCGATTCGCACATGTCGAGTGGCCGGGATCACTACCATGACATAACCCTCTTCATCCTCCAGGATCACAGGTTTGGCCAGTCGATCAGCCGGGATATGAGCACTGTAGGCGCTGTTGATACTCGTGTCCGTGCGTCTGTGCGGCAGCAGATCATAGGCGATACCTTTGTGGGCGAGATATTCCTGCAGCGTGCGTGCCATTGTCATGATACACCTCCGTGTATGCGGCAAATAGTCAGATATACTCCAGTATAGTCCATGTAGAACAGCACAAAAGCGACACGGGGTTTGGCGGATTACTTTTTCTGGTACAAGTCCTTTGATAGACTGGGTTAAGGCCTCGAGAACGGCCAAATTTTATCCGGGTTATTAATAAAGTCGATATGCCATGCTCAATGCAATAAAACAGTTTTTTGAACAGAATATTTCGCCGGAACAACCGGAGGATACCGAACACCAGTTAAAGCTGGCGACCGCGGCACTGCTGATTGAAATGATGCAGCAGGACGGTAAAACCAGCGAAGATGAGATCCAGGCAGTCAAAACCGCGCTGCAGACCAAATTTGAACTGAGCGAGTCGGAAACCCGGACCCTGTTTGAGCTGGCGCGGGAAGAGGCAAAGCAGGCGACGGATTTTCATCAGTTTACCAGCCTGATACACAGCCATTTTCCGGAAGAAAAAAAGATCAAGGTGGTGGAGTATCTGTGGACAATTGCCTATGCGGACAATGAACTGGATGCCCATGAAGAGCATCTGATCCGTAAAATCTCGGATCTGTTATATGTTTCGCACAAGGATATGCTGAAAACCAAGCACAGGGTCCAGGCCGCTCGGGAAACTGGAAGCGATTGACTCCTCAGTGGCTGACAGAATTCAATTCGGTTAACGATGTCATCGAACTCCATCTCACATCCCAAAGGGCGCGGCGCCGGCAGCAATGTTGTTTCACGCTTTGTTGAGCTCAAGCGTGAACCCGTCGATGACGGCTGGGAGTCGGTGGAGAGCCCGCCGCGGCGCACCGAGCTGTTTACCGACACCAGTCGTACCATTATCAGTTCGAATAACTCCCCGGATGTGCCATTTACCTTTTCGATCAACCCCTATAAGGGATGCGAGCACGGCTGTTGTTACTGTTTTGCCCGACCCACCCACGCCTATCTGGATCTGTCGCCGGGACTGGATTTTGAAAGCAAGATCTTCGCCAAGCCCGATGCGGCCGGGCTTCTGGAAAAAGCGCTTGGCAGACGCAATTATGTTCCCGATGTGATTGCCCTGGGGGCCAATACCGATGCTTATCAACCGGTTGAACGGGAAATGAAGATCACCCGGGCGATCCTCGAAGTCCTGAAGTCACATAACCATCCTGTCGCGATCATCACCAAGTCGTCGCTGGTGGAGCGGGATATCGATCTGCTGGCACCCATGGCCGAAACGGGGCTGGTCAGGGTGTTCGTTTCGATCACTACCCTGGATCGGACCCTGAGTCGTCGACTGGAGCCCCGTGCGGCCGCGCCCCAACGTCGCCTGGAAACCGTGCGCCGCCTGCAGCAGGCGGGGATCCCGGTCGGGGTGCTGATGGCCCCGATTATTCCGGTGCTCAATGACAACGAGATCGAACAGTTGCTGGGCGAATGTGCCGCGGCCGGGGCCGGGGCGGCCAGTTATGTCATTCTGCGTTTACCGCATGAGATCAAAGATCTTTTTGCCCAGTGGTTGCAGGAATACTATCCCCTCAAGGCCGACCATGTGATGAACCGCATCCATGATCTGCGCGGTGGGCAGGCCTATCGCAGCGAATTCGGTGAACGCATGCGCGGCAGCGGCCAGTATGCCGATCTGATCGCAAAGCGGTTTGCACTGGCCTGCAAAAAACACGGCCTTAACCGGCGCCGCCTGAAACTGAACTGCTCCAAATTCCGGGTGCCGCCCAGAAGCGGGGATCAGATGGGGTTGTTCTGAAAAAGATCTCAACGCGGGGATTAAAGAAAATATCTCAACGCAGAGGCGCAAAGGCGCAGAGAACCGCAAAGAAAATATATTTATGTAATTGCTTGTGAGTCAGTCATCTCGACACTTGTCCTCGTCAGGGAAAAATCCAGATACTGTCACCCATAGACAGCTCAGGAGCCTGGTCACGGGTAATGCAAACGGCTTCATTCAAGGTGTCCTGAAATCTTTAAATTTAACATTAAAAAGATCTCTGCGTTCCTCTGCGTCTTTGCGCCTCTGCGTTGAGATCTTCATTATTTGGTCTTGCGCCGGACTTCGGTGACGTTGCTGAGCTGGTTGATGCGGGCCAGGACGGTGCTCAGGGCGTCGATGTCGGGGACCTCGGCGGTGATGGTCAAAGTGGCGGTGTGACTTTGCTTGTGTGACTGGGTGTGGACCGCGGTGACATCCACGCCGGCATTGGCCAGCAGGGTGGTGATGTCGCGCAGCAGTCCCTGGCGATCGTAAGCCTGGATCTCGATATCCACCGGATAGCTGCTGCTGGAGCTGCGTCCCCACTCCACTTCGACGAAGCGCTCGGGATGGTCGGCGATGGCGCGCAGTACGTTGTGGCAATCGCGCCGGTGTATGGAAACGCCCTGTCCCTGGGTGATGAAGCCGACAATGGCATCGCCGGGGACCGGTTTGCAGCAGCGTGCGAACTTGGTCAGCAGATCGCCGACACCATGGACTTCAATGTCCGAGGTGGCGGGGCGGGCGCGCGGTTTGCGCAGCAGGGGCGCCTCGCTTTCGTTTTGTGGGGTCGGTTCACTGAGGTGGTGTGCCGCGGTGGCGATCCGTCCGGGTTTGATATCCCCCCGACCCAGCGCGGCGAGAAATTCGTCCACCTGTTTGTAACCCATCTGGTTGGCCAGCTTTTCATAACCAATGTTACTGAATCCGAGCCGTTTGAGCTCCCGCTCGACAATCATGCGCCCGTCGGCAATATTCTGATCGAGATTTTGCAGTTTGAACCAGCGTTGCACCTGCTGACGTGCCTTGCTGGTCACCAGGTAGCCCAGTTGCGGATTCATCCAGTCGCGACTCGGTCCGCCTTTTTTGACACTGAGTATTTCCACCTGATCGCCGGTATGCAGCGGCTGGGTCAGGGAGACCATGCGACCGTTGACCTTGGCGCCGCGGCAGCGGTGACCGACTTCGGTATGTATGCGGTAGGCGAAGTCCAGCGGTGTGGCGCCGGCGGGCAGGTCGATGATGTTGCCCCTGGGGGTGAAGACATAGACCCGATCGGCAAACACTTCGGACTTGAACTGGTCGACAAATTCGCCGGCTTCGGCGATATCTTCCTTCCATTCCAGCAATTGACGCAGCCAGGCGATTTTCTCATCAAAGGCCTGGTTACTCTTGACTCCTTCCTTGTAACGCCAGTGAGCAGCAATGCCATATTCCGATTCCTGGTGCATATCCCAGGTGCGGATCTGGACCTCCACGGTTTTGCCTTCCGGGCCGATCACCGCGGTGTGGATCGAGCGGTAGTTGTTTTCCTTGGGCGTGGCGATGTAATCGTCGAATTCACCGGGCAGATAATTCCACAGGGTATGGACAATCCCCAGTGCGGCATAACAGGCCGGAACCGTTTCCACGTAGACGCGTACGGCACGTACATCATAAATCTGATGAAAGGCCTGTTGCTTGTGCTGCATTTTCTTCCAGATGCCGTAGATGTGTTTGATCCGGCCCTTGACCTCGGCCTGAATCCCGGCACTGTCCAGTTCTCTCTGCAACTGATCCACAAACCGGGTCAGATAGTGTTCCCGTTCATTACGACGCTCGGCCAGATGCTCGGCGATCTGTTTATAGTCGGTCGGACGCAGATAACGGAAGGCGAGATCCTCCAGCTCCCATTTGAGCTGCCAGATGCCGAGGCGGTTGGCCAGCGGCGCGAAAATATCCATGGTCTCGCGGGCGATGCGGCGTTGTTTGTCAGCGGGCAGGGCCGAGAGGGTGCGCATGTTATGCAGGCGATCGGCCAGCTTGATGAGTACGACCCGGACATCCTCGGCCATGGCCAGCAGCATCTTGCGCAGGTTTTCGGCCTGCAGGTGCTCTTTTTGTTCCTGCAGATCGCCGCCGCGCAGGGTGGCGATGATGTCCATTTTGGTGACACCGTCGACCAGATGTGCCACGTCCTCGCCGAATCGGGTTTGCAGTTCGTCGAGAGTGAAGCGGGTATCTTCCACCACATCATGCAAAATGGCGGCGCTGATGCTGTTGGCGTCGAGATTCAGCTCGGTCAGGATCTGGGCGACCGCCAGACTGTGCATGAAATAGGGTTCCCCCGAGGCCCGGCTCTGGCCTTCATGGGCCTGGCGTGACAGGGCGGCCGCCTGCCGGATCTGTTCCAGCTCCGCGGCGCTGTAGTTGGCCTGCAGACTGTCCAGCCACGCATCGATATCCACCGGACTGCCGGCGGCGATTTCGGGGTGTTTGCGCGTGACACTGACCATGTTTAACCCGGGTTGTCGGAGCTTTACTCCGGATAAGTAAATTAAAGATTAAATTGACCGCTTTATCTATATCTATCTGGGGGATACGCTGGTGTATCTCAAGACCACTATAGTGGGCGGAGTTTGATGATCACAGTTGCTTTTGCCGGCGATTTGTTTCCCGCTGCTGTCTTTAGCCGATAGCGTACAAACCTGACAGGTCATTGGCTCAAATTGAAGTCAGACAGGCGGCGCCTTGGGCACAAACCGGTCAAGCCGCTATACTCATAAAGATTGGGGAAACAGGCGAGGGGATGCAACATGGCGGAAATTGCCAATCCGGATCTGGCCGACGCCGGTCGCGCACGTATCGACTGGGCATTGACCGAGATGCCGGTTATCCGGGATCTGATGCAGGAGCTGGCGCGGGAAAAACCCTTGCAGGGTTTACGTCTTGGCGGTTGTCTGCACATTACCACCGAAACCGCCAACCTGGCCCGCACCCTCAAGGCGGCCGGCGCCGAACTGGTGTTGTGCGCCAGTAATCCGTTGAGCACCCAGGATGATGTGGCGGCCTCCCTGGTTCAGCATGAGCATATTCCGGTCTTCGCCTGGCGCGGCGAATCGCACGACGCGTATTACCGGCACATTCATGCCGCCCTGGATCACCGGCCGCAGGTGACCCTGGATGACGGGGCCGATCTGATCAGCGAGCTGCACCGTTCGCGCCCGGAGCTGCTGGCCGCGATGATCGGGGGGACCGAGGAGACCACGACCGGTGTCATTCGTCTGCGGGCCATGGCGGCCGACGGGGCGTTACAGGTGCCGGTGCTGGCGGTGAACGATGCCCTGACCAAGCATCTGTTCGATAACCGCTACGGGACGGGCCAGAGCGCCCTGGACGGGATCATCCGTGCCACCAATATCCTGCTGGCGGGCAAGACCTTTTGCGTGGCCGGGTATGGCTGGTGCGGACGGGGCGTGGCCCGACGCGCTGCCGGACACGGGGCGAAGGTGATCGTGTGCGAGGTCGAGCCGCTGCGCGCGCTGGAAGCGGCGATGGACGGTTACCGGGTGATGCCCCTGCTGGAGGCGGCCGCGCAGGCGGACTTTATGCTCACGGTGACCGGTGACAAACAGGTCATCGACCAGGCACATTTTGAGGTGATGAAAGACGGTTGCGTGCTGGCCAATGCCGGCCATTTCAATGTTGAGATCAATCTTGAGGCCCTGGAGGCGATGAGTCGTGAAAAAACCCGACCGCGGGAACATGTGGAAGAGTTTACGCTTGGGGATGGACGCCGTATTCGCCTGCTGGCCGAAGGCCGGCTGGTGAATCTGGCCGCGGCCGAAGGTCATCCGTCGGCGGTCATGGATATGAGTTTCGCCAATCAGGTCCTGGGCGTGATGCATCTGCTCCGGCAGCGAGGCAAGCTGCCAGCGGGTGTCCATTCGGTGCCGACGGCGATCGATCAGCAGGTTGCCCGGCGCAAACTGGCCGCCATGCAAATTCAAATCGATACTCTGACGCCGCTCCAGCAGGCCTATCTGGCCAGCTGGCAGGAAGGCACCTGAGCGAGCGGACAATGCAGCAGGATGCCCAACAGCAGATGCTCGATACCATTGCGGCCGAGGCGCGCTATACCGCCGACTATACCGGCCGCAGCCGCTTCAGCACCGCGGTGATGCAGGCGCTGGCCGCTGTGGATCGGGCGGCCTTTGTGCCGCCCGCCTACCGGGATCGTGCCTATGACAACGGCCCGCTGCCGATCGGGGACGGCCAGACCATCTCCCAGCCCTATATCGTGGCATTGATGACCGAGCTGCTGGAGCTGACGCCCGGGAGCGTGGTGCTGGAGATCGGCACCGGCTCGGGGTACCAGGCGGCGGTACTGGCGCAACTGGCGCGCCAGGTGTACAGCCTGGAGCGATACTGCACACTGGCCGAGGCGGCGCGGGAGCGATTTATTCAGCTGGGTTACACCAATATCGAAGTGCGCTGCGCCAATGGCTATAACGGCTGGCGGGAGAAAGCCCCGTTCGACGGGATCATTGTCACCGCCGCGGCCCGGGAAATTCCCCCGGCGCTGGTGGAACAGCTCAAACCGGGCGGCCGGCTGGTGATCCCGGTCGGCCCGCCCTACGGTTATCAGGTATTGATGGTTGTCAGCCGCGATGCGGCCGGCAAAATCGAGCGCCGCAAGGTGCTCGGGGTGGCCTTTGTGCCCCTGATCAATGAGGGGGATGAGCTGGATGAGCCGGGCGACAGCGGCCAGTCGACGCCGACGAAATAGGGGGCAAGCCTGATTCCGGCTCAGGCGGCAAAGCGGCTATGCAGATAAGCGATGATGTCGTCCGACTCGTACAACCAGCGCACCTGACCATCATTTTCTGTGATTCGCAGGCAGGGGACCTTGATCTCGCCGCCGCCTTCGAGCAGGGCGGTGCGATGGGTCGAATCGCGCAGGGCGTCCCGCTGTTCAATATTCAGTGACAGGCGCCTGGCGGCGCGGCGCACCTTGATGCAAAACGGACAGCTGCGAAACTGATAGAGCGCCAGCTGTCGGGTTGCCGCGTCGATCTGCTGTTGCTGATCGGGATCGCGGGTGATGCCGCGCGGGGTGGTCAGTTTATTGAGCAGCAGGAGAACGGGCGCAAGTATCGCGCGCAGGGTCTTGAAAAAGTAACGAATCAACCATCTCATTATTACGGATACCGGATTTTAAACGGTGCCCAGCATAACAAATCAGCCTGTCGTATGGGGAGTGCCCGTCGTTCTGGCAGCAAAATATTCGCCCTGCCTGCCAGGAGGTCTTTGCATTGTTCAAATGCGTCGGAATGGGACTGTCTGTGAGAGACAACGGAACGGGTTTACGCAGGACGGGGTTTCCAGTAGCGATGCGGATAGTCGTCGTTATCGTCTGTGTCGATCGCCTGCAGGCCCTGATGGATGAAAAACCTGCCGGCATCGCGTTGTGCGCGCACCAGCAGACCGTCGAGCTGACGCGCCTGGACCTGTTGTTCGACCGTCTGTAACAGCCGGGTGCCGAGGCCCTGCTGCTGGTGACCGGGATGCACATAGAGGCCGTGTAACAGCAATCCGCTGGCGGCGCCGGCGGGCAGTTCACGCGCCGGTGCCGTATCCAGCGCCGCCACCCCGACAATGCCCTGCCCGGTTTCGGCAACCCATAACTGCAGATGGGACAGATCATGGGCATCATAGCGGTAACTGGGCAATGCCAGGCGCTTGACCCGTTCGGGTAATGCCCAGCCCATTACAGCTGCCTCGATCACGGCATTGACCGCCGGCAGATCCGCCGCAGTGGCGCGACGCAGGCTAAGCGCAGTGGAATTGTTCACACTGATCTGTGGCAGTGCT
The DNA here is from genome assembly GCA_046545635.1 of Thiohalophilus sp. GTDB lineage: Bacteria > Pseudomonadota > Gammaproteobacteria > UBA6429 > Thiohalophilaceae > Thiohalophilus. Next base: position 12,390 of record JBKGZJ010000020.1, on the reverse strand, counting down.
CAGTTCAGCGACTGGCGGGGCCGGTAGCTGCTGCCGTTGAAATCAGTAAAGTAACTCTCCAGCGCCGGATGGCGGATCGGATCCCCGCTGTTATCGGCTTCCAGATGGCGTTCGGCCACATAGGTCATCTGATCGGCGTTATCCACCAGCACGTGATACCAGGGCTGGTCTTTGGGCGGTCGACTGCGTGCAACCTGTTCATACCACTCGTCATTGCCCGCAAAGACCGGATCGACGTCCACGATGACTCCACGATAGTCGAACTTCTGGTGATGAACGACCTGACCGATGGTAAAGCGAGCCTGGCTGGTCATCTGATCTGTCATGGCATTCTCCTGTTAATAACCGGATACCGCGCATATCCATAATGGGTTTGGGACAGTGATGGGGGCTGTCACCGCGAAGACAAGGGGCCCGATCGAAAACGGGACGGACAGAGCTGGAATCCCGACGGCTTGTGCCGATGATGACTGACTTACCCGAAGCCGATGAGCTGGCGAATCAGCTCCAGCGTGCCGGCGATCAGCGGGGTCATAATGCGCCACAGCAGGCCGGTCAGCAACAACACCAGCAGAATGGGGATGCCGAAAGGTTCCACGCGGCTCAGCGCCTGGCCCAGCGGGGGTGGCAGCAGACTGGTGGCGATGCGGCCGCCGTCGGTCGGTGGCAGCGGGATCAGGTTCAGGACCATCAGCAGAATATTAATGAACATGCCGAACAACCCCATGTACATCAGGGGCATGGCGATCGTTTCCAGGCCTGTCGGTAGCAGGCTGGCGATTTTACCGATAATGCCCCAGCCGATGGCCATGAGAAAATTGGCGCCGGGGCCGGCGGCCGCCACCCAGGCGCTGTCGCGGCGGGGATGGCGCAGATTATCCCAGTTCACGGGCACCGGTTTGGCCCAGCCAAACGCAAAACCGACCGTCAGGATCAGAATCAGCGGCACCAGCACGGTGCCGACCGGATCGATATGCTTGAAGGGATTGAGCGTCAGCCGGCCCAGCATGGCCGCGGTCGGATCGCCGAGCCGGTTGGCCATCCAGCCGTGCGCCACTTCATGGACCACGATGCCGAACAGGGTGGGCAGAATGGCGATGGCAATGATTTGCGCGGTGCTGAGTTCGTTACCAAACATGCGGGGCGACAGACTTCAAGCAGGACGGATCCACACTATACTATATAAAGCGTCCGTGGTGAGTGGCCCGTCAGTCGCCGCCGCAGTTCTGACTCAGCGGGTCGGTTGCGCTTCGTCGGCGGGCTGTTTGTTTGCCTGTTGTTGTAGCTGTTCCCGGTATTTGCGCGTCAGCGCCAGAAAGCGGGGAGTGGGTCCCACATCCTCATAGATTGGATCGCCATAATCGTCCTCGCTGATGACTTTGTCACCGGGGACATAGGGCAGGGCGGCTTCCAGCTCATCCAGTGCGGTGGTGATAAGATCCAGCAACAGTTGCTCCTGTGTGCGACCGGGGTACATTTCCTGCAAGGCCAGCAGCCGGGCGCCCTGTTCCAGCGGCAATTCAATTGTGCTGCGTATTACCGGTTCTTCGGGACGCGCGCTGCCGGCCCATTCATCCAGCAGTTGTTTAATATGCATACTCTCTCCCGGGTATATTCTGAAACCCTGTCTTAAATATAGGTTATTCGTGGCGGTTTGGCAGCCTCCCGCCGGACGGCTTCAGCGCAGTGTAACAAGATTCAGCATGCTGACAATGGGGCTGATTTTGCCCTGTGACGCTTGAAATTATCCGGCTGTGGGGCGACCCTTTAAGCAGGACAATCAAATCAGAGACGTGTCATGGGTAAAGGGTCCTGGAAAATGCGGCAATTGACCGGCACACTGTTTCTGATGTGTTGCCTGGCGGGTACCGCCGGTGCCGAAAGGCTCAAGGGCGAACTGCTCAATCCCGGGGTGGTGGCCGCGGACTGGGATTTTCCGGAAAACGTGATTGATACCCGGCAGTTGCCGCATTTTTCACTGAAAAACGACAATGACGCCGACACGCCACTGCCGGTGTATCAGCTGACCCGGCAGACCTATTTTCTGTTCGGGACAATCTCGAACCTCAACAAGGATAACCGGGGCTGGAACGCTAACGCCGGTTTTGTGGTCACCGACGAAGGGGTGGTCGTGATCGATACCCTGGGAACGCCGCGGTTGGGCCGGCGGTTGATTGCCACCGTCCGCAGTGTGACGGACAAACCGATCAGGTACCTGATCATTACCCACAATCACCCTGATCACGCCTATGGGGCGGCGGCTTTCCAGTCACTGGATGCGGTAACGGTCATTGCCCATCCGGGTACCCGCGACTACAACAATTCCTCGACACTGGAAGAGTCGGTAGCCTATCGGCGTGAACAGCTGGCCGGGGATATGCAGGATTTTTCACCGCCCGGGGCGGACCAGTACATCGAGCAGTCGCGGTTTAACAAGGAAGTTATCGAGCTGGGCGAGCAACGATTTGAAATTTATAATACCGGCCGACATCACTCATACGGTGATCTGGTGGTTTACCAGCCGGCCGAGAAGCTTGTCTGGATTTCCGATCTGGCATTTAACCAGCGCACGACCTACATGGGTGACGGGGACAGTGAGCAGATTCTGGAGGGCCATGAGTGGTTGATGGATAATTTCTCTGATGCGCGGTTGATGATCCCCGGTCACGGGGGACCACAGACCGAGCCGTTTCCAATGGTGAGTAAAACCCGCGATTACGTACAGCGCTTGCGCAGGGAGATGCGCGAAGCGGTGGAACAGGGTGTGTCCATGCAGGATGCGGTCAGCAACACTGAGTTCGAAGATTGGGAAGACATCCGGTTGTATGAAGATAACCATAGCGCCAACGCCAATTATATTTACAGGGAAATGGAACGGGAATTTTTTGAATAGTCGTCCGCCGGCCGGTTTCGTCTGCCAATAACAAAAAGGAGCATTATGGCGTATATCGACGTCTTTAACGGTGATGCCGATGGCATCTGCGCCCTGCATCAGCTGCGTCTGGTGAATCCGCTGGAAAGCCGGCTGGTGACCGGCATCAAGCGGGATATCGAACTGTTGAAAAACGTCGAAGCCGCCAGCGGCGATCAGGTGACGGTACTGGATATCTCGCTGGACAAAAACCGCAATGACCTGATTCGACTGCTCGATGCCGGCGCCGCGGTGCTCTATTTTGATCACCACTATGCCGGCGAGATCCCGCAACATTCGGCGCTTGAGATCCATATTGATACCGACGCCGATACCTGCAGCAGCCTGCTGGTGAATCGCTATCTGGAAAACGCCCATCTGCCCTGGGCGGTTGTCGCCGCCTTTGGGGATAACCTGTTCAGCGCGGCCCGGCAGGCGGCGGCGCCGTTGAATTTGAGCGACGAACAGCTGGAAGAACTCAGGTTACTGGGAATCTGCCTCAACTATAATGGTTATGGCGCCAGCCTGGCGGATCTGGTTTATACCCCGGATAAACTGTATCGGCTTGTCGCCGGCTACGCCGATCCGTTCGCCTTTATCCACGACGAGCCTGGCTACGCCCGTTTGCAGGAGGCCTATTACTCGGATTTTGAGCAGGTGAAAGCGATTACCCCCGACTATGTCGATACACATCATGCGCTGTATGTATTGCCGGATGCCCGCTGGGCGCGCCGGGTCAGCGGCATCTATGCCAATGATCTGGCACAACGCTATCCGGATCGCGCTCACGCCATGCTGAGCATTCGGCCCGAGGGCGGGTTTCTGGTCAGTGTGCGGGCGCCCCTGAACAACAGGCGTGGCGCGGATGAATTGTGTCGACAGTTTGATACCGGTGGTGGACGCAAGGCAGCGGCCGGTATCAATCACTTACCGGAGGCGCAATACGACGCATTTGTTCGGGCCTTCAAGACGGCGTTTTAATCCTGTTGCAGCCATCCGTTGCGGCAATGATCCCGAAGCAGATACCAGGAGGCATGGATGGTTGAGACAGTTATAACAACCCGGGAGGATCTGAGCCCGGCCGGGTTTGCTGTGGAGATGGTTGAACGCAAGGGGCTGGGTCATCCCGATACCATCTGCGACGCACTGGCCGAGGAGCTCAGTCTGGCCCTGTGTCGTTATTATCGCGACCATTTCGGCCTGATTCTGCATCATAACGTGGACAAGGCGCTGTTATGGGGCGGTGAATCCAATCCCGCGTTCGGCGGCGGCGAGATTGTCGCGCCGATGGAGATCTTTCTGGCCGGTCGGGCAACCTCCAGTTATAAAGGTAGCAGGGTGCCGATTGGCGAACTGGCCGAGGAGACGGTGCATCGCTGGTTGCAGGAGAATCTGCATGCCTTGCCAGAGACGCCCGCGCCGGTAATTCATCATCTGATTCGCCATGGTTCCCAGGATCTGGTGGAACTCTATGAGCGCCAGCAGCGCAGCGGTATAGCGCTGGCCAACGATACCTCCTGCGGCGTCGGTTATGCCCCGCTGGATGAACTGGAACAGCTCGTTTATGCCACCGAACAGCAGCTGAATGCGCCACAGGTGAAGCAGCGTTATCCGGTTATCGGCGAGGACATCAAGGTCATGGGTGTGCGTCGCGCCGGCGCGATCGAACTGACGGTGGCCTGCGCGCTGGTGGATCGCTATGTGCGTGATGCCGATGACTATATGGCGCACAAACAGCGGATCGTCGAACTGGTGCAACAACAGGCGGCCGGCATCACTGACCAACCTCTGCAGGTTAACGTCAACACCGCCGATGTCCCCGGGCAGGGCAGTTTTTATCTGACGGTAACAGGCACCTCGGCCGAGGCCGGGGATGACGGCGAAGTCGGCCGGGGCAATCGCAGCAACGGCCTGATTACCCCGTATCGTCCCATGAACATGGAGGCGGCCGCCGGTAAGAACCCGGTCACCCATGTGGGCAAGTTATACAATCTCACGGCACAACGCCTGGCGGCGGATCTGGTCGGGGAGTTGACCGAGGTGCTGGCAGCGCAGTGTTTTCTGGTCAGCCGGATTGGCCAGCCGATTCGTGAACCCTGGGTACTGGAATTGCGCCTGCAACTGGCCGAGGGGGCCGCGCTGGAACCGATCCGCTCCCGGGTGGAGGCGATTGCCCGCTCCCGGCTGGAGCGGATCGATCGACTCCAGGACGAGTTACTGGAGGCCGTGATTCCGGTGTATTAACCGTATTAACCTCACAGGTGAACGCCCTATGTCGATGCGTAACCGCAGTGTCTCTTTGAGTCGGCGACGCCTGCTGCAACAGGCGCTGGCGCTCGCCCTGGGTCTGAAGCTGCCACGTGCCGGCCGGGCTGAGCGGCCGCAAAAAATCCTGCGACAGATTCCCGCCAGTGGCGAATCCCTGCCGGTTATCGGGATGGGAACCTGGCTGACCTTCGGTATCGATCCCGATGATCAGGGTGCGCTGCGTACCCGTACGACGATTCTCGAAACATTCTTTGCCCAGGGAGGGGAGGTCATTGACTCCTCGCCCATGTACGGCTCGGCGGAGGAAGTCGTCGGCAAGTGTCTGGCCCGCCTGGATGTGAGGCCCGGGCTGTTTGCCGCCACCAAGGTCTGGACCTCGGGCTGGCGCGCCGGGGTGCGGCAGATGGAGCGTTCCAAACTGTTATGGGATGTGGAACGCTTCGATCTGATGCAGGTGCATAACCTGCTCGACTGGGAGACGCATCTGGCGACACTCAAAGAGTGGAAAGCGGCAGGACGGATTCGTTATCTGGGCGTGACCACCTCACACGGGCGGCGCCATTCGGAACTGGGCAAGATCATGGAAACCGAGCAGCTCGATTTTGTGCAGCTGACTTACAATCTGCTGGATCGGGAGGCGGAACAACGGCTGTTGCCGCTGGCAAAGGAGCGCGGGATTGCGGTGCTGGTTAACCGGCCGTTTCAGGGCGGCGGGTTGTTCAGGCGTTTTGCGTCAAAACCGTTGCCGGAGTGGGCAAGTGAGATCGATTGCGACAACTGGGCCCAGTTTTTCCTCAAGTTCATTATTTCGCATCCAGCCGTCACCTGTGCGATTCCGGCCACCTCGAAGGTGGCCCACATGCGCGAGAACATGGGGGCCGGTTACGGGCGATTGCCGGATACGAAGCGCCGCCAACAGATGCTCGATTACATTCGCAGCCTGTAATCCTTAAATTAAATAATAGCTACTTCGTCCCGGCAGTGCGGCGGACCCGATCAGGCCGCGCGCATGAAGGTGTAGTCGCTGCCCTCGCGTTTCACCTTGAGCGGCGCCCGCTGGATGGTGATCTCCTCGCCGTCTTCGATGTTATGCGGCTCGCCACCGGCGACGATAAAACCCTCATAAGTGACGCCACAATGATACAGGCCCAGCTTGTCATGTTTCCCGGGACGTAGTGTCAGGCTTTCGGTTGCTTCTGCCATGGTGCACCTCCTTATAGGGACTTGTGTTTCGCCATTACCGCGGATCTAGATCCACACCCGGTCGCTTTCAAGCCATATGGCGTTTGCAGCTAGCGTGTTTGGGGTATCAGATCAAGCGGATTTAAAAACCTGCACCGCAGGTGGCTTTGTTAAGATCAACGTGTGTTGTTTTACTGATCTCACCAGGGTTATCTGCTGCATGAACATTATCCAACGACTTGCCGAAGAACTCGGCGTCAGGCCGGCCCGGATCGAGGCCACGGTACGTTTACTGGACGACGGGGCGACCGTGCCGTTCATCGCCCGTTATCGCAAGGAGGCCACCGCCGGGCTCGACGATACCCGGTTGCGTCAACTCGACGAACGCCTGGGTTATTTGCGGGAACTCGAGGATCGCCGTGCCACCGTGATCGACTCGATACGCGAGCAGGGCAAGCTGACCGGGGAGCTGCAGGCGGCGCTGGAGGAAGCCGAGACCAAAACCCGCCTGGAAGATCTTTACGCACCCTATAAACCCAAACGCCGCACCCGGGCACAGATCGCCCGCGAGGCCGGCCTCGAGCCGTTGCTCGAGGCGCTGCTCGAGGATCCCACGCGGGATCCGGTCTCCCTGGCCGGCGAGTATCTCAATCCCGAGGCCGGGGTGGCGGAGGCTGACGCCGCGCTGGAAGGGGCCCGGCAGATCTTCATGGAGCGCGCCGCCGAGCAGGCGGATCTGGTCGGCCAACTGCGCGATCGGCTGTGGGACCGGGGCCGGCTGGTGGCCAGTGTGGTGCCCGGCGAGGAACAAAACGGCGCCAAGTTCTCTGATTATTTTGATTACAGCGAAGCACTGCAGAAGATCCCCTCGCACCGGGCGCTGGCGCTGTTTCGCGGGCGCAGCGAAGGGGTGTTGCGCCTGAAGTTAATGGTGCCTGGCCAGGATGATCTGGAGAACGTTAGCGCCATGGGACTTTGCGATGCCATGGTGGCGAGTCACTTCGGATTGCGCGATGCCGGCCGGCCCGCCGACGGCTGGCTGCTGGAGTCGGCCCGCCGGGCCTGGCGGGTGAAGCTGGCGTTGCAGATGGAAAGTGAGCTGTTCATGCGCCTGCGCGAGGGCGCCGAGGAAGAGGCGATCCACGTGTTCGGCGAAAACCTGCGCGATCTGTTGCTGGCCGCGCCGGCCGGCACCCGTACCACCATGGGACTGGATCCCGGCCTGCGCACCGGGGTCAAGGTGGTGGTGGTGGATCAGACCGGCAAGCTGCTCGCCTCGAGCACGATTTTTCCCCATCCGCCGAAGAAGCAGTGGCAGGCGTCGATCGAGACCCTGGCCGGGTTGATTCGCGAACATCAGGTGGAACTGATCAGCATCGGCAACGGCACCGCCTCGCGGGAGACCGACAAACTGGTCCAGGAACTGCGGCGTCAGTATCCTCAACCCGCCGTCCACTCGCTGATGGTCAGCGAGGCCGGCGCCTCGGTCTACTCGGCCTCGGAACTGGCGGCCCGGGAATTCCCCGAACTGGATGTGTCTTATCGCGGCGCGGTCTCCATTGCCCGGCGCCTGCAGGATCCGCTGGCGGAGCTGGTCAAGATCGACGCCAAATCGATCGGCGTGGGCCAGTACCAGCATGATGTGAATCAGAGCAAGCTGGCCCGGCAGCTCGATGCGGTGGTGGAAGATTGTGTCAACGCCGTGGGGGTGGAGATCAATACCGCCTCGGCGCCGCTGTTGTCACAGGTGGCCGGGTTGAGTGATGCGCTGGCGGCCAATATCGTCGCGCATCGCGAACAGCACGGCGCATTCGTGGATCGCCGGCAGTTACTCGAGGTGGCGCGTCTGGGGCCCCGGGCGTTCGAGCAGGCCGCCGGCTTTTTGCGGATTCGCGACGGCAGCAATCCGCTGGATGCCTCGGCGGTGCATCCGGAAGCCTATCCGGTGGTCGAACGCATCCTGCAGGACAGCGGCCGGGATATTCATTCGCTGATCGGCGACAGCACGTTTCTTCACAGCCTGGCGGCCAATGACTATACCGACGATCAGTTTGGCGAGCCCACAGTGCGCGATATTATCGCCGAACTGGACAAGCCGGGGCGGGATCCGCGCCCCGAATTCAAAACCGCCAGCTTCAGGGAAGGCGTGGAGACGCTCGGGGATCTGCAGCCGGGTATGCTGCTTGAAGGGGTGATCAGCAACGTGACCAACTTCGGGGCCTTCGTGGATATCGGCGTTCACCAGGATGGCCTGGTCCATATCTCGGCCCTGGCCGATCGGTTCGTACGCGATCCCCGCGAGGTGGTCCGGGCCGGTCAGGTGGTCAAGGTCAAGGTGATGGAGGTGGACATGGCGCGCAAGCGGGTGGGGCTGTCGATGCGCCTGGCCGATGAGCCCGGCAAGCCGGCGACAGCAAAACCTCGCCAGGATAAACCGCGGGGCAAGTCAACGTCCGCCAAAAAGCCCGCCAAAGCAGACAAGCAGCCGACCGGCAAACAGGCCAATACCGCCATGGCCGCCGCGTTTGCCAGAGTGAAGAACTCTTCCTGAGGTGATCGCGGGGGGCGGTCGCGGTTACTGATGACAGCGCTGCTTGAAATTCGACGTTACACCCCCTAGTCATAAGGAAGTTATTTAATAACTCAGGTGTTCCCAATGCCAAATGTCTGGACTGGCATTGGAACGCTTATGTCACGGGAGTCGAAGGTGGAATATAAGGATTATTATAAAATACTGGGCGTCGAGCGGGACGCCACACAGGATGAGATCAAACGCGCCTATCGCAAGCTGGCACGCAAGTATCATCCCGATGTCAGCAAGGAAGCGGATGCCGAGGACCGTTTCAAGGAGATGGCGGAAGCCTATGAAGTACTCAAGGATCCCGAAAAGCGTGCCGCCTACGATCAACTGGGCGCCAACTGGCAGGGCGGTCAGGATTTTCGCCCGCCGCCGGACTGGGATGCCGGCTTTGAATTCAGTGGCGGCTTCGGCGGTGACGGCGCCGGCGCCGCCTCCTTCAGTGACTTTTTCGAAACCCTGTTCGGCCAGCGCGGTGGCATGGGCGGCATGGGCGGTGGCGGTTTTCGCAGCCGCGGCGAAGATCACCATGCCCGGGTACTGATCGATGTGGAGGACGCTTTTCAGGGCACCGTGCGCAACCTGACCCTGCACGCGCCGGAAGTGGATGAGCAGGGCCATGTGCGCACCCGCGAGCGTAACCTGAATGTGCGCATCCCCAAGGGCGTACGTCAGGGTCAGCACATCCGGCTGGCGGGACAGGGCCATCCCGGCATGGGCGGCGGCCAGGCCGGCGATCTCTATCTGGAAGTGGATTTCAAGCCGCACCCGTTGTATCGCGTCGAGGGTCGGGATCTCTATCTGGATCTGCCCCTGGCGCCCTGGGAAGCGGCGCTGGGTGCCCGGGTCAAGGTGCCCACGCCGGACGGCCCGGTGGACATGCGGATTCCGGCCAATTCGCAAAGCGGCAGCAAGTTGCGTCTCAAGGGGCGGGGAATACCGGGCAAAACCCCGGGCGATCTCTATGTCACCCTGAAAATCATCCAGCCGCCGGCCGACAGTGACAGGGCGAAGGCTTTGTACCAGCAAATGGCCGAGGAGTTCGACTTTAACCCGCGTGCCGGGATGGGAGTGTGAATTATGACGGGGCAGCAGGAACCGCTTTCCGGTATTATTCTCGATGAAACGACCACGCTGACGCTGGATGAACTCAGTGGCGCCTGCCGGGTCGAACGCGAAGCCATCGTGGCACTGGTCGAGGAGGGCATCGTTGAACCGTTCGGCCAGGAAACGGCCGAATGGCAATTTGCCGCCAGCCAGTTACCCCGGGTGCGAACCGCCATGCATCTGTATCATGATCTGGAACTCAATCTCGCCGGCGTGGCACTGGCCCTGGAACTGCTGGACGAGGTCAGCGAATTACGCGCACGCCTGCGCCAGTTTGAATCGTCATTTTAATAACATAACCGGATAGTGTTGTGACTGATCCCAAAGCCGCTCTAAAAGAGAGCATTGTTCGTCAGCGTGAATCGCTGACAAAACTGCTGCAATCACCTCTGTATGAAATTGCCGAAGCCTGTAGCCGGGTATGGGGAGATCGGCGGGCATTGGATACGGTATTACAGGAAAAGCTGGACAGGGTACCCAACTGCAAGTTTATGTATGCACTGGATACCGATGCCGTCCAGATCAGTGACAATGTTTCCCGCGACGGGATTATTGAAAATGATTACGGCCGGGATCGTTCAACGCGCCCTTATATGTGCGAAGCGGTACCCAGCTCCGGTTTTCTCCTCTCCGACGCTTATATCAGCTTGCGCGCCATGCGCCCCTCGTTAACAGCGATTCAGCTGGTGCGAAACAATAATGGTAAGGTTCTGGGTTTTGTCGGCGCCGATTTTGATCTGCGCGATCTGCCCCTCACCCGTGAACTTTACGAGGAGCCGCGTTACTGGCAACAAATCAAGGGTGATCCTTCCATTCGTGGTACGGTGTTTCATCAGTCACGAGTCGATAGTGAAATGGACAAGCATTTCGATACTATTTTATCAGTGATTGAGGAGTTGATGACCGGGCACGGTGTATTTCATGTGATTCTGCATTTTTCCAGCAGCAGAGCCATTATCTGGCAAATGGAGGACCCCTATCGCTACCGGCTACTTGATATTGATTCATTGATTGATCCTGATATTTGTCTTGCTTACCCGCATCAATCCTATTCGGGTGAGGCGGCAGTCCCGGCCGACAAGATTAGTGAGGTTCTGGAAGCGTTTAAAATTTTACGATTTATGGATGAAACGCTTTATTTGCGCTCAGGTACATTGAATATATTCAATGGTCTTGTCGGGCTGACTTTTTCCTGCGATGGTTCTCACTATATCCCTTATGATGAATTTCTGGACAAGCAACATGCTTTCTGGGACATGAGCGTTAACGTCTGAGCCGGCCGCGCAGCAGGTGTCTGACTGCGTGGCCTTTGGTATCAAGGTAAAGTGATGCAGTCACTGCTGAGGTTGAAAATAGACGGCGATACCGTGTTGGAATTTGATCGCAACACCCGTCTTCCGGGACGACAACGGGATTTTCTCGATAAAATGGATGAAGACATGGATCGCGGGATCGAACTGGCCGATGAGCATATTGCCGAACCGGACAGCCTGCAGCGCGCACACTATGTCGCCATGCATCTTCTCAAGGCGTTTGATGAGGATAACCAGGCCATGATCACCGCAAGCTGCGCCTATCTTGTGCAAAGGGTTCCGGCACTGAATACCATCGAGGTTCAAAACAGGGGGGAGCAGACACTGCTGCAACTGATCCTTGATCAGTAGCCCGGTCCCTGATTCAAATATATGTCCCGTCTATTCGACCAGTCCCGTGCTCTGCCCGACAGCTTCTACCGGGATACCGAGCAACTGCTGAATCAACATTCCCGGGGTATGGATGAATACACGCTGCTGCAGGCACTGAAAGCACGGGGCCATTTCAGCTTTGCCAGAGTCCGCCCGGCACCACCGCTGGAACTGTTCCAGATGCACTTTCTTCTGATGCATGGTCTCTACACATTGCAACGGGAATTGCTGCAACAGCAGCAGGCCATTATCGAGATCTCGCCCCTGCAAATACGCCTGTTGCCCTGGCAGTCGGGAGAATACGCGCTGACCGAAACCGATCCGTTACGGGACTATTATCTGGATATGAACAATTTGCAGACGATGACGGAAGTCGACGTCAATCAGTTGCTGGACGCGTTCTGGCACGAGTTTGTCCGTTTTGACAACCGCGCGGCCGCGCTGGCGGAACTGGGACTGAGCGAGCCGGCGGATGAGCAGGCCATCAAACAGGCCTATCGGCGTCTGGCGATGCAGCATCATCCCGATCGGGGCGGTGAGGCCCGGCGCCTGCAGGCCATTAATGCGGCCTATGAAATGCTGTGCAAGTCACGCTAGAAGAATAAAGTTGGCAGTTGGCAGTTGGCAGTCCCAAGTCCCAAGTCCCAAGTCCCAAGTCC
>JBKGZJ010000019.1:0-24149 GCA_046545635.1 Thiohalophilus sp. | reverse complement strand
GCAATCTCGCTTAAAATCTTGAACTCGAACATCAGATTGCGGCGCCGGGCGATGGCGGACAAGGCCTTGCGAAAGGCATGCTGCAGATCTTCCAGGGTATGTTCGTCGGTATCGCGCGCCTCCAGCGAAAACTCGACCCGCCCCGGCACCACGTTCGGCGCCCCCGGCTTGATATCGACCCGGCCGATGGTGGCCACGCTGCGCGCCGAACCGTTCTCTTCCAGGATGCGCTGAATCTCGCTGGAGAATTCCGCCAGTCCCTGAAACGCGTCATTGCGCATGTGCATGGGCGTGGTCCCGGCATGGTTGGCGGTGCCGATCAGGCTGACTTCCCATTTGAACAGGCCGGCGATGGCATCCACCACGCCGACACTCAGGCCCATTTGATCCAGAATCGGCCCCTGTTCGATATGCAGTTCCACAAAGGCGTGAATCGCTTCCGGCCGGTAACGGGCGTGCAATGCATGCATGGCGTCATAACCGTTTTGCTGCATGGCTTCAGCCAGTGTTATGCCATCGAGATCGACAGCCTGATGGATCGATTCGGGGGTCAGCTGACCGGCGATCGCCTGGGAACCGACCATGCCGCCGAAACGTCCCTCTTCATCCGTAAAGGAGATCACTTCCAGCGGATGGCGCAACGGCAGATTCTGCTCCCTGATGCAGCGCAGACACTCCAGTCCCACCAGCACGCCGAGCGCGCCGTCCAGGTGTCCCGCCGCGGGAACGGTATCCAGATGCGAGCCGGTCACCACTGCCGGCGTCTCGTCGTCCCAGTTCAGCCGGCCGTGAATGTTAGCGGCGCCATCTTCATACACTTCCAGCCCGGCATCTTCCAGTTGCTGTTTGAACCAGGCACGGCCTTCCATATCGCCTTCGCTGAAGGCCATACGGTACAGGCCATGATCCTCCCGACGGCCGATGGCCGAGAGCGTTTCAATATCCTGCTGCAGGCGGGCGGTATTAATCGATAAAGTCACACAGACTCCTTGATATGATAGCGACGGTTGCCGATCAGAATGGCCACCAGAATCCCAATGAACACTATCGCGCCGACACTGAAAAAACCCAGGGCGCGTGACAGGGGATGATGATCGACCTCCACCTTCACGGTATCAGACCAGCTGGTCGTTGACCCGTCCACCGTGACGATTCTGACCCGGTAATAATAACGACCATCCGGGCGGCCGGTGATAACGGTCGCCCGATCCCGACCCTGATAAAGCCGGCGGGCATCGTCAAACGCGGAGTTGTCGGCTTCTTCGATCTCAAAGCGGACATTTTTATCGGCATTGTCCCATTTCAGCTGATAATAGCCGGCCGTTGCCACGTCGGTATCCGACTCCAGCTCCAGCTCCACGGCGCCGCAGATCGAGGAGGCGAAAAACAACGGAACAAAGAGGAGAACAGTCAAACGTTCACGCACGGACTTGCGGACGGAACCACCATCGGACGATGATAGAAGCCTGGCCCGACGGGCTGTACGGCTTGTTGGCTCAGAAGAATTCAATGAATTATTCCATTATCTTCATTGCAACATGGCCCTTGTGGTGTCCGGACAATGACAGCTGCCTTGAATGTGCAACGAAATTTGTTATCTATTCTGCCATGAGTGACAATAAAATTCACATTGCCCCAAAAGTCTAGTTAAAAGAGTCACTTATTACCAGCCACGGGAATGCGGCCCATACGGCAAACCCCGATGACTCAGTCACACCAAGGGCTTGAGCTGTACCCGCAACGCAGCCACAGGCTGCTCCGCAACTTTCCCGTCACCCGCAAATCTGAACCCCGGCGAGCGGATAGGCAGCATCGACGTTAACCTGCCGGCCAGGGTCGACCTGCGGCGCAGCGATAGCGGTTAATTGCCCGGTCCATCCCTGGCAGGCAGGGATTCTCGTGGCGGGAGGTTGCGACAGGTTCAACCGACAAACCCTCTATATATAAGGTGCAAGACGGGCAGCTGGCCGGGAGAAGGAAAATGCGGTCAACACAGTGCTTTTCCGCGGGACTTATACCTGATCTAAATATAAGTGAATTTTATTTCGCTCCATCCCGGTGTTCGAGGTTTAAATTTTTCCACGATCAGCTATAGTTGGCCCGATCACGCTTTCAAGCTCAAAACTCCCGTAAAAACAGAGGCTTAGTCGGGTTATAGCGATCTCTCTGCGGACAGGGAGCGGGCCCGGTCATTATCTCCGTCTGGATACGGTTATCATATTATTATTTTACTATATAATGATTTTATAACCTTTTAATAACGCTGATTAGTCACTGTGCGATGAGCTACCTATAATCGCGCACCCCATTAAAAAGGCTAGGTTTGACGATGGCAGTAATACACGACCCGATTCAGAAGCCCGCGGGGCGGACTGAAACCAAGAACACCACCTGTTATATGTGCGCCTGTCGCTGTGGCATTCGTGTCACCGTGCGTGACGGGGAAGTGCGCTATATCCAGGGCAATCCCGATCATCCGCTGAACAAGGGCATCATCTGTGCAAAGGGTTCTTCGGGGATCATGAAACAATACTCCCCGGCGCGGCTGACCAAACCGCTGATGCGCAAGCCCGGTGCCGACCGCGGTGATGCCGAGTTCGAAGAGATCAGCTGGGATCAGGCCTTCGACCTGCTCGAGGAGCGCCTGGGCCACCTGCGCGCCACCGATCCCAAGAAATTTGCCCTGTTCACCGGCCGCGACCAGATGCAGGCACTGACCGGCCTGTTCGCCAAGCAATACGGCACGCCCAACTACGCCGCCCACGGCGGCTTCTGCTCGGTCAACATGGCGGCGGGCATGATCTACACCATCGGCGGCTCCTTCTGGGAATTCGGGGGCCCGGATCTGGAGCGCGCCAGGCTGTTTGTGATGATCGGCACCGCCGAGGATCACCACTCCAACCCGCTGAAAATGGAACTGTCCAAGTTCAAGCGCAACGGCGGCCGCTTTATCTCCATCAACCCGGTGCGTACCGGCTACTCCGCCATCGCCGACGAATGGGTGCCGATCAAACCCGGTACCGACGGCGCGCTGATGCTGGCCCTGACCCACGAGATCATCAAGCAGGGGCTGTTCGATCGTGACTTTCTGGTCAACTACACCAACTCCGCCGAGCTGGTGAACCTGGACGAGAACAGCAGTGAGTACGGCATGTTCGTCCGCTTCGAGGTCCCCGAAGAAGAAGGCTGCTTCGATCCGCAGAACAAGCTGTGGTGGGACCGGGATCTGAACAAGCCGATCTCCACCCATACCCCGGGTGCTGATCCCTACCTGCTGGGCGAGTTCAAACTGCCCGACGGCACCCCGGTCAAACCGGCCTTCCAGATGCTGACCGAACGGGTCCAGCAATACACCCCGGAATGGGCCGAGAACATCACCGGCATTCCGGCCGAGACCATCCGCCGCCTGGCCTATGAAATGGGCATCACTGCCCGCGACGAGAAGATCGAACTGCCGATCGCCTGGACCGACGTATGGGACAACGAACACGAGTCGGTCACCGGTAACCCGGTCGCCTTCCATGCCATGCGCGGTCTGGCCGCTCACTCCAACGGCTTCCAGACCATCCGCGCCATGAGCATCCTGATGTCGATCCTGGGCACCATCGACCGTCCCGGCGGCTTCCGCCACAAGGCGCCCTTCCCGCGCCCGATTCCGCCCTGCCCGAAGAACCCGACCTCGCCGGACGACGTGCAGCCCAACACCCCGCTCAACGGCATGCCGCTGGGCTGGCCGGCGGATCCGGACGATCTGTTTGTCGACGACAAGGGCGAGCCGGTGCGCATCGACAAGGCCTTCTCCTGGGAGCACCCGCTCTCCGTGCACGGGCTGATGCACAACGTGATCACCAACGCGCATCGCGGCGATCCCTACAACATCGACACTCTGTTCCTGTTCATGGCCAACATGGCGTGGAACTCCACCATGAACACCGATGAAGTGCGGAAGATGCTCAATGACAAGGACGACAACGGCGAGTACAGGATCCCGTTTCTGGTGGTCGCCGATGCCTTCCAGTCGGAGACTGTGGCCTTTGCCGATCTGGTGCTGCCGGATACCACGTATCTGGAACGCCACGACGTCATGTCCATGCTGGATCGTCCCATCTCCGAATACGACGGCCCGGTCGACTCGGTGCGTATCCCGGTGGTGCCGCCGACCGGCGAGTGCAAGCCGTTCCAGGAAGTGCTCATCGAGCTGGGCTCGCGGCTCAAACTGCCGGCCTTCGTCGATGAAGACGGCAACCGCAAGTTCCGCGATTATCCGGACTTTGTCACCAACTTTGAAACCGCCCCGGGTTCCGGTATCGGCTTTCTGGCCGGCTGGCGCGGCAAGGGTGGCGAGAAGGCCATGCGCGGCGAGCCCAACCCGGACCAGTGGAAGATGTACGAGAAGAACAACTGCGTGTTCCATTACGAGCTGCCCAAGTCCTACCAGTACATGCGCAACTGGAACCAGGGTTACCTGCAGTGGGCCCAGGGCAACGGCCTGACACGCTACGCCGAGCCGATCAACTGCCACATCTATTCCGAGGTGCTGCAGAAGTTCCGCCTGGCGGCGCAGGACAAGAATCCCGGCGGCCGGGTACCGCCCAAACATCTGCGCAAGCGCATCGAGACCTTCTTCGATCCGCTGCCGTTCTACTACGAGCCGCTGGAGTCGCAGCTGAGCGACAAGCACAAATACCCGCTCAACGCGATCACCCAGCGGCCGATGGCCATGTACCACAGCTGGGATTCGCAAAACGCCTGGCTGCGTCAGATCCATGCCTACAACTATCTCTATCTGCATCCGCAGACCGCGAAGGCGGCCGGCATCGAGGACGAGTCCTGGATGTGGGTCGAGTCCATGCACGGCAAGGTCCGCTGCCTGAGTCGTTACAGTGAGGCGGTGGAACCGGGCACTATCTGGACCTGGAATGCCATTGGCAAGGCCAGCGGCGCCTGGAATCTGGACAAGGACGCCAACGAATCCCGGCAGGGCTTCCTGTTGAACCATGTCATTAGCGAGGAGCTGCCGTCCAACCCTGCCGGCGAGCATATTTCCAACTCGGATCCTGTTACCGGCCAGGCCGGCTGGTACGACGTCCGGGTTCGGATCTACCCGGCCACCGAGGGAGATGAACCGGTTACCTTCCCGCAGTACGAGGAAATGCATGCCGTGCCCGGCACCCCGCCACGCCGCAAGTGGCTGCAGTACTTTGCCGGCATGTTCAGTAAAGGAGCCAAATAATGTCCCAGTTAGCACTCGTTATCGATCTGAACGTTTGCGTGGGTTGTCACGCCTGCGTCACCAGCTGCAAGCAGTGGAATACCTCCGGTGCCGCCGGCCCGCTGTTCGACGAGAACCCGTATGGCAAGGATCCCACCGGGACCTTCTTCAACCGGGTGCAGACCTACGAGGTGGGCAATTACCCGAACACGGAAACCATCCACTTCCCGAAGAGCTGTCTGCATTGCGAGGACGCCCCCTGCGTCCCGGTCTGCCCGACCGGCGCCAGCTACAAGCGCGAGAACGACGGCATCGTGCTGGTGGACTATGACAAGTGCATCGGCTGCAAATACTGCTCCTGGGCCTGCCCCTATGGCGCGCGCGAGCTGGACGAGAAACAGCAGGTGATGAAGAAGTGCACCCTCTGTGTGGATCGTATCTACGACGAATCCCTGCCCGAAGCCGAGCGCAAGCCGGCCTGCGTCATGGCCTGCCCGACCAACGCGCGGCTGTTCGGCGACGTCCACGATCCCGATTCGGAAGTCTCGGTCGCCATTCGCGAACAGGGCGGTTACCAGCTGATGCCCGAATGGGGCACCAAGCCGGCCAATCATTACCTGCCGCGGCGCAAGACCAAGATGCACATCCATGAAGACGAACTGGTACGGGTGGACAATCCGCTCAAGAAAGAGGATATCCGCCACAAGACCACCAAGGACGTCACCCTGGACGACTGGCTACTGTAAAACAGTGACGAGGGCCGGAGGGACGAGTGACGAGGAAAAAAGACAAACCTCGATTCGCTGTTCCTCGTCACTCGGCCCTCGTCCCTCGTAACTCAAATTCGGAGAATTTGCTATGCATCCTGCATTTTCGGTTATTTTTCTCACCACCCTGATCGGCGCCGGTCAGGGGCTGTTTCTGGCGCTGTTCAGCGGCCAGCTCTATTCCGCGGTGAATCTGCTGCCGGCGCAGAGCAGCAGTTTTTATGTCACCGGCAGCATCATCGCCCTGGTACTGATGGTCGGTGGCCTGGCCGCGTCGTTTTTGCACCTGGGCCGTCCGGAACGGGCCTGGCGCGCCGCGAGTCAGTGGCGCACCTCGTGGCTGTCGCGGGAGGTCATTATCCTGCCCGCGGTGATGGGCCTGGTGTTCGTCTACGGCGCGCTGCATTTGAGCGGCTGGCAGCCGAACTGGTTCGACAACGAAATCCCGAATCAGCCGGCGCTGATCGTGGGCGTGCTCACCACCTTGGCCGTGTTCGCGTTGTACATCGCCACCGGCATGATCTACGCCAGCATCAAGTTCCTGCAGGAGTGGGCCAGTGTCCTGACCGTGATCAACTACACCCTGCTCGGTGCCGCCTCCGGCTTCACCCTGGCCACCGCCCTGGCGGCCTGGCAGAGTTCGGGGATGGTCGGTTTCTACGGCGCCTGGGCGGTCATCCTGACTGTGGCCGGCCTGATCAGCCGCGCCGCCTCGCTGTATCGCAACGCGCGGATCAAGTATAAATCGACCGTGCAGAGCGCCATCGGCATGCGCCATAACGCCGTGGTCCAGAAGTCGATGGGGATGATGGGCGGCTCCTACAACACCCGGGAATACTTCCACGGCGCCAGCGCCACCTGGTTCAAATCGATCAAGTATATTTTCCTGGTGCTGGTGTTCCCGGTGCCGCTGATCCTGCTGTGGACCGGTCTCAGTGCCGCCAGCGTGCAGGTGCTGGCCGCCGCATTCGTGGTCCAATATGTCGGTCTGCTGTTCGAGCGCTGGTTTTTCTTTGCCCAGGCCAACCACCCGCAGAATCTGTACTACCAGACCATCTGATTGCCGATCGGTAACGCTCTGCAAAAAGCGCATCCTGGTGATGCGCTTTTTTTCGTCTCCCGGGCAAAAATTAGGGTAATCCCCAATAACCTTTCCCTGACCTCCTCCTATATGCTGGTTGACGAAAAGGACATTTTGTAAAAGGGATATTTGCCCGTGATGAAATCGCCTGTCGCAGCAAGAAAAAATTTGAGAACCAGGTCACATTGCCGATAACCCCGTGGGAAATGCGAGATATGCAGATGTACCCGGCCCGCTCCCGCAGCAAGGCGGTCAGCGAGCGCATCTGCGGCTCGAATCAGGCGCCCGGCAAACGGACTGTTCAGGGGCAAACCCGCCAACCGGCTTCAGGGGGGACGACACCGGTGGAGGATCAGGGAGTTAGTACAATAATGAAAAAAGCGACCATCCACGTAGTCGATGACGATCAGGCCGTACGCGAATCCATCGAATGGTTAATCGAATCGGTCGGGCTGAACATCCGGACCTACGGTTCGGCCAACGAATTTCTGGATAACTACACCGAGGACTCCCTCGGCTGCCTGATTCTGGACGTGCGCATGCCCGGTATGAGCGGTCTGGATTTACAACATATTCTTACCGAACGGGGCATCGATCTGCCCATCGTGTTCGTTACCGGCCACGGCGATGTCCCGATGGCGGTACGGGCGCTGAAAAACGGCGCGGTCGATTTCATCGAAAAACCGTTCAACGACCAAGTCTTGCTGGATACCATCCAGGCCGCCGTGCAAAAACACCGCAACCGGCTCAAACAACGCGCCGAGCTGGAGAATCTGCAGACCCGCTATGACAACCTCACCACCCGCGAACAGGAAGTCATGGACCGGGTGGTTACCGGCAAGCCCAACCGGGATGTGGGTGAGGAACTGGGGATCAGCGTCAAGACCGTGGAAGTGCACCGCGCCAAGGTGATGGAAAAAATGCGGGCCCGCTCCATCGCCGACCTGGTCAAAATGGCGATGATGATGCGCGAAGCCAACGGCGGCAAAAATTCGCGTTAGCCGAAAGCTATATACCCGTTTTCTGATGTCATTCAATAAACGCGGAGCTCGCAGAGTCGCGGAGGCACAGAGCAATGTAATTTTGAATTCTTAATGCTGAATGTTGAATGTTGAATTTCCTGCACAGCCGAAATTTAAAATTTAAAATTCCACATTCAAAATTATATCTCTGCGTCTCTGCGACCTCCGCGTTAAATTTTGGCCATCCAAAAAATGACTAAATGTCGCTGAAGCTGATAACGCGGTTGCGGCCGGTCTCTTTGGCTTTATAGAGGGCTTTGTCGGCACAGGCGAACAGCGTTTCGGCGTTGCCGGCGTCGTCAGGGTATGTTGCCAGGCCGACACTGAGGGTAATGTTGATCGTAGCGCTGTCGCTGATGGCAAAGGCCTTTTCCTCGACCAGCCGGCGTATGCGCTCCGCGGTATCGCGGGCATCTTTCTCCGCTGTGTCGGTGAGAATCATCCCGAACTCTTCGCCACCATAGCGGCCCACGTAATCCGCCTCGCGCACCTGTTTTTTCAGTAATGCGGCCAGTACGCGCAGGGTATGGTCCCCCGCCGGGTGCCCATGGGTGTCATTCACCTGTTTGAAATAATCGAGATCCATCAGCAACAACGCAAACGGGTTTCGGGAACGTTTGGCACGGCGAACTTCATCCTGCAGGCGCGATTCAAACTCACGCTTGTTCAAAAGCCCGGTCAGGCTGTCATACGAGGCGAGAAGCTCCAGCTCATCGGCCATCTTGTTAAAGGTTGTGGCCAGCTGGCCGAATTCGTCCCTGTTCTCCAGTTCGATTCGGTAGCTCAGATCGCCATTGCCGAAACGTTCGGTGCCCTCGCGTAACAGGGTGAGTGGCCTGATCACCTGGCGAGCCAGCCGGTTACCGATGTTGACCGCGACCAGTATCCCGGCGAGGAAAACCACCAGTAACAACACCTGGATTTGTTGCTGATTATGCAGGGCATTTTGATAATTGGTACGAATTTCGGACTGCAGGGTGCTATAGATTTCATCCAGTATCCGGCTGGTTTTCTTCTGCTGCTCCTCGAAATGGGTAATGTCCGCCAGCGGGACCGTGCGGCCGGTGCTGTCTCGCTCGATAATCGCCTCACCCAGCGTGACCAGTTCGTGCCAGCTCGCCGCCGCGCGGCGGATGTCCTCATGATATTCCCGCAGTAGCGCTGTATTGTTCAACAAGGCGTTGAACTGGCGTTCAATCTCCTCGGCCTGTTGACTGAACCGCCGGCGCTCGCGCTGGCTGCCGGTAAGCAGGTACTGGTCCAGCGGCATATCGAGCTGCAGGATATCACGATGGAGCTCGCTGACAGGCACACCCACCGGCAGGCTTTCCTGAATCACCGACTCGAACGAATCGATAGTCTGCAGATAGAACAGATAGCCGACGATGCCCAGCAACAGCAGGGGTACCAGCATCAGGCCGGTGCCCAGGGTCATTCGTTGACGTAAGGAAAGTGTGGATACAGGCACAGCGCGATCTCGTAAAGTACAGGGGTGTACTGCAAGGGAATTCCCCCGGCAATATCAATATTTACTAATATCGGCGAAACGGCTGTTTTCTTGAAAAAGTTTGAACTGCGTCACAAGTTAGTGCTTACTTCTATTTTTTTATCCGTACGTGACAACATTACGGCCAACGCTATAATTCCGTTTGTGTGCAGGCTCTGTTAGCCCTGTCTGAATCAGGGATGCGAAAACCGAAATCTATACACTGAATTTCCCATGGTTTTTCAGTACATTACAAACTACTAATTTTCGCCTATAATTTTATCTATTCATCGCAACACACTCAGGTATTCATGACAGATCTCATCGACCCCTTCGGCAGACGCATTGAATATGTCCGGCTCTCGGTCACGGACCGCTGCGACCTGCGCTGCAAATACTGCATGCCGGAGGGCTTCAGGGACTTCGAGGAGCCGGCCCACTGGCTGACGCCTGAAGAGATCGAGCGGGTCATCGGCGCCTTCGGCCGGCTCGGCACCCGTCGCATACGTATCACCGGCGGCGAGCCGCTGGTGCGCAAGAACCTGCCCGCGCTGGCCGGGCGCCTGGGGGCCCTGCCCGGGATCGAGGATCTGTCGCTGAGCACCAACGCCACCCGCCTGGACAAACACGGCCAGGCGCTGTTCGAGGCCGGCATCAGCCGCATCAATGTCAGTCTGGATACCCTCAAACCCGAGCGCTTCAGGGAAATCACCCAGGGCAAGCTGGAGAAGGTGCTCAACGGGCTGATGGCCGCCAAACAGGCCGGCTTTCATCCCATCAAGATCAACATGGTGGTGATGAAGGGCGTCAACGACGATGAGGTGCAGGACATGGTCGACTTTTGTATCGAACATGACTTTACCCTGCGCTTTATCGAGACCATGCCGGTCGGCGAAACCGGCCGCGCCGCCACCGATCAGTACATCAGTCTGCAGGACGTCAAGGCGCGCCTCGCCGAACATTACGAGCTGTTACCCGGCATGATGCCCGGCGGCGGCCCGGCGCGCTATGTGCAGGTCGCCGGCACCGATTTGCGCATCGGCTTTATCACCCCCATCTCGCAGCACTTCTGCGAGACCTGCAACCGGGTACGCCTCTCCGTGGACGGCACCCTGTACATGTGCCTGGGCCAGGAAGAAAGCTACCCCCTGCGCGAGCTGCTGCGCGAGGGTATCAGCGACGCCGAACTGGAACAGCACATCGTCAAAGCCATCGCCCTCAAGCCCGAACGCCATGAGTTCAACGAAAAGCCCGACCAGGTCGTCCGCTTCATGTCCATGACCGGCGGCTGAAACGACTGCATCTGGCCTCTTTAAAACACCGCGATTTTCATCGCAGAGGTCGCAGAGGCGCGGAGCCGCAGAGAAAACAGGTTTATTAAGAATGGTGTACTCGGTTTTTTCACGAGATGTCGCACCTGATAGCCAACAAAATTCCCTCACCACCGAAACACCGATTTACACCGAATCACCGGAATCAGTGCGTTCGTTGTCTTCGATGGTTTTTTCTATGACTATGGTAAGTGAAACAGAACAATGATGTCTGGCATTAACCCTGTGTTATACCTTGAACTCGAAGACAGACAAATAAAATTAATTCTCTCTGCGGCTCCGCGCCTCTGCGACCTCTGCGTTAATTACCGAAGATAAGCCAAGGGCACACAACTTGATGCTGGAACCTAGTGGCTTGTTCCTTCGGTGTAGCGGGTTTTGTTGTAGACGTTGTATTTGCCCGAGGGTTTGTTCATGGGCAGGCGCTTGACTTCTTCGAGGGTCTTGGCATCGTAGACGATGACATAGCCGTCCTTGTCCCAGATGCTCAGCAGGGCATGGCGACCGTCGCGGTCGAATTCGATATGGGCGGCGGTTTTGCCCGGCTCTGGTTTGAGGGTTTTGACGATCTCCAGCGTGGCCTTGTCAATGATATGCACCTGGTCATGATTCGGGCCGAAGAAGACATCGACCCAGGCATAGGGGCTGTTCTTGTGACTGCGCATGAAAAAGCCGGGCCCCCCGGTTTTAATGCGTTTGATGGTCTTCCAGTTCTGCATATCGATGATACTTACCTCACCCTTTTTCAGGTTGGGGGTCGCCAGGACTCTACGGTCTTCATAGTCCCAGCTGATGCCCGAGCCCAGATGCGGCAGTCCTTGCAAATCAACTTCGGCAATCTTGCGTCCCACATTCATATTCACCACCTGACCGTTCTTGGCATTGCGTGCCGCGCCGATCAGGTGTTCGTATTCCTGATCGAAAAAGAAATCATCCAGATAGTCGTCCAACGCGATACGCCGCACGGGAAACGGACCGCGATCCATATAACCCTCTTCATAGCGGTAATCATGCATATAGCCGGTGGCCACCGGCTCCGGCTCATCCAGGTAGCTGATCTCCCAGACTTCCCTGACGTCCTTCAGGGCCGCGACGAAGCTGCCCCGCGGTGGCGCCGTATACACGGCACTGACCCGCGAACTATTGCCGGATTTGTCCTTCACATCGAAAATCCGAATCGGTGATAAATCCCGTGCATCAAGCAGAACCAGGGTATGTGGAAGATAATTTCCCACCATCACGTAGCGGCCGTCGGCCGATACGGCCAGGTTGCGGGTATTGATGCCGGCGCGGATCTCGGCCACGGTTTTGAGATTGTACATATCGAACTTGCTGATCCAGCCGTCACGGGAGGCGAAATAGACGAAGCGACCGTCGGGTGAGTATTTGGGTCCGCCGTGCAGGGCGAAGCGGGTCTCGAAGCGGTGGATCGGCTCAAATTTTTCGCCATCCAGCACGGTTGCGTGATGATCCCCCAGTTCCACCACAATAAACAGATTCAGCGGATCCGCATCGAATACCGGCTTGTTACCCAGTTTCGCCTGCTGATGGTGAATCTGGTGCGATTGTTCGATCTCCTCCTGACCCCATTGCGGCGGGCTGGGCAGCGGGTTGTAAATATAATCGACCAGCGCCGCAATCTGCTTTTCGCTGAGCCGGTCGCCAAACGCCGGCATCTGGCTGGCCGGCCGGCCCTCACGGATCACCTCGGCCGCCTGCCCGGAATTGAGACGTTTGAGATTGCCGGGCAACAGGGCCGGTCCCATTCCCCCCAGACGGGTGGGCGCATGGCAGCTGGCGCAATGCTGCTGATACAGCTTGTCGACCGGTGCCGCCGACGACAGACCTGCGATGAGACACAACGTCATGGCAAACAGCAAGCGACAGACAGCGGGCAGCATTATGACCTTCGCTGACCTATAACTTCTGTTTGGCAAGATTGCCGCTCCTGGAATAAGGATAGAGCTGCAGTCGTTCGTGCAGCCCGGCATATCCGATCTCTTCGTCGCTCAGGTAGCAGGCCGGATCCTCCTGCCAGGGATCGCCGCTCAACTGCCAGGCACGTACCCGGGTATTGCCGCCGCACACGGCCAGGTGCTTGCACTGGGCGCAACGGCCCTTGAGCGGGCGCTGTTCGGCCTTGAGACCGGCCATCAGCGGATCGCTGGTATCTTCCCAGATTTTCGAGAAGGGACGCTGTTTGACATTGCCCAGGGTGTAATCCCACCAGAAGGTATCGGGATGCACGTTGCCCAGATTGTCGATGTTGGCAATATTGACGCCCGTGGCATTGCCGCCCCACTGTTCCAGGCGGGCCTGCATGTATTCCAGGTGCTGCGGGAAGTTGCGCGCGATCCAGAACAACAGATAGACGCCGTCGGCGTCGTTGTTGCCGGTGACAAATTCCCGTTCAGTCCCGTTTTGAATATTATTCCAACAGGTTTCGAACAACAGATCCATGGCATCCCGGGTCAACTGATGCACAACATCATCCTTGCGGTTCTTGTTACCACGACCGGCATAGTTGAGATGTGACAGATAGAACTTGTCGATCTTTTCCTCCTCCATCATATCCAGAAGCCGGGGAAGCTCGATGGCGTTATCCATGGTCAGCGTAAACCGCAGCCCGACCTTGATGCCATGATCGCGGCACAGGCGAATGCCGTTCATTGCCTCCTCAAAGGCGCCCTGTTTGCGACGAAAATAGTCGTGCGTCTCCCTGACACCGTCGACACTGATACCGACATAGTCATAACCCACTTCCGCGATCTGCTCGATATTCTCTTCGCTAATCATGGTGCCGTTGGTGGACAGACCCACGTAAAAACCCATGGCTTTGGCGCGATGTGAAATGTCGAAAATATCCTTGCGCATCAGCGGTTCACCGCCGGAGAGGATCAAAACCGGCACACCATACTGTTTCAGATCATCCATCACGTCATAGACCTGTCGGGTGTCCAGTTCACCGGGGAAATCCTTGTCTGCCGATATGGAATAGCAATGTTTACAGGTCAGGTTGCAACGCCGGATCAGATTCCAGATTACGACGGGGCCCGGCGGCTGACGCCTGGGAGGCAATATGGCATCGGCACCCTTCACCAGCTTGTCCAGCTCTTTCATATACTGGGTTATTCTGAACATAATGTCCTCCTAGGAGATCAGCCGCATTCCGGTTTTTTTAAGAATGCGACGACTGAATAATATGTCGTGACCGCGATTATCTTCACCCAGCAGACGGGCGATTTCATCCACCTTTTCCTGCGCCTCGTCGCGACTGGTGGCATGGACCATGGCAAACAGGTTGTAAGGCCAGACAGGAAGATGACGCGGCCGACGATAACAATGGCTGACAAATTCCAGCGCTCCGATCCGTTTCCCCAGCTTTTCTATACGCTCATCCGGCACGTTCCAGACACTCATGGCGTTGGCGGTATAACCCAGCTGGTAATGGTTCGGGACAGCCGCGATACGCCGAATAATACCGGTATTCAACATACGTTGCAGACGCCGCATGACTTCTTCGGCACTGATCCCCAGATCCCGCGCAATCGCCGCATAGGGATTCGGCTCCAGTGGCAGCCCTTCCTGTGTCGCCAGAATAAGACGACGATCAGTTTCATCGAGCATTTCCCTGTCTTTTTGCTTTACTGCCTGCATCAGCTTCATTTCCCGTTCACACTACAAGCTTAAGCTTGACGAAATATTCATCCTCTTTTGGCATGTTGTAACAGCTGTAACCACTGTCCAGTTCAATTTCGGTCAATACAGCGTCAATACGCTTCGGATCTTCCGTCGCCACGACGAACCACATATTAAAATGGTGGTCGCGCTCATAATTATGCGCGACCTCCGGAAAGCTGTTGACGATCTCCGCGACCCGCTCGAAATCATCCTCCCGAACACTCATGGCCACCAGCGTGAATGCGCCCCCCAGATTTTCCGCCTGAAACATCGGTCCGAAGCGGGTAAGCACCCTGTCGGCCAGAAGCCTTTCAAGGCGGGCAATCAGCTCGTTTTCACTCAATGACAGCCTGTCCGCCACTTCAGCATAAGGTTGCCCGGAGATCGGGAAGCCTTCCTGCAGGGAATTGATAATCTGCCGGTCAATCTGATCAAGTTGCATAGTGTTTATCCTGTATTACCGGTGTATCACCCGTTCCGCCATTACGATATACCGCGCCGCGTTGCTTGAAGCGGCGCCGACTGAACAGAACATGGTGAGGCAATGACTCCAGATGGCACTGCTCGATCAGCCAGTCAATACGCTGCAACACTTCCTCGCGGGATTTTCCATGAATCATGCAAAACAGGTTATACGGCCAGTCGGGCATGACCCGGGGCCGGCGATAACAGAGCGTAATAAAATCATACTGACTCAGACAGCGTCCCAGTTCCGAGACCCGCTCATCGGGCACATCCCAGACCAGCATGGCGTTGGCCCGGTAACCCAGCTCCCGATGGCGTACGATAACCCCCATGCGCTTGATCACACCCTGTTGCTGTAACGCGGCCAGGCGGGCCAGCACCTGCTGCTCGTCGATGCCCAGCTGATCGGCAATCTGCGCATAGGGGCGGGAGCAGAGCGGCAGGCCGTTTTCGATCGCGCGGATCAGGGCATCGTCCACCGCATCCAGTTTGACCAGATGCCGGTTGATACTTTGCAGCTGATTACTGAAGGTTTTCATGTCCATTGCAGATCAAACCCCAGGTCAATGTGGTAGTCCTCGAGGAGCGGAAGTGCAAGGATGGAATGGCTGGTTCTCTCTTCCATCTCCCCGAGGACTGAACACAACTCGGCCTCGCTGCCGGCCGTAGCCACAAACCACAGATTGAACGCGTGTTCGCGTTCGTAATTGTGATTGACATGCGGATAACTGTTGATAATTTCGGCCACCGATTCCAGCTCCTCCTCGGCAACTGACATGGCCGCCAGGGTGCTGGCACCCACCCGGTTGGGCCGAAATACCGCGCCCACCCGGGTGACCAGTCCTTCCTGCTGCAGTTTGTCCAGCGACTCCAGGACCTGCTGTTCGCTGACCCCGAGCTGCTCGGCCAGGTCGGCATAGGGCGTCGGCGACAACGGAAAACCGTGCTGATAGTCGTTCAGCAGATGGCGTTCCAGTTCACTCAGTTGTCGGTCGTTGTTCATAAACCTGTCCGATGCGCCCGGTTGGTCAGAAAAATTCCGCTGGGCGATTCCATTTCCAGGCTGGTGATCTCGCGCCGCGTGTAGGCGTCATAGACCCGCACCCGATCGGCATCGCGTACCGAAACCCAGACCTCGTGGCCACGCGGGGTAAACTCCATGTGCAACACGGCCGGTCCCGGTTTGAGCGTGTCGACCACTTCCAGATTCGCGACATCGATCACCTGAATGGTGTCGTTGTCGGGATGAGCGAAATTAACCCAGACATAACGCTTATCCGGGCTGGCCATCACAAAGATCGGCTGACTGTGCACCGCTATGCGCTTGACCAGCTTCCAGTTCGAGCGATCGATAACCAGCACCTCATGGCCACCCACCGCCGGCACCAGGGCATAATCCCCGGCCATGGCCCAGCCTTCCAGGTGCGGCATCTTGTAGACCGGCAGCTTCTCTTCGCCGCGCCCGTAATCGCCCAGAATCCGTTTGACGCCGGCCTGCGGCTGCCAGAGATCGAGCAGCGCCAGTCCGTCCTCGCCGAACAGACCGGCAATGTAATAGCGTCCTTCGCCGGAGATCAGGGCATCATAGGGCTGCTTGCCAATATCCCGGTAACGGGTAATGTCGGGTTTCTCGGGCCGGCGCATATCGGCAACCCAGATTTCATCCGACTCGTAGAGACTGAAGACAAAGCGTTTTTGCGGCGCATCCACCAGTCCCACGACCTTGGAGCGTTTGCCGTTGGCGCCGATCGCCGGAATATCGGCCACCGGCTCCAGCGTTTGTGCATCGAAAATCCTGACCCCGCCGGGCTCGTAATTGGAGACGGCGATGAGCGAGCCGTCCTGGGAGATGGCGCCGCCGATACTGTTACCGGACTGGATAATGCGCCGGTCGATCCGCTGTCGCAGCATGTCCACCCTGGTCAGGCCGCCGTCGCGCCCGAACACATAGGCGTAACGCGCATCCCGGGAGTAGACCACCGAGGCGTGGGAGAGATCGCCCAGCCCCTCGATCCGGGCCAGCGCACTGCGACTGCTGGTATCGATGATCTGCACGCTGCCCGTGGCCCGCTCGATCACCAGACCGAGATCGCCGGTCGCCCGCGGCGCCAGGCTCTGACAGCCCGTCAATAACAGGCTCGCCAGCACCATGATATAAACACGATAACGGGATACCTGCCGGCTCATTGCTCAACACCCCGATACAACAGATCAATCATCCAGCGGGCTTCTTCCCGGCTCAACAGATCGGACCAGGGCGGCATCGGCGTGCCGGGCCGACCATGCAGCACGGTCGCGAGCATGGCCTCTTTCGGTTTATCGCCGATGGCCTGCGGAGTCAGGGCGGGACCCAGCCCCCCTTTGAGCGTCATGCCGTGACAGGAACCGCAATCCTGGATCAGCATGTGTCGCAGTTCATCCGCGCGTTTATCTGATATCGACTCCGCACTCCAGCCGGTGGTGGTCATGACGAACATACCGACAATCAGCAACGCACCGAACGACACTCTAGACAACATGGTGTGCGCCCTCTTTCACCGCTGTCTGTTGCCCGGGCAGATACCAGTCCATCTGCTCGGCCAGCGCCACCACCTTTCCGATCACAAACAGCACCGGCGGCCTGAAGGCCTGTCGCTCTGTTTCCTCCGCCAGCTCGGCGAGCGTGGCAATCAACCGGCGTTGCCGGGGTGTAGCCCCGTCCTGGATGGCCGCCGCCGGGGTCTGCGCCGGCAGACCGGCCTCGATCAGCTTGCGGGTAATATAATGAATATTGGCCAGTCCCATATACACCACCAGCGTGCTGTCCTCGTTCGCCAGCTTCTGCCAGTCGTGTTGCAAATCCAGATTGTTGCGGGAGTGGCCGGTGATGATCTGCACCCCGGTGGCCAGACCGCGGTGGGTCATGGGAATACCGGCATAGGTGGTGGCCGCGGTGGCCGCCGTCACGCCGGGGACGATTTCAAAATCGATATCGTGTTGAGCGAGAAAGCTCGCCTCCTCGCTGCCACGGCCGAAGACCAGCGGATCGCCCCCTTTGAGGCGCACAATGGTCCGGGCCTTGTGAGCCATCTTGACCAGCAGGGCGTTGATCTCGTCCTGCGGCAGGGTGTGATGATCCGTGGCTTTGCCGACAAAAATGCGACTGCTGCCGGCGGGGATCAGATCGAGAATCGGTTCGGAGACCAGCCGATCGTAAACGATCACATCGGCCTGTTTGATCAGGCGCAGTGCCTTGACCGTCAGCAGGTCCGGATCACCGGGTCCGGTACCCACCAGATACACACAGGACTTGTTTTTCATGACGCACCAGCCTTTGGTGTTTCTTACAAACCTTGCAGGTCGGGATTCAGGCCGTTTGACGGGGATGAACCCCGAACTGCAATTTCTGTAATGATGGCAGGCAGGGCCTGTCGCCCTGCCTGCCGCTTTCACTGTTTAATATACATCCTTCATGGTGTTATAGACATTGAACTTGCCGGTCGGGGTCACCATTTTCTTGTCCTTGATGACCTTCTTCAGCTTCAGGGTCTTGTCATCCACGATAACCAGTGCGGATTCCTGTTCCTGGCCGTTCCAGACCGAGAACCAGACCTCGTCGCCCGCCTTGTTGTATTCGGGCTGAACAACACGCTTCGGTCCCTCGCCCAGATCCGCCCATTCGGCAATCGGCAATACCTTGAACTCTTTTTCCGGGTTCTTGATATCGAACACGGCAACCGACTGACTGATCTTCTCATCCGGATTCAGCGCCGTATCCACATACAGATGGTTGGACTTGGGATGAGTCTTGACGAACAGCGAGCCGCCGCCCTGACCTTTCAGCGTCCGCACTACCTTCCAGGCGTGCTGCTTGTGGTTTTTCGGATCGGTCCCGATCAGCGAGATAGTGTCATCCCCGAGATGGCTGGTGGCCCAGACCGGACCGTATTCGGGATCCACGAAGTTGGCACCGCGTCCTGGATGGGGAATCTCGCCGACATCGATCATCGCTTCCAGCTTGCTGTCCCTGGAGTCAACCACCGCAATCTTGTTGGATTTGTTGGCAGCAGTCATGAAATAGCGCAGGGTGGAATCCCAGCCGCCGTCATGCAGAAACCGGGCTGCCTCAATATCGGTAATCTTGAGATTATCGATATCTTCATAGTTCACCATCTTGATCTTGCCGGTTTCCTTGACGTTGACAATAAACTCCGGCTGCTCATGCGAGGCGACGATGGCGGCCACACGCGGTTCCGGATGGTACTCCTGCGTATCCACGGTCATGCCACGGGTGCCGACGATCTTCTTCGGCTCCAGGGTATCGCCTTCCATGATCACAAACTGCGGCGGCCAGTAAGTACCGGCAATAGCGAATTTGTCTTCATACCCCTTGTACTTGGACGTCTCGACGGAACGCGCTTCCATGCCGACCTTGATTTCGGCCACGCTTTGCGGCTTCTTCATCCACAGATCGATCAGATTGACCCTGGCATCCCGGCCGATAACGTAGATATACCGCCCGGAGTGGGAAAGCCGGGAGATATGTACCGCATAACCGGTTTCGATAGTAGTGATGATCTCCTTGGAGTCCCCGTCGATCAGCGCAACCTCACCGGCATCTCGCAGGGTTACCGAGAAGATATTATCCAGGTTATAGTTGTTCTGTTTTTTGTTCGGCCGTTTTTCGGGAGGAACCGTCACCTCCCAGGTCTCCTTCATATCAGCCAGACTGTACTCCGGCGGTGTCGGTGGCTCATGCTGCAGAAAACGGGCCATGGCATCCACTTCGTCCTCTGTCAGCTCCCCGGAACTCCCCCAGTTGGGCATGCCGGCCGGTGAGCCGAAGTTGATAAAGGTCTTCAGATACTCCGTGCCTTTCTCTAATGTCTCGTCCGTTGTCAACGGCTTGCCGGTTGCCCCTTTTCGCAGTACGCCGTGGCAACCCGCGCAACGCTCAAAGTAGATTTGCTTGGAACGGGCAAACTCTTCGTCGCTGATCTTCGGCCCCTTGGCACTGCGCGTATCGCCGGTTTCCGATTCAGGTACCGGCGAGCCCTTGTAACGCATCTCTTCTTCGGGCGTATCGGGGTGCTCGCTGTCTTTGGCCGCCCACAGCGGTACAGCGGTCAGTGAAAAGGCAAGCGCCGCGCATACGCCGGCGACGGCTTTGCCTGTGTTGAGGTGTTTCATGGTCGTCCCCTCCTGAGTGATAATATTTGGCTTCAGTGTTGTTTTATGAGTTTCAGCACAATGACGCCTTGACATCGATCAAACTGTAAATTTTTGCTTCCTGCTTATCGTTCCGATCAAGGCTAGTCGGGTATTGAGGGTTTTCAAGCCTTCATTAAATTCATTAATCACCCTGCCAGTCCCACTGCCAAACAGGTCACAAATCCGCATCTGCATCTTGCATGACACTGTACCGGCCGCCAGAGCGACGGCTCAGGTCGGGGGATCGGCAGGCGGCGCCTTGTCCGCCACCTTTCCCGACTGTTTCTGATAGCGTTCCTGACGGCGGCGCTTGTCGATCAGCGGCGGGCATTTCTGAGTATTCCAGTAGGTTATCTGGCAGGCGAGACAATAATGGCATTCGGTTTCGATGATCTCGCCGCTACCGCGAATCGACCCCACCTCGCATTCATTGCGGCAGATCTGGCAGGGATGGCCGCACTCCTTGCGCCGCCGCAGCCAGTCGAAAATACGAAACCGGGCGGGGAAGGTCAGCGCCGCGCCCAGCGGGCAGACATAGCGACAGAAGAACTTGCGGTTGAACAGGCTGACCAGCAGCATCAACAGGGCGTAAAACACGAAACCCCATTCCCGTTGAAAACGCAGCGTAATGGCGGTCTTGAACGGCTCCACCTCGGCATAGGTCTCGGCCAGGCTCATCGAATGCAGTGACAGGCCGAACAATCCAATCAAGATGATGTACTTGATGGCCCAGAGCCGCTCGTGTACCACCTCGGGGAACTCGAACGAGGGCACCTTGAAATAGCGACCCAGCCGGAAGACGAACTCCTGCAGAGCCCCGTAGGGGCACAACCAGCCGCAATAGACCCCCCGTCCCCACAATATGATAGTGACAGCGACAAACGACCAGAGAATAAACATCGCCGGGTCGATCAAAAAACTTTCCCAGCTGAACTCCCGGAACAGGGAACGCAGGAAGGTCAGCACATTGACAATAGACAACTGGGCCAGGGCATACCAGCCGATGAACAGCACCGTATAAAGCAAAAAGCCGGTGCGCAAACGCTGCAGCAGGCGGGGATGGCGTGCCAGCCAGTCCTGCATAATCAGAATAAACAGCAAGACCAGCAGGCCCAGCACCAGCACCACGATTTGAAATATACGCTCCTGCCAGGCCTGTACCCAGATGGGCCCGGAAGAGTCGGCGGAGGTATCCGCTGAACCGGCCTCATCAGCCGAACTTCCCGTGTCGTCGAGCGTCAGCGACTTTCCCACTTTTTCCAGCGAGCGGGTGATGCCGGCATTGAGCACCTTCACCGTGATCGTCGCGCCGCTGATACCGTCCAGCACCGTCGCACCCTGTTCGGAACGGCCGCCTATTTTCAGCGTCTCGCCGATACGTTTGCCGACGTACTGATCGATAAACTGCTGCAGATCCTCATCCGAGATCCCGACCTCCAGGATCGGCTCCTCGTGCACCAGTATCCGCACCCCGGTAATCGTGCCCGCCGTATCGATAGTCACCAGGGTATGAATCGGCTCACCGGAATAGGCTGGGATGGAAACAATATCGCTGGTGACGAAGGCGTAACCCAGCAAGACATTGCCCCGGTAGATCTGCATAACCGACGGTTGCTCCCCGACTTCCTCCAGCCGGTCGGCGACCGGGAAGAACTCCCGTACCTGCGATAGATCAAACTCCGCACTCTCCGCCGCCAGCGGCCCCACGACGAGCAACAGCAGACAGGCGACAACCGTTTTTTTCATCACTGCCAGCAATACCGCCCCCGGTTTATCCAATGGCAAGATCTGATATTTCTATATACTGTCAGAGTCTAGTAAAAATCCCCAAAATATCGCCTTGATACGCATCAACACCACCTATTCTTTTCTCTTGGATCGGAGACTAACGCGGAGTTCGCAGAGGCGCGGAGACGCAGAGAAAAAATGAAATTTTAGTTCTTAATGTTGAATTAAATCATACACACAATTCAGAGTTTAAAACTCAACATTCAACATTCAACATTATATACCTCTGCGCCTCTGCGACTCCGCGCCCTCTGCGTTAATTTCAGCGATCTGTCTATTTATACACTGTGCTGGGTGATGCGGGCGTAGAGCAGCGGCAGGTCGCGGGGCAGTTCGGCCGGTTTGCGGATCACCACGAACGCGTCGTTACCGAAGATATAGGGCAAATAGTCATTCCCCTTCTCGTCAATGGTGACGCAAAACGGCTGGATCCCCTGCTTGCGTGCCTCGATGATGGCCATGCGGGTATCCTCGATACCGAAGCGGCCTTCGTAGTGATCCAGATCGTTGGGCTTGCCGTCGGTCAGTATCAGCAATAACTGATCGTGCGCGGTCTGTTTTTCCAGCGTCCGCGTGGCCTGTCGAATCGCCGCGCCCATGCGGGTATAGAAGCCCGGTTTGATGACATTGATCCGGCCCCGGATTTCGGCGTCGTGTTTTTCGGCGAAGGTCTTGATGGTGTGGAAGCGAACATGATCCCGGTAGCGGGAGGAGAAGCCGTAAATGGCGAACCGGTCGCCGCTGGCGGAGAGCGCCTCGGCGAACAGCATCAGGCTGTCGCGAATGATATCGATCACCCGGGATTCGTTGTTGACCCAGGTGTCGGTGGAAAGGGAGAGATCGGCCAGCAACAGGCAGGAGAGGTCCCGCCGCCCGCCGCGAAAATCGCGATACAGCCGCTGCTCGGCCATGGCCTGGCCGCGCAGACGCTCGCTGGAGTGTTCCAGATAGGCGTGCAGATCGATCTCGCTGCCGTCGCTTTGTTGATTGAACCAGACCCGTTGCGGTACCAGCGACTCGAATTGCTTTTTCAAGCGCCGTGCCGTGGTGAGAAGATGCTCGGGCAATTCACAGGCCGGGGCATCAATGGCGATCATGGGCAAGACACAGCAGTGATCCGCCAGCCAGTCCTGTTTGCGATAATCCCATTCCGGCAACCGTATCCCTTCGCCGATCACCCGGTCATCATCGTCCTCGCCCGGCAGATCCAGATCGAACCGCAGGCGCTTGGCCGTACTCTTGCTGTCGCGGGCGACGCTCACCACTTCCATGTCATCGAGAGTCTGCTGGGCCCCGTCGATGTCGTCATCCTCCTCGGTGCTGCGATCCACCTTGACGTATTCGGCCCAGCTGAGAATGTTCTCGAACCGATCCAGCACCAGCCCCCTGTCGCCGTCCGGCATGTCGACCTGCTCGGCCCGGTGCCGGCGCTCGTCGTCCAGTTGTTCGACCTCCCCCTCGGCCTCGGGCAGATCGTCCTGCGCCGGCTGTTGCCCGCTGCGCCGGTCCAGAGCCCGCGGCGGCGCCGGATGCAGCCACAACAGCACCGGCTGGGGCGGCCTGGCGGCCTCGGGCAGATCGGCGAGCTCGCCGGGATTGATCAGCGCGGTCCGGATCGCCTGCTCGCAGGCCGCCTCATCGCGCGGCAGGCCGGCGGGATCGGGGCGGCGGGCCAGCTCGGCCTCCACCAGGCGCCGGTAGCGGGGCGCCAGACCCGGATAACGCTGCAAAACCCGGCGGGTCAGCCACTGGCTGTGGGTAAACCAGGCTTCCTCAGTCGGCCGGTATTCGGCCGCCAGGGCCGCCAGCCAGAGATAGAGATCGCGGTTGAGATGGCGCTCGGGATAGGCGTCGACCCGGGCCGGCAGAAACAGCGACTCCTCCGTCCGCCAGCACAACTCGACTCTGTCACCGCTGCCGGCGATCCGCTCCAGCAGAGAGCGCCGGCCTTCGTGTTCGCAGGCACTGGTCGCCTCGATCCGCAACCCGCCCTCGCCGCCGGAGGCACGAAACAGAATGCCGACGACCTTGCTGATCTCGGCCAGGGTCACCGCCTGTTCGGGATAACTGCGCTGCGCCGAACGGGTAATAAAGCGATGCCACAACTTGCCAACAAATTCTTCCAT
>JBKGZJ010000018.1:0-24167 GCA_046545635.1 Thiohalophilus sp. | reverse complement strand
TGATACTGGTCACCGCAATCACCAGGCCCAGCGCGAGAATACCGAGTTCGCCGCCACGCCAGTCGCGCCATAGCATGCGCCATGAGTTGAACCAGTAAAATGCCGGTGCCTGCAAATGTTCAGTCATGTGGATCAGCTGCAGGCGGGTCGACTATATGTCCGGCATCCAGATGCAGGCGTCGGTGACACAATTGCGACAAATGCTGATCATGGGTGGCCATAATCAATGTGGTACCGTGCTCGCTGTTGAGTTCAAACAGCAGTTCAATAATCCGCCTGCCGGTCTTGCTGTCGAGATTGCCGGTCGGCTCGTCGGCAAACAGGCAGCGGGGTTGCGTGGCAAAAGCACGGGCAATGGCGCAACGCTGTTGCTCGCCGCCGGATAACTGATTGGGATAGTGGTGCAGGCGCTCGCCAAGCCCGACGCGCACCAGCAATTCACTGGCTGTTTCGCGCGGATGCGGCGCCTGCGCCAGCTCAAGGGGCAACATCACGTTCTCCAGCGCGGTCAGACCAGGCAACAGCTGAAAGTTCTGGAACACAAAGCCGACCAGCCCGGCCCGTAGTTGCGCGCGACCATCTTCATCAAAGCTATTCAGTGCATGACCATCGAGGAACACCTCACCTTCGGTCGGTGTATCCAGGCCCGCGAGCAACCCCAGCAAGGTGGTTTTACCGGATCCCGAGACACCGAGAACCGCAAGTGACATCCCCACCTCGACGCTAAAATTGATATCATGCAACAGGGTCAGTACCCCGTCGCGGGTTGTGACCTGTTTACCCAGATTCTGAGCTTCGACAAAGGCATGGGAAATACGTTCTGACATGATGACTACAATCTCTCGATTAATTCTGCCCGCACTGGTTTGTGTGCTGATGGCCGTTAACCATAGCGCGTACAGCGAAAATAAAAAACAGGAAAATATTCTGGTCTTGGGAGACAGCCTTAGCGGTGCTTACGGCATTGACCGGGAACAGGGCTGGGTTGCACTGTTGCAGAGAAAACTGGCAAGTCAGGGCTATGATTATACAGTTATCAATGCCAGCGTCAGTGGCGACACAACCCGGACCGGGCTCAGTCGTATTGATTCAGCCTTGCAAAACCATCAACCGGAGATTGTCATTATCGCGCTTGGCGGCAATGACGGCTTGCGCGGCCTGCCCCTTTCCGAGATCAAAACCAGTCTGGCGAACATTATCGAGCAGAGCCAGGAACAGCACGCCCGCGTCCTGCTCGCCGGTGTGCGCCTGCCTCCGAACTATGGCGCCGCATACAATACCAGATTTGCAGCCCTCTACGAGGAACTCGCCAAAGAGTACGACATACCCCTGGTCCCCCGAATCCTGGATCAGGTTGCCGACGATGCGGCACTGATGCAAAACGACGGCATTCACCCGACGGCAGAAGCCCAGCCGCGCATCATGCATAACGTCTGGGAAAAACTCGTACCGCTGCTTGAATCCGCTCAGTAATGCCTTATCCCCGCCAGGCTAACAGGGCCTGCGGCAACAACCCGTCCTGGCCTCCGGCAACGCCAGGCCGTGCCTGCCACTGGCACTGTGCGATGTTTTTTGCGATAGTCGCCGGAATTCAAACAGGAATGAGCAATGAGCCTGCCCCTGCTGGTCGTCGTCATCAGTCTCGCGTTGTTAATCTGGAGTGCGGACCGGTTTGTGGAAGGAGCATCCGCGGCAGCCCGTCATCTGGGCATGCCGCCTTTACTGATCGGAATGGTCATCATCGGCTTTGGGACCTCCGCACCGGAGATGCTGGTCTCGGCCCTGGCTGCCTGGCAGGGCAATCCCGGGCTGGCACTGGGCAACGCCTACGGCTCCAATATCACCAATATCGCCCTGATCCTGGGACTGACCGCCCTTCTCACTCCAATTGCGGTGCACTCTCAGGTTTTGCGCAAGGAACTGCCAATTCTCACTCTGGTTACCGCGCTGGCCGTCTGGCAGTTGTGGGACGGTCGCCTGAGTCGACTGGATGCGGGTATATTGCTACTGGTATTCGGCGGCCTGATGGGCTGGTCCATTTATCAAGGACTGCGGGCTCGCAGTGATCCCCTTGCGAATGAAATGGAGGCCGAGCTGGCCTCTCATCCGTTGCCGCTCAGGCGGGCAGTGATCTGGCTTTTTATCGGCCTGATGCTGTTGATTATCAGCTCCCGGGGGCTGGTCTGGGGAGCCGTGGAGATCGCCCGGGAATTTGGTGTCAGTGATCTGATCATCGGTCTGACGGTTGTGGCAGTAGGCACCTCTCTGCCGGAACTCGCCTCATCCCTTGCCGCGTTGCGCAAGGGTGAGCATGACCTTGCACTGGGCAATGTGCTCGGCTCTAACCTGTTCAACACCCTGGCGGTGGTCGGCATAGCGGGCATGATTCAACCCATGACGATCCCGGGCGAGATTCTGACTCGTGATATGGTGGTCATGGGGGTATTGACTCTATCGCTGTTTGTATTCGGGTACCGTCTACACGGTGGCGGCCGCATTAACCGGCTGGAAGGGGCGCTGCTGCTAACGGCATTCGTATGCTATACAGGCTATCTTGTCTTACAGATGGCAGGAGCCGGCTAACGAAGGATGGAATGCTACTTACTCCTGTTCGCGCCTTGCCAATACCACCCGGTTTTTACCTGCGCGCTTGCCCTGGTACATCGCCTTGTCGGCAAATTGGATGGTTTTCTCGACACCCTGCGTGTCACTGTACTGGCAGGCACCGAAAGTAATTGTTACTTTATGGCCGAGATTATTTACCCGTACAGGCTCGGCAAGACAATTACGCAAATCATTCAACACCACCTCGGCCTCTTCCAGGGTGACATCGGCCAGCAGAATCAAAAATTCCTCACCACCCCAGCGACTGACAACATCGTGTCGCCGCAATCGTTGCTGCATGCGTGAGGCAAACTCCTTTAACAACACATCGCCGGCATGATGGCCAAAACGGTCATTAACCTTCTTGAAATCATCGATGTCACCCAGCGCCAGAACAAAGGGCTTTTTGAGCCGCCGAAAACGACTGACCTCATCTTCTATCGCCTGCAGCATCGCATGACGATTAAGCAATCTTGTCAGCGAGTCATACGTGGCAAGTTCTTCATACGCTTCGGTCAGCTTCTGGAGCTGTCTTTCCGAGTCATTCACCCCCTTGGAATAATAATGCGCCAGATAGGCCACCAGTGCCACAGTGGCAATCAGATTGCCGATATGCAACAAGCGAATAATACCAATATTTAAATCATATAAAGAAAACATCCCGAACGGGTCGGTATAAAGCACAATCATCAATCCGACAGGAATGGCGGACAGAATAATTTTCTCCGCGAGGTACCGGTTCGGATTGATGAATAACAGTGGCGGAATGGCAACCATGTAGTAATAAAACCCGCTACTCCAGCCCAGAAGCACAATAGCCAGACTGGCATGTAAAATCACCTCGATGTAGGCCAGCCACAATGCCAGATAATGATGGCCATTACGGTTGAGATAGAGCGCCAGGGAAAAAATTATCAGGCTGAATATATTGAACAGGTACAGTTCATAAATATTCAGCCAGAAGAAAACCAGCAGAAACAACCCGTGCAACAACAGCCCCGCCATATAGACATGCTCGGCGGCATACAGGAAGCGGAACTGCTCATGGCTGACCCGGGAGTTACCAAAGGTGCGGTGGTGTGAGGATTCCTTCCCGTGCGGCGAACTTCCCGGTTCCGTGGCCGTGTTATCATCTGACTGCATGGCGGGATATCTGCGTTTTTTAAATTTTAGAACATTTTAATCATTTTCGACAGGCCCTGAGACGAAGTTTCTCTCGGGAAAAACCCAGGTACTTGCCCGGCAACGGAACCGTTCCGCTTGCCTGTTTTTGATCACACCCATCGATCGCGCGCCGGGCAGTGCTGGTCGCGCAGTGTGTCGTCAACTCGCACGATCAGCGGGAGCCGTGAAATGCGCCTCATACTCGCTGACATGTCCGCGTTAACAGTCAAACGGTCTTTTTTACCCTGCAGCGACAGATAAAAGAATTGAACCAACCTGCGCATCGCGGCCGATTCCGGCTAATTACCATGCAGATAGAGTGGTCTTCATTCTTCGCACCATGAGCGTGCAGGAAAGAGCGGAAACGTTCCAGGCGGGTGCGAAAAGCTGATGCCGGGACAAGTCAATGCAAAGGAGTCAAATCCGGAATAATAATATATTTCATTAAAAAACAGTGACTTGTCTCAATGACGCGTGACGATCATTTGCTTGGCATGATAGTTGAAAACAGGTTTGTTGTAGCGCGTGTTCACAAGACTCAATCAGTCCCCGGAGGCAAGCCGTCATGAACAGTCAGTTTAACTACGCCACGTTCGTTGAGTTATTTTTGAAGTCCGACGAAGCGCATGAGCCTTACGGCGTTAGCCAGTCCGTCCCGCCGGAGCCGGTTGTCGCCGATAACGAGTTATCTCCTCCCGCCTGATGGTGGAAACCTCGATGCGGATTCGACTCCGCTTTTGGCGCAGCCCTCCCCGGGCTGTGCCTTTTCTTTTTCCAGGATCCGCGAATCAGATCTATACTCTGCCTACCCTAACGGGTCGCTCAGGAGATACGCTATGCAAATGCAGGATATTCGCCAAATCGCCAAACAGCACGGTCTGAAAACCTCGCGTCAGAGCAAGGTCGAACTGGTGCGGCAGATCCAGTCCGCCGAAGGAAACTTCAACTGCTTTGCCACCGCCGTCAACGGGATCTGCGACCAGCAGGGCTGCCTGTGGCGAGCGGACTGTTTTGGCGCCGCAAAGAAACGTCCGAATTAAAAGCCCGACGAACTCAGAAGGTAGGACTCTCCCGCCGGGCCTGCTCGTACAATTCGGCATATGCCGAAGCGCTGCGTTCCCAGGAAAAATCCCGTTGCATGGCGAACTGCTGCAGCTGCCGCCAGCGCAACGGGGTCTGATAGTGCCGTACAGCCCGCTGCAGGCTTTTTTGCAGTGCCGACACGCTGACCTCCTGCATGACAAATCCGCTGGCCTCACCCCGTTGCAGCGCGTCACCGGCGGCATCGATGACAGTATCCGCCAGCCCGCCCACCGCAGTCACTAACGGCAGGGTGCCATAACGTTGACTGTACATCTGATTGAGCCCGCAGGGCTCAAAGCGCGAGGGCATCAAAAACAGATCGGCACCCGCCTCGATGCGGTGCGCCAGTTGCTCGTCGTAGCCAATCGTTACTGCTAACTGTCGGGGATATTGCTTTACCGCCTGTTGCAAGGCCCGTTCATAGCGTTTGTCGCCACTGCCGAGTATCACCAGTTGCACGGGCAACCTGAATAGCCGGGTAAGGCCGTCAAGCACAAGGTCAATCCCCTTCTGTTCCACCAGACGGGAAACCATGCCCATCAGCATGGACCCGTCGGTTTGTGGCAGTCCGAAGTGCGCCTGCAGGGCTGCCTTATTGACCTGTTTGTCTGCCAGATGGCGCCGGTTGTAGCGCTTGACAATAAAGCGATCGGTACCCGGGTTCCAGGTACGGGTATCGATCCCGTTGAGTATGCCACTGAGCCGCTCGGATCGGTGTGTCAGAACCCCTTCCATACCATGACCGAATCTTGCGCTCTGGATCTCGCGGGCATAGGTCGGACTGACGGTGGTGATCCGATCGGCATAGATGAGTCCGCCTTTGATGAAGGAAAACTGGCCGTAATATTCGAGGCGGGTGTAGTGCCACAGCGACTCGGGCAGATCGAGTTGTTCAAAGGCAGAGCGTTCGAAAATACCCTGATAAGCCAGATTGTGTATGGTAAATACGCAGGCTGGCCGTCGCTCGGGCAGCAATTCAAGATAGACCGGAATCA
This sequence comes from Thiohalophilus sp., assembly GCA_046545635.1. Classification (GTDB taxonomy): domain Bacteria; phylum Pseudomonadota; class Gammaproteobacteria; order UBA6429; family Thiohalophilaceae; genus Thiohalophilus. The sequence continues at coordinate 18,321 of JBKGZJ010000018.1, read as the reverse complement.
GGCCGCATTGCCAGTCATTGCCGTGGACAATATCCGGCTGCCAATCGAGATCGGACTGACCGACAGCCAGGCGAGCCGCGACTTGATCAAATAGTGCAAACCGTTGCGCATTATCAGGCCAGGGTTCGCCCTCGGCATCATGATAGGGATTACCAGGGCGATCGAACAGTGGCGGGCAATCCACCAGCCAGGTAATCACCCGACTACCTGGCAAGGTAGTCTGCCATAGCACTACCGGATAGTTATCGATCGTCAACTCAATCAGCCGGCGAGGCCGATGAGAAAGATTCTGCAACAGCTCGCGATAGGCCGGCAACAGCAGACGCACATCGTGCCCCAGTCGTTGCAGAGCGCGCGGCAGACTACCGGCCACATCGCCCAGACCACCGGTTTTGATCAGCGGGTAGGCCTCGCTGCTGCAATACAGAACACGCCGGGAGACCATTAGTCAGTGATATACTCCAGTATAATCCCGCCCAGCGGCGGCAGGGTAAGTGACAACGAATCGGGACGGCCCATCCAGCTTGTGCCGGTCGTATGTAACTCGCCCTGGTTGCCCACATTGCTGCCGGCATAAAATTGTGAATCCGAGTTATGTATCTCGCGATAGCGACCGGCCTGTGGCACGCCAATGCGATAGTCATAACGCGGCACCGGGGTAAAGTTCAGTATTACGACCACGAAACGATCATCGCTTTTCCGCAAAAAACTGATAATCGATTGTTCCGAATCGTGGCAGTCGATCCAGTCAAAGCCCTGATAGTCAAAATCATACTGATGCAATGCCGGTTCACGCCGGTACAGCCCGTTCAGATCGCCCACCAGCCTTTGCAGGCCATGATGTACCGCATACTCCAGTACATACCACTCCAGCTGGGTATTGGCATTCCACTCGGGCCCCTGCCCGAACTCGCAGCCCATGAACAACAGTTTCTTGCCCGGATAGGTGTACATCAGGGTATACAGCAATCTCAGGTTGGCAAACTTCTGCCATTCGTCCCCAGGCATTTTATAAAGCAATGAAGATTTTCCATGCACGACCTCATCATGGGAGAACGGCAGAATAAAGTTTTCGCTGAACAGATAGATCAGGCCGAAAGTCAGTTTATCGTGATGATAGCGGCGATGGATGGGATCCTGGGAAAAGTATTCGAGGATGTCATGCATCCAGCCCATGTTCCACTTCATGGAAAACCCCAGCCCGCCCAGCTCCACCGGTCGCGTCACCTGGGGCCAGGCGGTGGACTCCTCGGCCATGATCAGCGTGCCGGGGACTTCACGATGGGTCACGGTGTTCATCTCGCGCAAAAAACTGATGGCTTCGAGGTTTTCGTTGCCGCCGTGGATATTGGGCAGCCACTCGTCTGCCTTATCCCTGGAGTAGTCGAGATAGAGCATGGAGGCCACCGCGTCGACACGCAAACCATCGAGATGATATTCCTGCAACCAGAAGATGGCGCTGCTGATCAGAAAATTGCGCACCTCATTGCGTCCGTAGTTATAGATCAGCGTGCCCCAGTCGGGATGGGCGCCACGGCGGGGATCCTCATGTTCGTACAGAGCGCTGCCGTCGTAATACGCCAGCGCGAATTCATCGCGCGGAAAATGGGCCGGTACCCAGTCGAGCAATACCCCGATGTGGTGTTGATGACAGTAGTCAACAAAATAGCGAAAATCGTCGGGATCGCCGTAACGTGCCGTAGGCGCATAGTAACCGGTGGTCTGATACCCCCAGGAATCATCAAACGGATGTTCAGTGATGGGCATCAGTTCGATATGGGTAAACCCCAGCCGGGTAACATACTCGACCAGCCGATGAGCCAGTTCGCGGTAATCGAGTGGCTCGCCCTGCGTGTCCCGTTGCCAGGACCCCGGATGCACCTCGTAGATGCTCATCGGCTGATGCAGCCAGTCTGCTGCCTGACGTTGTTCCAGCCAGGCATTATCCTGCCAGGTATAGTGACTTTCGAAAATAACCGAGGCGGTGCGCGGACGCAGCTCGGTTTGTCGGGCGTAGGGATCGGACTTTTGCACGACCTTGCCGCTGTCCCGGTTGCGGATCTCGTACTTGTAGAGTTCGCCCATGGACAAGCCGGGGATAAACAGTTCCCAGACACCGCTGCTGCCGCGGGCGCGCATGGGATAGCAGCGCCCGTCCCAATGGTTGAAGTTGCCGATGACACTGACCCGCTCGGCATTGGGCGCCCAGGTGGCAAAGCGAACCCCGTCGATGCCGTCGATATTGCAGGCATGCGCACCCAGCATGCGATACACGTGCAGATGCTTGCCGGCGGAAAACAGGTTGATATCATACTCGGACAGTGTCGGACCAAAAGCGTAGGCGTCATACAGCTCATATGTCTGGCCGTCGCTGTCGATCCGTTGCAGACGATAATGGGTCGGTAGTCTCTCACCCTTTCCCCGCCATTCGAAAATGTCGCTGTTGCCAACCCGCTGGAACGCCTCGCCGGTCTCTTCCAGCGTTACATCGCGGGTATATGGCAGTAATACCCGAATAAGCGTCTCACCGTCGTGCTCATGCCGACCCAATACCGCGAACGGATCATGATGGCGGGCCTGTAACAGGCGCTGCAGATCGGGTTTGTTCTGTACGTGACTGTTGGACAGCTGGGCTTGTGGCGTATCGGTCATCAGGCAAGTTCCGGAATTTATCAGGCAGTGCAAACCGTCAGGGCTGCTGGTTACATGATAGGCGATTCAGGCGCGACATGATACGTGGAAAATCCCACGCGGAACGATTGGCCATAAGCGGCTGTCATACGCCGGTCATCCCGGTGTGCTGCAATGGACAGCTCCTGTTCAATAATACTGGCAACAAAGCCATTTCGGTGCTTTCAAAGCCGGCGATTGGGTATTATGCTTAAAGTGTGTCGCGGTTATCACCCTGTGCAGCAAAAAGGAGCAACACCCTTTGCCCGGGCCGGGTCCGGGCTGCGATTGACGGGAGTCACCGCTGGCGCATAAATTGCTGTAAGGCTGTACCGATCGCCCGGAAAACCCCGGAGCCGGGGAAATGGCCTGAAGACACCAATTGTTGAATAAGGAAATCTCTATGCGTCATGGCCGTTCACCCCGTTTTGTCAGTCGCCTGACCCGCGATACTCTGGCCCTGATTATGGCCGGGGGACGCGGCAGCCGGCTCAAGCAACTCACCCTGTGGTGCGCCAAGCCCTCGGTGCCTTTCGGCGGCAAGTTCCGGATTATCGATTTCCCCTTATCCAACTGCATTAATTCCGGCATCCGGCGCATCGGGGTACTGACCCAGTACAAAGCCCACTCCCTGATTGTTCATATTCAGCAGGGCTGGGGTATGCTGCGCGGTGAATTTGGCGAGTTTGTCGAGCTGCTGCCCGCCCAGCAACGCATCGAAACCTCCTGGTATGCGGGCACCGCCGATGCCATTTACCAGAACATCGACATTATCCGCAATCACGACCCGGAATATGTGCTGGTGCTCGCCGGGGACCATGTGTACAAAATGGACTACGGCGCCATGCTCGCCTTTCATGTGGAACAGCAGGCCGACATTACTGTTGGCTGCCTTGAGGTTCCGATCGAGGATGCCTCCGGCTTCGGGGTCTTGGATATCGATCAGAATCATCGTATCCGCCACTTTCTGGAGAAACCGGAGCAGCCTCCCGCCCTGCCCGACGACCCGGGAAAATCGCTCTGCTCCATGGGCATCTATGTCTTTAACAAGGAGTTTCTGATCGATCGCCTGCTGGAAGACGCCGACGATACCCGGTCCAGCCATGATTTTGGCAAGGACGTGATCCCCGGTCTGATCGATAATTACCGCGCCTACGCCTACACCTTTCGGGATCCTGTCAGTGGTAACAAGGGCTACTGGCGCGATGTGGGAACGGTGGATGCCTTCTGGGAGGCCAACATGGAATTGATCGGCATCACCCCGGAACTCAACCTGTATGATATGGACTGGCCCATCTGGACCTATCAGGAACAGCTGCCGCCGGCCAAATTTATTTTTGACGAGGACGGCCGCCGCGGCGAGGCGATCGACTCCATGGTCTCGGGCGGCTGCATTATCTCCGGCTCGACCGTGCGCCACTCGCTGCTCTTCTCCAGCGTGCGGGTGGAATCCTACTCGCTGATCGAGGATTCGCTGATTCTACCGGAGGTTGAAATCGGTCAGCATTGCGAGATCCGTCATGCGATTATTGAAAAAGGTTGTGATATCCCCGACAACACCCAAATCGGCGTCGATGCACAGGAAGACGCCAAACACTTTTACATTTCACCCAAAGGGGTGGTACTGGTGACACCGGAAATGCTCGGACAGCAGATACACCATGTCCGCTAAACCGCTGAACGTTGTCATCTACTGGCACATGCACCAGCCCGAGTACCGGGATCGGCGCACTGGCGATTATCATCTGCCGTGGACCTATCTGCATGCCATCAAGGACTATGTCGATATGGCCGCGCACCTGGAGGCCAATCCGGCCGCCCGCGCGGTCGTCAACTTCACCCCGACCCTGCTGGAACAGATCGACGACTACGCGCGGCAAATCGCGGCATTTTTTCTGCATGGCAGTGAAATCCACGATCCCCTGCTTGATGCGCTGGCCCAGCCGGTCATGCCCGGCGAACCCGAACAACGACTGGCATTAATCAAACAGTGTCTGCGCGCCAACGAAGAACGCCTGATCCAGCGTTATCCCAACTATCAACGACTGGCCGAATTCGCCAGATGGCTGGATGAACATCCCGACGCGATCATCTACCTGCACGATCGTTTTTTGACCGATTTGCTCACCTGGTTTCACCTGGCCTGGCTGGGTGAAACCGTACGCCGGGAAAACCACCAGATCCAGGCGTTAATCGACAAGGGCACCAACTTCAACCAGCATGATCGTCATAGCCTGCTACGTCTTATCGGCGAGCTGTGCCAGGGCGTCATCAGCCGCTATCGGGCCCTCGCCGAACAGGAACGGATCGAGTTGTCGGTCACCCCCTATGCACATCCCATCATGCCGCTGCTCCTTGACGTTCAATCGGCACGCGAGGCGATGCCCGATATCAGTCTGCCCACGGCGGACCACTACCCCGGCGGCGAGGAGCGGGTAGCCTGGCATATCGAAAAGGGACTGGCGGTCTTCGAACAATACTTTGGCTTTCGTCCCGCGGGCTGCTGGCCGTCGGAAGGCAGTATCAGCGAGGCGACAATTCGCATACTGGACGAACATGGTTTTAGCTGGCTGGCCAGCGGCGACACGGTCCTGCACAACAGTCTCAAGGCAGGTCCTGGCGAGATTAACGGCCGTTGTCTGTATACCGGCTACCGTTATGCCGACACCACAGCCTGCTGCTTTTTCCGCGACGACGGGCTGTCGGATCTGATCGGCTTTGATTACGCCACCTGGCATGCCGATGATGCGGTCGCCAATCTGCTCCATCATCTGGAGAATATTGCCGAGGCCTGCCGGGAACACACCAACCCGATAATCTCGATCATCCTTGATGGAGAAAATGCCTGGGAATTTTATCCCGAGAACGGTTATTATTTTCTAGAAGCCCTGTATGCCGGCCTGGTGGCACATCCCGATCTGAATTTGACCACCTACAGCGCCTATCTGGCCGATCAACCTGAACAGGTGACGCTGGATCGGATCGTTGCCGGCAGCTGGGTGTACGGCACATTCTCGACCTGGATCGGCGACCCCGGCAAGAACCGCGCCTGGGATCTGCTGGTCGAAGCCAAACAGGCCTGTGATCAACAACTGGCCAGCCGCGAGTTTACCGACGAACAGCGCGACGCCATCCTGACTCAACTGGCCATCTGTGAAGGCTCCGACTGGTTCTGGTGGTTCGGCGACTACAATCCCGCTGAATCGGTGCGCGACTTCGATAAGCTGTATCGCCAGCAGTTAGCCAATTTATATATGCAGCTGGGACTGGAGTCACCGGATGCCCTGGCTGAACCGATTTCGCACGGCACCGGCCAGCCCGCCACCGGTGGCACTATGCGACGCGGACAGGAAGAAAACTGAGTGCACCCGTTGTACCGACAACGTCGGGGAGGTGTTCTGCTGCATCCGACTTCTCTGCCCGGTCCGTTGCCTCACGGTCAGATCTGCCATGACGCCTATCGTTTTATCGATTTTCTGCAACAGGCCGGTATTACTGTCTGGCAAATGCTGCCACTGGGTCCTACTCACGCTGACGGCTCTCCCTATCTGGCGCTTTCCGCACATGCCGGCGATCCCGAACTTATCAGCCTTGAATGGTTGCGGGATCGCAAGTTACTGGACAGTGCAAAGCGGACCACGAACTTTGCAGAACACCGCCAACAACTCGAACAGGCCTGGAAACAGTTCAGCAGACAGAGACCTCGCGATCTGTTCGCCTCCTATAACGAGTTTGTTGCCCGGCAGGCCCACTGGCTGGATGATTACAGCCTGTTCATGGCGATTCGTGAATCACAACAGCAGCGCGCCTGGACAAAATGGCCGCCTCCCCTGCGCGATCGACAGGCTTCCGCCCTGCAGCGCAGCCGAAGCGAGCTGGCTGAACGAGTCGAATTCCACTGCTTTTGCCAGTTTATCGTCTCTCAACAGTGGCGGGATCTGAAGCGATACGCCAGCGAACATGATGTAAAATTACTGGGTGATATACCGATTTACGTCTCCCTCGACAGTGCCGATGTCTGGGCGCAGCGGGAGCTGTTTACCCTGGACTGCGGGGGCCACCCACGACAGGTCGCCGGTGTCCCGCCCGATTATTTTTCAGAAACCGGGCAACTCTGGGGCAATCCGCTCTATCGCTGGGACATCATGCGTCAGGATAACTTTCTCTGGTGGCGGCAACGTCTGCAGACCCAGTTGGCGCTGTTCGATGTCGTGCGAATCGATCACTTTCGGGGTTTACACGCGTTCTGGGCTGTCCCTGCCGGTGCAGCAACCGCCATGGAAGGGCACTGGGTGGAGGCTCCCGGGGACGAACTGCTGGAGACGCTGCATGCGAGTTTTCCCGATCTCCCGCTGGTTGCCGAAGATCTGGGGATGATCACCGAAGAGGTCCATGCGCTGCGCAGAAAGTTCGACCTGCCCGGCATGAGAATTCTGCAATTTGCCTTTGATGGCGATCCCAACAATCACTACCTGCCCCATCAGCACGAATTTAAGTCCTTGGTCTATACCGGAACCCATGACAACGACACAACCCTCTCCTGGTATCGGCGGCTGGATAAAGAGACCCGCCGTTATGTCCAGGAGTATCTTGGTGTCACTGGCGATAGAGACATGCCCTGGCCGTTGATTCGCAGCGCACTGGCCTCGGTCAGTTGCCTGGCGATCGTGCCGATGCAGGATCTGCTGGGGCTGGGCGGGGAACACCGCATGAACACCCCCGGCACACTGGAAGGTAACTGGCAATGGCGCTTCGACTGGGAACAGGTACCAACCGATCTCACCCGTAAACTCCACCACTTGCTAAAGTTGTACGGACGATTGTGACCGGCAAAGAAAGTAATAATTTTGCATTTTAAATGTTGAATAAGGCCGCTTCTGACACTCAGAATTTAAAATTCAACATTCAAAATTGTACTTCGCGTCCTCTGTGTCTCTGCGGTAATACGCTTAAATCCAGATCATATACCCCATCTCAAACGGATGGCTTAACAGTTCGTGCCAGGGATAGATGCGCAGCTTATAATGATTCAGGCCGGGATTATTCGGTTTGAGATCCAGCTCGAAAATATGCTCATCATTCTGTAACCCGGTATGCCTGAACTGGTGCTGTTCGGAGGAAACAAACTTGCCGTCATCATCCCTGTTTCCCACGATACATTCGACAACAACATCATCGGCAACCAGGCCATTGAGTCTGGCATGGACGATAATCGGCAAGGACTCGCCATCGTGTATTTGTTGGCGCACTTCGTCGACTCGATGAATGCTGACACCTTTCCAGCTTTCGCGGATTTTCGCCTTCCATTCAGACAGCTTCCGTGCCGGAGTAAAATTATCAGCGGACAAACGCGAATATTGATAACGTGCCGGGGCGTAAAAGTTTTTCACATAATCCAACACCATTCGCTGCGCATTGAAACGCGGTAAACAGCTTTTCATGGAGGCTTTCGATAATCTCACCCATCCCGACGAGTATCCCTGACTTCCAAACTCGTAATACAAGGGTATTACCTCGTTTTCCAGAATATCCAGCAGATCCGCGGATTCTTCCTGATCGCGCAAATTGTCATCCGCGTTACTGGCATGGGGATGAATCGCCCAGCCGTTTTCACCATCGAAACCTTCGCCCCACCAGCCGTCCAGCACACTCAGGTTAATTACGCCATTGATCGCAGCCTTTTGCCCGGAGGTCCCACTGGCTTCGAGAGGGTATTCCGGTGTATTGAGCCAGACATCAACACCGGTAACCAGCTTGCGTGCCAGCGCCATATCATAACCCTCGAGCATAATGATCTTGCCGATAAACTCCGGACGCAGGGAATATTCATGTATGGTACGGATCAACTCCTGGCCGGGTTTGTCCCGCGGATGAGCCTTGCCGGCAAATACAATCATCACAGGACGCTTTGGATTGTTCAGAAGTCGCGCCAGACGCTGTATATCGGCAAATAACAGGGCAGCGCGCTTGTAGGTCGCAAAGCGACGGGCAAAGCCCAGCACCAGGATATTTTGTTCCGGCTCACAGGTATAGCTTGTCAGGCGTTTCAGCTGTGCTTCGCTGAAACCGGCACGTTGAAAGCGTCGACGCGTACGCTTGTTAACATCCTCCAGCATCTGCGCTTTCAGCTCCTGGCGCAAACTCCAGTACCGATGGTCGGGAATGGAATCGATACACTCCCAGTATTCCGGTTTATTCAATTCACTGCGCCATTCGCGAAAGCGCATATCAAACAGATTGACCCATTCCCGGGCCAGGAAGGTGGGCACATGCACACCGTTTGTCACATAGGATATCGGGTTTTCATTGGGCGGTATCTGTGGCCAGACATACCCTTCCATATTTGAAGCCACACCACCGTGAATCCGGCTGACTCCGTTATGATAACGTGAACCCCGCAGTGCCAGTGCGGTCATGTTGAAGCTGCCGCGATTATTGGGCGAATCACCCAGCGCGAAAAATGTCGCCGCTTCGATATTCAATGATTTGGCGTAATCCCTGAAATAACGGGTCATCTGCTCGGCCTCAAAGATATCATGCCCTGCCGATACCGGCGTATGTGTGGTGAAAACCGTCCCGGCCGCAACCAGTTCCAGCGCACTGTTGAAGTCCATGCCTTTCTCGATGTACTCCCGACAACGTTCCGGTATCTGAAATGCAGCATGTCCCTCGTTGATATGCCAGACTGTCGGTTCAATACCCATCGCCCGCAGCGCGCGCACACCACCGATGCCGAGCACAATTTCCTGCTGAATCCGTATCGTACTGTCGCCGCCATACAGCTGGAAGGTGATACTGCGATCTTCGGCGCTATTCTCTTGCAGATCACTGTCGAGCAGGTACAACTGGATATGGCCGGCGGATGCCGCCCATACCTTGAGGTTGACCGTACGTGACTCAATCTCCACCTGTACGCAAAATTCATTCCCGTCACTGTCGCAGGCAGGCTGAACAACCAGTTCATCAAAATTGGTCTGCGTATACTGCGTCAACTGACTGCCACTGCCATCAATAAACTGGGTAAAGTAGCCTTGCCGGTACAGCAGTCCGACACCGACAAATGGCACCCCCAGATCACTGGCGGCCTTGCAATGATCACCGGCAAGAATCCCCAGCCCTCCGGAGTAGATCGGAAAACTCTCATGCAAACCGAACTCGGCACAAAAATAGGCAACCCGATCTTTTTCCGGATCAAGGTGAGCGGTTATTTCCGGGCTGACACCTTTTTCATGGTAGGTGCGAAAGGACGACATCACCCTTGAGTACTCTTCCATGAAAAGATGATCCTTGATGGCTTCATCCAGCTTGTTCTGGGCGATTCGGCGCAAAAAAACCTTCGGATTATGATTGCAGGTTTCCCAGAGTTCATCATCCAGGCGATAAAACAGTCCGCGCACGTCGCGATCCCAGCTATACAGCAGGTCATTGGCCAGGTCCTGCAGCCCACGGAGTTTCTCCGGAATATTGGGTCGAACTTCCAGCTGGAATAGTGTCTCGCTCATAAAGGAGTTCCTTACCTTTTATTGTAAAGGTGAATTTTCAAAAAAATATAGCGCATCAGGTAATCACATCCGGGCCGCTACGACCGGTTTTTCGGCAGACTGCAAGCAGGCTTTCTCCTGCCCCCACCAAAGGCTGCAGAAATTCATTCGTGGGCAGACCCGGTTGCCCGCCTGCTGGCTCATACTGTTCAAAATAGAGTCGCAAGGTCGCCCCTTCGGTGCCGGTGCCCGACAGACGCACCACAATCCGCGCCCGCTCACCGAAGAAAATCCGGATGCCCTGGTGTTCACTGAGACTGCCGTCCACCGGGTCCTTATAGCAGAAATCATCCGCCCGGGTGATGACAAAATCGGCAATTCGCTGTCCGGGTAACTCGCTCAGGCGCCCACGCAACTCACTGACCAGCTGTTCGGCAATACCACTGTCGATATTTTCATAATCGTGCCGGGCATAATAGTCCCGGCCATACTCTTGCCAGTGCGATTTAACGATCGCCGCCACCGACTGCCTGCGCACCGCCAGCAGATTCAGCCAGAACAGCACCGCCCAGAGCCCGTCCTTCTCCCGAATATGCCCGGAACCGGTGCCGAAGCTCTCCTCTCCGCAAAAGGTGATCCGTCCGTCATCCAGCAGGTTGCCGAAAAACTTCCAGCCGGTGGGCGTCTCGTAACAGGCCACCCCCAGCCGTTCGGCAACCCGATCGACCGCCCGGCTGGTCGGCATGGAACGGGCCACGCCAACGATACCGTCACGATAACCGGGGATTCGCTGTGCGTTGGCCGCCATTACCGCAAGGCTGTCACTGGGTGTAACAAAAAAATTCCGGCCCAGAATCATGTTCCGATCGCCGTCTCCGTCCGAGGCGGCACCCAGCTCCGGGGCACCTGAATCCTGGTTCATGATCGCCAGCAGCTGATCGGCATGGACCAGGTTGGGATCCGGATGCGCGCCACCAAAATCGAGCAGCGGCTCGGCATTTAACAGACTGCTTTGCGGCGCCCCCAGGCGTTGCTGAAAAATCTCACGGGCATAGGGACCGGTGATGGCATGCATGGCGTCATAGGCCATACCCAACTGCCCGGCGGCAAACTGCTGGCGAATAAGTTCAAAATCAAACAGTTGCTCCATCAGATCGCTGTAATCATCGACCGAGTCGATAATTTCGATACAGCTTTCGCCGAACTGATAGGTTGTACACTCGTCAAGCGGCACGGGATCCAGTTCGGCAATAGAGTATTGCTCCAGATTGGAAGCCAGCTGGTAAATCCGGTTGGTCATCTTTTCCGGCGCCGGCCCACCGTTACGGGTGTTGAACTTGATACCGAAATCACCCTGCGGTCCGCCCGGATTGTGACTCGCCGAGAGAATAATACCGCCATCAAGCTGATACTTTCGTATCAGCAGCGACGCCGCCGGTGTGGACAAATAGCCGTGCTGCCCCACCACTATCCGGCGAAAACCGTTGCCCAGCGCCATGCGCAAAATAGTCTGAATCGCCGTATCGTTGTAATAGCGGCCGTCACCGCCGATCAACAGACTGTGGCGCTGTTCCGGTGCCAGACTGTCAAAAATCGACTGGGTAAAATTCTCCAGATAGTGGGGTTGTTGAAAATGAGTCACCCGCTTGCGCAAGCCCGAGGTGCCGGGGGCCTGATCCTGGTAGGGTCGGGTGTTCACCGTTTTAATCTGCATACGATCATCTCAGTCCGGGTAAATGTCACAACGGAGCCCGGCGGGGGATCCGAAGACGCTTTATAACATGATTCAGACCCGGGCAGTTTAATCCACACAGCCCGCTGTACGGGACCCCGGGCCCCCCTTCGACGCCCTGTTCCGGGGAGATTCTCAGACCCCCACGGGGCCCTTTCTGAGTCGTTTTGCCGTGCCGGGAAATGCCCGCGCCCCCCCTGAAATCCGTCCCGGTCTGTGCTAGGATTGCACATTATTAACGCAATCGGGCTTCTTTCATTCCCACTTCGCAGGCTCCCCTGACCGTCTTGGTGTTTGAACGACAGTACCTCCAAAATCAACAGAATTTCCAAGGAATACCTATGCAAATCTCCGAAAACAAGGTCGTCACCATCGACTATACCCTCAAAGATGACAGCGGCAACGTGCTGGATTCCTCTCAGGGCGGCCCCGGCCTGGCCTATCTGCATGGCGCTGGCAATATTATTCCCGGCCTGGAAAATGCCCTGGCCGGCAAGAGTGAGGGTGATTCACTCAACGTCAGTGTGCAGCCGGATGACGCCTATGGTCAACGCGATGACAGCATGATCCAGACCGTTCCCAAAGACATGTTCGAAGGCACCGAAGTCCAGGTTGGCGCTCAGTATCAGGCCATGACCCCGGAAGGCCAGCCGCTGACCATCACCGTGATGGACATCAAGGATGACGGCGTGGTCATCGACGGCAACCACCCGCTGGCGGGCCAGGCCCTGCACTTCGACGTGACCATCACCGAAGTCCGTGAGCCTACCCAGGAAGAGCTGGACCATGGCCACGTCCACGGTCCGGGCGGCCACGAGCACGAATAAGCCGGCCGCGCGACTACGAAAAAAGCCGGGCATTGCCCGGCTTTTTTTGGCTGTCGGCTAATCCATCAAACCGGGGATATCGCCAACGCTGCATTGGGAACCACTGAAGGCAGTGAAAACACAGACGCCACCGAAGAAACTACCCCCGGCGGGGATCAGATCAATTTCAGCGTGTTCGCTGTCTTCGGTGGTGACTTTTGACGTCCCAAAGCGTGTCGATCAGGCGGAAACCGACTGGCTGGCCCTGAGTGCCCGGGCCTGCTGTTTCATCAGATCGACGATGGCATAAATGCCGACATGGCGGTTTGGTGACAGGTGTTCATCAAGCTTGAGTTTTTCAAAAAACTCATCCACATCCAGCGCCTCGATTTCCTCCGCGGTGCGATCTTCGACGAGCTGGATTAACAGAGCCAGCACCCCCTTGATAATACTGGTATCGCAATCACCATGGAAACGAATCAGTTCGGGATTGTCCGGACTGGGGTAAGCGTGGACCCAGACCTGGCTCATACAGCCCTTGACCTTGTTGTCCTCAACACGGGCTTCTTCCGGCAGAGGCGGCAACTTTTCACCCAGCTCGGTCAGGTATTGGTAACGCTGATCCCAGTCGCCCAGTAATTCAAAGGTATCGACGATATCGTCAAGCGACGTCATGCGTGCTCCTGGTGCTGGGTTCAGACGCTGAAGGATTCACCGCAACCACACATATCCTTGATATTCGGGTTACGAAATTCAAAACCTTCGTTAATGGCATTGGTTTTCATGTAGTCCACTTCTGTCCCATCGATATTGCCCAGGCTCTTCTTGTCCACAACAACCTTCACACCATGACTTTCAAAGACCACATCGTCATCGTTGATCTCATCAGCATAATCGACGACATAGGCGAAACCGGTACAACCCGACTTGCGGGTACCCAGGCGCAGTCCGACGCCGCTGCCGCGCTTGCCCAGCATAGCTTCAACATGTTTGGCGGCACTTTCGGTTAATGCAACAGCCATAAATTACCTCCTGGTTACAACAAGCCCAATGTTAAACGTGCCTCTTCGGTCATACGATCGATGGTCCACGGCGGATCCCAGACCAGCTCGACCTCGGCATCACTGACACCTTCAACACTCTTGACGGTTTGTTCCACCTGCCCCGGCATGGAACCGGCAACCGGACAACCCGGTGTGGTCAGGGTCATAGTGACAAAGACCTTGTTATCCTCATCGATATGCAGATTGTAAATCAAACCCAGTTCATAAATATTCACCGGGATTTCCGGGTCATAAATCGTCTTCAGTGCTTCGACGATTCGCTCTTCCAGTGGTGCGTCACTGTCTGTAACGGCACCACCCCCGCTTGTCTCGACCTGTGGCTGGAACAAAACTCGTCTGGCGCTCATTATGCCACCTCTTCAGCTTGCAACTGTTCATTTACCACCTGTTCCAGGGCCCCATGCAGTCTTTCATGTATATGCTGGCGCAAGGACTCGATTTCAATGGTATCGATAATTTCGTCTGCAAAACCGAGACACAGCATTTTCTGTGCCGTGGCGGTCTCGATGCCGCGTGACCGCATATAGTAGATCTGCTCGGGATCCAGCTGACCAACGGTAGTGCCGTGACTGCATTTGACGTCATCTGCGTAGATTTCCAGCTGAGGCTTGGTATCCACCTCGGCAGTGCGGGTCAGCATGAGATTGGCGTTGTGCAGATGGGCATCGCTCTTCTGGGCGTCTTTGTCGACCAGAATACGGCCATCGAAAACGGCCCGGCCTTTGCCATACAGAAGACCGCGGAAATTCTCCTCACTGGCACAATGCGGCCTGGCATGATCGATATCCAGATGAAAATCGGTCAGTTGCTTCTCACCCACTGTATACAGCCCGTTGAGACGGCATTCCGCTTCCTCATCAAGGAATTTAACCTTGTATTCGGTCCGTGCCCAGGCACCGCCCAGTGCCAGTGCCGTGCCACGGTAGCGACTCTGTTTCTGCTGGGAAAGAAACAGGTTACTCAAATGATATGCCTGACTGCTTTCGTCCTGAACCCGGTGGTGAGTCAAGGAGGCTGATTCATTGAGAATGATCTCACTCAGATTGTTGTTGAAATAAACAGACTGACCGGTACTGACAAAGCGCTCGATCAGGGTCGCCTCGCTGCCGGCGTCCATCACCACCAGATTGCGGGGATGAGCAACCACGGCATCTTCGAGTGCCAGACTGAGATGCAGAACCTCGATAGGCTTGTCCAGTTTCACATTGGATTCGACATGAATGAAGACGCCATCGTTGATCAGGACGGTATTCAGAGCCGTGAACAGATGTTGAGAGTGGTTGGCTGTCTGGCCGAACCAGGTTGCCAGCAGATCCGGATCGGTCGTCAACGCCGCGCGCAGGCTACCGACGCGTACACCTTCGGGTAATTCGCTGGTCCGGGAAAGGTGCGGAACGCAACGACCGTTGGCGAAAACCAGCCGGTAACAATCCATCTCCGGCAACAGCCAGTCTTCTATATCCAACGACTGCAATGCGGTGAAGGGATCATTGGCCGGCTGAAATTCCTGCTTCAGCAGGCCATCGATGCTGGTATAGCGCCACTCCTCCTGCTTGCGATACGGAACCGGCAGGGTATTGATAGCCTGACGCGCCTGTTGTCGAGCATCGTCGAGCCAGCTGAGCTTTTCGCTCGGCAGGTCAACCTGGCCGGATTGCGCCAGTTTCTCAAACCATTGACGGGACTGTTCGTTGCCTGCACTCATGCGGCTGCTCCCTCTTTGAGCCAGCTGTAACCCTTCTCTTCGAGTTCATGGGCCAGTTCCTTGCCGCCGGAACGCACAATGCGACCTTCGGACAGCACATGCACATGATCCGGCTGGATATAGTTCAGCAGACGCTGATAATGGGTGACCAGGACCACGGAACGTTCCGGACTGCGCAGGGCGTTGACGCCCTCGGCGACAATGCGCAGCGCATCGATATCCAGACCCGAGTCGGTTTCATCCAGCAGTGCCAGCTTCGGCTCCAGCAGGGCCATTTGCAGAATTTCGTTGCGTTTTTTCTCGCCGCCGGAGAAGCCGGTATTAACACTGCGCTTGAGCAGTTTTTCATCCAGCTTGACCATCCTGGCCTTTTCCTTGACCAGTTGCATGAATTTGACCGAATCCAGCTCTTCTTCACCGCGCGCGCGACGAATCGCGTTCAGCGACTCTTTGAGAAACACCATATTATTCACGCCGGGCAGCTCGACCGGGTATTGCATGGCCAGGAATACGCCCTTGTGGGCTCGTTCCTCGGTTTCCAGTTCCAGCAGGTCTTCACCCTCGTACAGGATCTGTCCTTCGGTAACTTCATAGCCTTCGCGCCCGGAGAGAACGTAAGACAGGGTACTTTTGCCGGAGCCGTTGGGACCCATGATGGCATGGACCTCGCCAGTACCGATTTCCAGGTTGAGGCCGTTGAGTATCGGCTTGCCTTCGATACTGACGTGCAGGTTTTTAATCGACAACATGTCGTTATCCTCCAGAACTTGATTGGGTTAACCGACGGCACCTTCAAGGGTGACGTTGAGGAGCTTCTGTGCTTCGACTGCAAACTCCATGGGCAATTCATTGAAGACTTCCTTGCAGAAGCCGTTGACAATCATCGACACGGCGTCTTCTTCAGACAAACCACGCTGCCGGCAATAGAACAACTGGTCTTCACTGATTTTCGAGGTGGTCGCTTCGTGTTCCATTTTGGCGGTGGGGTTGCGTACCTCAATATACGGATAGGTATGCGCCCCGCAGGTATCGCCAATCAACAGCGAATCGCACTGAGTATGATTACGCGCGTTCTCCGCCCTGGGCGTCATGCGTACCAGACCGCGATAGGCGTTCTGACCCTGACCGGCGGAGATGCCCTTGGAAACAATTGTGCTTTTGGTGTTGCGCCCCATATGGATCATCTTGGTACCGGTGTCGGCCTGCTGACGCCCCCGGGCAACGGCCACGGAGTAAAACTCGCCGGTGGAATCATCACCGCGCAGAATGCAACTGGGATACTTCCAGGTGATGGCCGACCCGGTTTCCACCTGGGTCCAGGAGATATGCGAACGTTTGCCGCGGCAATCGCCACGCTTGGTCACAAAGTTGTAAATCCCGCCCTTGCCTTCGGCATTGCCGGGATACCAGTTCTGAACCGTGGAATATTTGATCTTGGCATCGTCCATGGCGACCAGCTCGACCACGGCGGCATGCAACTGGTTTTCGTCACGCATCGGCGCCGTGCAACCTTCCAGGTAACTGACATAACTGGCTTCCTCGGCCACGATCAGGGTACGTTCGAACTGGCCGGTATTGGCCTCGTTGATACGAAAATAGGTGGACAGCTCCATCGGGCAACGCACGCCCCTGGGAATATAGACAAACGTCCCGTCGGAGAAGACCGCCGCATTCATGCAGGCAAAGAAGTTGTCCGTATGCGGTACCACGGTGCCCAGATACTGTCTGACCAGATCCGGATAGTCCTGCACCGCCTCGGACATGGAGCAGAAAATGACGCCGGCTTCGGAGAGTTTCTCGCGGAAAGTGGTCGCGACCGAAACACTGTCGAACACCGCATCGACGGCAACCCCGGCCAGAGCCATCTGCTCTTCCAGCGGAATCCCCAGCTTGTTGTAGGTGTCAATCAGCTCCGGATCGACCTCGTCCAGACTCTGCGGGCCCTCGCCGGCTCTTTTCGGCGCGGAATAATAGGAGATGGACTGATAGTCGATCGGCGGATAGTTCAGATGGGCCCAGCTGGGCTGCTCCAGGGTCAGCCAATGCCGATAGGCCTTGAGGCGCCACTCCAACATCCATTCGGGCTCGTTCTTCTTGGCCGACAGGGCACGAATGACATCTTCATTGAGACCAGGCGGAAAGGTATCGGACTCGATCTCGGTAATAAAACCGTGCTCGTAGCCACGATCAATGAGTTCATCCACTGTGTTGGGTGTCGCCGTCATCCTCGATAACCTCCGGACTATTTCCGAGTAATTTACTAGGTTTTATACTGACCTGATGATGAAATTTCAACGCCTTATCTTGTAAGGTTATATGTTGAGTATTTTACTTGGTTTTTAACCGGAAAGCAGCCTCACCAGGACAATTTTTTAATCTGGGGGCAACACGCGTCTGTTTAAAGACGAGACCACCCTGCAAAAATTGAGTCATTTCATCCGGTTGCAACTGAAAGTCCGACTCGATAAAGGTATCGGCCCATTGACGACCGAACTCCAGTCGCGAGATGGAATACGCTATTTTACCTTGGGAAAAGCATTATTGCGAACACACGAACCGGCTTTATCGCGCCTGCCTCGGGGTTGCAAGGGCACCGGTGCCGTTACCCGGCCCGGCGCTCCAGGTCAACGGCAGGCCATCACCGGGGCCCCAGCAAACACTTCCAGTGTGGCCTAAGGCTGAAACCCGGCCGCCGGAGACCAGGGCCGGGAAATCAGGCCTTGCAAGATTTGTTGCCAGGAAGCGGGTTTGCACCGCCGCCCTTCGGCCCATGATCCGATTCAGCGAGTCCGACGAGCGCTTGGCGCGTCGGGCTCGCTGGTTCTCTAATGGGCCGAAGCCACAAAAAAGCCCTGAAAATCAG